>DASUGD010000076.1:0-26505 GCA_036274195.1 Gemmatimonadaceae bacterium | reverse complement strand
CCCGGTTTGCCACCGCCTGGTCTCCTACATCTGCTCCAACGACTTCGACATCCGCCGCCCCGGGCGAATCGGGCATCAGGAACTTCTTGCTGAACGCATCGAAGTATCGGGTGAGCTGGTCGCGCGCAATTCGTTTTGTCTCGGACATGAGCTTTCTCCTTGCTGGTGCAATTCGGCAGCGAGGGCGCGCAACTAGAATGCCGTCGCGTCGAGTGCCATTACGGGCGCGGCGCCCGCGTCGATGCGCGCGGCGAGCGACTGCGTCTCGGGCAACAGCTTCGTGACGAAGAATTCCGCCGTCGAGCGCTTCGACGCGGCGACGCCGCCGGAGCCCGCCTTCGACTCGCCGATGCGTGCCATGCGCGCCCACATCCAGCCGACCGCGACGAGCCCGAACAGGCGGAGATACTCCGCTGCCACTGCGCCGATCTCATCCGGGTTGTTCGCCGCGCGCGCCATGGTCGTCCCGGTGACACGCTCGAGGAGCCCGACCGCCTCCCGCACGCGCTGCGCGATCGGGACCAGCGCGGGCTGCTCCGCCATCGCCGTGAGGTCGCGTTCGGCGATCGCAACGAACCGCGCGATCAGGCGCCCGTTTCCCTCGGGCACTTTGCGCCCGAGGAGATCCATCGCCTGCACGCCGTTGGTGCCCTCGTAGATCTGGGCGATCCGGGCATCGCGAACGAACTGCTCCATCCCGTATTCGCGGATGTACCCGTGTCCCCCGAAGCATTGCAGGGCGAGGTTCGCCGTCTCGAACCCCGTGTCGGTGCAGAACGCCTTGATGACCGGTGTCATGAGAGCCACGAGGTCCGCGGCCTCCTCGCGACGGGCGGCATCCGGGTGGCGCTCCTCCACATCGATCAGCGAGCCGACCCAGTACGTCAGCGCGCGCATCCCCTCGACGTGCGCCTTCATCGTCATCAGCATTCGCCGCACGTCGGGATGCACGATGATCGGGTCCGCCTCTGCGTTAGGCATCGCGGGGCCGCGCATCGACCGGCCCTGCAGCCGCTCCCGGGCGTATGCGACGGCGTTCTGGTAGCTCACCTCGGCGAGGCCGAGCCCCTGCATGCCGACGCCAAGTCGCGCGCCGTTCATCATGGTGAACATCGCGCGCATGCCCTTGTGTGGCTCGCCCACGAGCCAGCCGCGCGCGTTGTCGAAGTTCATGACGCACGTCGCGTTCGCTCGAATCCCCATCTTGTGCTCGATCGAGCCGCAGGTCACGGCGTTAGGCGACCCAGCCTCCCCCTCGTCGGTAGGAAGGCGCTTCGGCACGAGAAACAGGCTGATCCCTTTCGTGCCCGCCGGCGCATCCGGCAGCCGGGCGAGCACGAGGTGGATGATGTTGTCGGTGAGATCGTGCTCGCCGGCCGAGATGAAGATCTTCGTGCCGGTGAGGAGGTAGGCGCCGTCGCCTGCGGGGACGGCGCGGGTGCGAATCATCCCGAGGTCGGTGCCGGCGTGGGGCTCGGTGAGGCACATGGTGCCCGCCCATGACCCGTCGACGAGCTTCGGGAGAAAGCGCCGCTTCAGCTCCTCGTCACCCCAGCGCTCGAGCGCGCCCACCGCGCCATGCCCGAGCAGCGGGTACATGCTGAACGACAGGTTTGCCGCGCACAGCAGCTCATCGAGCACGACGTGCGCGATCTTCGGCAGTCCCTGGCCCCCGAACTCCGGCGGGGCGACCATCGCCGGCCACCCGCCCTGGATGAATGCGCGGTACGCCTCGCGAAATCCGCGTGGCGTGCGCACCGCGCCGTGCTCGTAGTGGCAGCCTTCGGCGTCGCCCGGCTGGTTGAGCGGCGCGAGCACGTCCTCACAGAGCTTGGCGGCTTCCTCGATGACGGCAATGAGCACGTCGGGCGTCGCATCGGCGTAGCCCGGGAATGCTGCGAGCTGGCTGACGTCGAGCAGGTCCTCGAGAACGAAACGGATGTCGGCGAGCGGAGCTCGGTACGTCGGCATAACCTAACGTTGAAGGAGTCGTGGTTGCGGGGTGCCGGTCGGTAGGCGTCCCATCCTTTTTCTTAAGGACGCCGCGCTCGTGCCGGTCGTCAATTGCGAGCCGTCCAGCCCGGAGAAAGCTACCCGCGCGACGCCGGCGTAAGCGCCGGGTGGCTGCCACGGTCCGGTCATGGCTCGTTAGGCACCGCGATGACCGTACCTGGCGGGCCGGACCGGACCGTCACCCAGGGCGACCGCCAGTGCGCGTGAGAAGCAGCCAATCGCGCCGACGCCGCCGAACCCCTGAAAGGGCAGCGGGTTACTCCCGATTTGCAGGTTCTTGACAACCCCGCCGGTCAGCAGTTATGAAGGTCTGGCCTCCGGACCCCCGTCGACGACCGGGCCGGTGGCCAGGGTCCCTGTTGGGACAATTGCACGCGGTTCTCTCCCCTCGCTCGGGAGGATCGTACGCGGCTGCTTCTTGGCTTGGCGGTGCTGAGTAGCTCGTCGTTGGTGTGCTCGGAGACCCTCACGGGTCAGACCGGGCGGCCGTCGCCTGCGCCTGCGCCCAATCAGGTCTACCTGATCATCCGCAGCGACGACGCCGGGATGAGCCATAGCGTCAACATGGCGCTCGAGCGGCTCATCCAGACCGGCATGCCGGTCTCCGTCTCCGTCATGTTCCCGACGCCGTGGTACCAGGAGACGGTCGAGATGCTGAAGCGACACCCCGACGTCGCGGTCGGCATTCATCTCACGCTCAACTCGGAGTGGAAGAACTATCGCTGGGGCCCGGTGCTGGGGCGCACCGCCGTGCCGACGCTGGTCGATGCCGACGGATACTTCTTTCCGTCATCGGAGGCACTCTACCAGAACCACCCCGACCTCAAGCAGGTCGAGAGTGAGCTGCGGGCTCAGATCGACCGCGCCAAAAAGAGCGGCCTCCGGATCGACTACGTCGACTTTCACATGGGCACGGTGACTCGATACCCCGAGTTCCGTGAGATCACCGAGCGACTCGCGCGCGAGTTCCGGTTCGGCATGTCGACGTACTTCGGGGAGCCGGAATACGACCCACAATACCGTGCCGTGCCCGCCGACAAGACCGACAGTCTCGTCGCCATGGTCGGGCGTCTCACGCCGACGTTCAATCTCGTCGTCACCCACGTGGGGATCGACGGCCCGGAGCTCGGCGCGCTGCTCGATATGAATACCGATGGCGGGCTCGCCGACATGAGCAAGAATCGGCAGGGGGAGCTCGACGCAGTGACTTCACCCAGATTCAGCGAGGCGCTAAAAAACCACCACGTGCAACTGATCACGTACCGGCAGCTGATCGAGATGCAAGGCCTGAAGGCCATGAGGCGGCCCGAGGGATGACCACGCAGGAGCCCTATTGGAGGAGCGCTATGGAGACGATGCTGGGTAAGCATTCTTTTCCGCACCGCCGTCCTCACCGCCTGTGGGCGGTGGGCCTGAGTTTCCTGATGGCGTTGGTGTTGTTGGGAGCGGTACGCGGGACTGCGTTGAGCCAGGAGATTTCCGTCAGTGGGACCGTGACCGAGAAGAGCGGTTTCCCACTGCGCGGCGTGACGGTACGTGTCACGGGCGGCGACGCAACGGCGACGACGAACCAGTACGGGAAATACACGATCCTCGCGCCGGCGAACGGCGAGCTGACGTTCACGCTCATCGGCCAGAAGCCTGGTAAGGCTTCCATCGGCGGCCGCACGACGGTCGACATCACGCTCGAGCGGATTTCGTTCCTCGAGGAAGTGGTCGTTACCGCCTACTCGGAATCGCAGAAGCGGAGCGAGATCACCGGCGCCGTCTCCGGCGTCAACGTGGAGCAAGTCCAGAAGCGCACGGGTGCCAGTGTCCTTCAGCGTCTCGACGCCGCGGTTCCGGGTGTGACGGTGGACGCGAGCGGCTCGCCCGGTTCGCGCAGCACCGTGCGAATCCGCGGTGTGAGCTCGTTCCAGAACAACGACCCGCTCTACATCGTCGACGGCGTCGCACTTCAGGACTCCTACATCAACTGGCTCAACCCTAACGACATCCAGTCGATTCAGGTGCTGAAGGACGCGTCCGCGGCATCGATCTACGGTGCGCGAGCCAGCAACGGCGTCGTGATCATCGAGACGACGAAGCGCGGAACGAGTGGCCCGCCGAGGACCACCGTGCGAATACGGAGCGGTATCGCCTCGCCGACCAGGGGCTATGACGACATGCTCTTGACCGACGCGAACGCTTACTACCAGGTCTTCAAGAAGAGCTACGAGAACGCCGGGCAACCCGTCCCGACCAACATCTACGGGGACCCGAGCAGTCCAACCATCCCGAAGTACATCTGGCCGAACAACTGCGGACCGGACGACGCGGCGGGCGTCTGCTCGAACGTCGACCCGTCGACGTATTCCTATCCCGACAACCTGATCATGCCGAGCAGCGCGGGCACGAACTGGTGGAAGGAGGTGTTCGGACCGGCGTACGTCGGCGACTACAACGTGGACGTCGCCGGCGGCAGCTCTGACAACGCATACCTGGTGTCGGCCAACTATTTCGACCAGAACGGCACGGCCAAGTACAATCGTTTTCAGCGCGGCAGTCTTCGCGTCAACACGAACTTCCAGCGGCGGAAGTGGAGCTTTGGCGAGAACCTCGCGGTTTCCACCGATCGACACAACGGCGGGTTACCGGATGATCCCGGCGGCTACGCCGAAGATGGAATCCTGGGCAAGAACATCCTGATGCAGCCCATTGTGCCGGTGCGTGACATCGCCGGCAACTTCGCCGCGGGCAAGGCGGTCAGCCTCGGCAACCAGAGCAATCCGCTCAAGTTCGCCTTCGCGCACAAGGACGACATCTCGAAGAACGACCGCATCTTCGGGTCTCTGTTTGCCGGCTACGACATCAACTCGAAGCTCGCGCTCCGCACGCGGGTCGGCTTCAACAGGGTGCAGGGTGCCTACTCGCAGTTCAGTCCGATCCTCCCGGAGAACTCCGAGCCGCAGACCACAAACAGCAATTTCGAGAACGACAACGACGTCAGAGACTGGGCGTGGAGCAACACACTCAAGTACATCCAGAACTTCGACAAGCACGGCGTCTCGGTGCTCGTGGGCCAGGAGGTCAGCAAGAGCACCAACCGATTCATCCAGGGCTCGTGTAGCGGCTACATCAACACGGACGTGAACTCCAGGTACCTGTCGGATGTGCTGTGCGATGCGTCGACGAAGCAGGTCTTCAGCACGGGCGGCCAGAACGCGCTTCTGTCGTTCTTTGGAAAGGCCGACTACAACTACGCGAACAAGTACATCGCGACGTTCACGCTGCGACAGGACGGTTCCTCGAACCTGGGTCCGGATCACCGGTGGGGAACGTTCCCGGCCGTGGGCCTCGGGTGGAGAATGTCCCAGGAGGGGTTCCTCAGAGACAACAAGACATTCTCGGACCTCATGCTGCGGTTCGGGTGGGGCATCACCGGTAACCAGTCGATCCCGTCGGGGCGCATTGTCGCGCAGTACAACGGCGATCGCGGTGACACCTACTACGATATCAACGGAAGCAACAGCAGCATCGTGGCCGGGTACCGGCTGCAGTCGCTGGGCAACCCGGATCTCAAGTGGGAAGAGAACAACTCGATCAACGCGGGCGCGGACGTCACGCTCTTCGGCGGCAAGGTGGACCTGGTGGTGGATGTGTACCAGCGGAAGACGAACAACCTGCTCTTCGCTCCGCAAAACCCGGCCACCGCCGGCCTCGCCGATCCGGCGTATATCAACATCGGCAAAATGAAGAACACCGGCATCGACTTCTCCATCGGGCACAGGTCGACGTCGTGGTCCGTGAACTTCAACGGAAGCCACTACAAGAACAAGATCGAGGAGATCGACGGCGACGCGACCTTCTTCTACGGCCCAATCTCCACACGCTTCGGCAACCAGGTCATCAACCAGATAGGCCAGCCGATCGGAGCCTTCTACGGGTACAAGGCAGATGGCTTCTTCAGGGACGATGCCGACGTCGCCGCCCACGCGACGCAGGATGGTGCCAAACCCGGCCGCATCAAGTTCAGGGATGTGAACGGCGACGGTCAGATCACGCTGGCCGACCGCACGATCATCGGCAGCCCGCATCCGGATTTCACGGGTGGGCTGGATGTCGGCTTCTACCGCGGTGCCTGGGACATCACCGCCACCGTGTTCGGGTCGTTCGGCAACGACATCTTCGAGAACCAGAAGGAGTTCTACGTTTTCCGGGAATTCTCGACGAACGTCAAGAAGGACCTGCTCGCCAAGTCGTGGACACCGGACAACCCGAATGCGAAGTACCCGCAACTCGATGTGAGCGACACGTACAGCAGCGCCATCTCGAGCTACTACGTCGAGGACGGCTCGTACGTGAGGCTGCGGAGCATTCAGCTCGGATACAACGTCCCCTCGAAGTACATCCGATTCCTGAACGCGACGCGCGTGTACCTGCAGGCCGAGAACCTCTTCACCATCACTGGTTACGATGGGCTCGATCCCGCGCTGCCGGCGGCGAACATCACGCAGGCTGCCGGCGACGTTCGCGATCAGTATCGGGGCGTCGATCGTGGCTCGTATCCGAGCAATCGGATGTTCAGCATCGGTTTGGTGACCTCGTTCTGACCACTCTCACTTTGCGAAGGAAGGGGACACGATGAAAATCGTAAAGCAGCACCCGCTGGTCTTCGCGGTGAGTCTCATGGCCACCGTTGCAGCCGGATGGGGGTGCAAGGATTTCCTGGAGAAGGCGTCCGAGCCGCTGGGGACGCTGGACCAGAACACGCTCCTGAACAAGGCAGGGGTCGAAGGCAGTCTGCTTTCCGCATACCGGATTCTGGACTGCACGAGCCAGTTTCAACCCGACTGGGGATGCGCCGCCAGCAACTGGGTGTGGGGCAGCGTCACGAGCGACGACGCCTACAAGGGGTCCGAGGCGACCGACCAGCCGCCTATTGATGACATCGAACAGTTCCACTGGGCGACAGGGAACGCCGAGGGGTACCTGAACACCAAGTGGCGCGGGGTTTACGAAGGCGTGAACCGCGCCAACGCGACCTTGCGACTGCTCAAACAGGTTCAGGACACGAAGCCCGGCGAGATCGATGACGAGACCGCCACAGGCATTCGCGGCGAAGCGATATTCCTCAGAGCCCATTATCACTTCGAGGCGTGGCGGATGTGGGGCAACGTTCCGTATTACCGCGAGGATGATACGGATTTCAAGAAGCCCAATCTGCAGTCCGACGCGGTCGTGACGGAGATTCTGAAGGATCTCGACGAAGCGATCGGGCTGTTGCCGACCAGTCCGCGAAATGGACAGAAGGGACGAGCGGACCAGTGGACAGCCAAGGCCTACAAGGGCCGCCTTCAGGTGTATGCCGGCCAGTTCGCCGACGCCTTGACGACGTTGCGCGAGGTGCAAACGGCCGGTCCCTACGCGCTGGAAACGTCCTTCGACAAGGTCTGGACGGGTTATTCGGACGAAGCGAACGGCAAGGAAACGATCTTTGCCTACCAGGCTTCCGCGAACGACGGCGAGACCAACGGGAACAACGCGAACTACGGCGAGCGTCTGAGCCACCCGCATTCCGGCAGCCCGTTCGGCTGCTGCGGCTTCCACCAGCCGTCGCAGAACCTGGTGAACTATTTCCGCGTCGACGCGAACGGACTTCCGCTGGCATTGTCGGATCCGACCTGGAACTCCAGCAGCGCCAACTTCACCGCCGCGAACAACACCGTTCCGGTCGATCCTCGTCTCGACTGGACCGTCGGGCGCGATGGCGTGCCGTACAAGGATTGGGGTAAGCACGCGGCAAGCTGGATCAGGGCCCCAGCCTACGGTGGCACCTACAGCCCGAAGAAGAACGCGCACGAGAAAACGAGTGGCGCGGAGAGCAGCGTCGGGTGGGTGCCAACGCAGCTGAACTCCGTGAACATTCACATCTTCCGCTATGCAGATCTCCTGTTGCTGCTCGCTGAAGCGGAGGTCGAGGCGGGGTCGCCGGAGAACGCGAGAACGATTGTCAACCAGATCCGGACCCGGGCTGGCGTGACGGCCCAGGGCCCCGGGGTCGACGCGTCAGGCACTGCGAATCGTGCGCTCATCGCCGTTCCCATCAACGATCCGAGCATCACGTGGGCGACGTACCGCGTTGGCACGTACAACACGCCGTGGAGTCAGGCAGAAGCGCGGGATCGCGTTCGTGCGGAGCGCCGCCTCGAGCTCGCGATGGAGGGCCAGCGGTTCTTTGACCTCCGTCGCTGGGGCATCGCCGAACAGACGCTCAATGACTACATAGCGGTCGAGAAGACCCGTCGCGCGCAGTTGGGGAACGCGGAAACTTTCTCACAGCGCCATCGGTACTACCCGATCCCGGCGATTCAGATCGAGTTGAGCAAGGCAAACGGACAGAACACGCTGGTGCAGAACCCAGGCTGGTAGGCACGACGGACTGGTAGCTGGTCAGTTGTTGGTGGCTGGGTGACCCAACCGGGTCACCCAGCTTTCGTTTGTTTCAGCGTCGGCGCCATGACAGGCATCCTCGTTAGGCAAGCATTTTCATCGCAGTTCCCAGAGAGAGCTTGTCTCCAGAAACAATGTCTCGGTCGTCGGGGGATCCGCTTGTTAGGGACTCTGACTCCGGGTCTGGCGGAGGCCGAATGCCTGAAGCGAGTCACCGGTGTTGGCGACGAGCACCAACCTCCCGGCCCGTGTGTTCACCAGCGCGAGCCCGTCGACGTCGAGCGGAGCCAGGAACCCGCTCTCGCTCGGCCGAACGGCCGAGAAGCCGCCCTTGCCGTCGCCTCTCAGCCACACCCCGTTTCCGGCATCCGCCCTCGGCGTATTCGCCTCGGAGTCGTAGATGTTGCCCGCCACGATCAGGTCGAGGTGGCCGTCACCGTCGACGTCGGTGGGAACGATCGCCTTGACCGGCGCGATCTGCGCGAGGCTCGGCAACGGCGAAGCGGAGAATTTTCCATTCCCGTCGTTATGCAGGTACATGCTCGCGAAGGTGTCGGTCTGATAGTGCAGCGCGTTCTGCAGCGCGGCCTGGCCGAACGCCTCGCGGACCGACACCGTCGCGAACGACCCGTACGTTTGGTACCGCGACCCGATCAGCGTGATCTCCGAGCCTAACGACGCGAGCCCGGCAAACGGGTACTCCGTCCCGCCGATCTCCTGCGTGAGGATGACGTCCGTCGTGCGGTGCTGAGCGAAGTCGGCCGCGTAGACGCCGAACCTTCCATCCTTCCCCGTCGTATACGTGTAGTTCAAGCCAAGATTCCCGGCCACGAGGTCGGGGCGACCATCGTTGTCGAAGTCTCCGACCGCGAGGCTGAACCACCAACCCCGGAGTGCCGGAAGGCCGGTGGATCCCGTCACATTCACGAAGCGCGTCCCCTCGTTGTGATAGAACTGGATCGGCATCCACTCCCCCGCCGTGACGAGATCGAGCTTGCCATCGCCGTCGAAGTCGACCCACACCGCGTCGGTGACCATGCCGCCCGGTTGCACGAGCTCCGGCAGCAGCTCGGCCGTCACGTCGGTGAAGCGGCCGCCATCGTTGCGCAGGATGTAGCTTCGCGTGGGAGTCGGATAGCTCCGTGGCGTCAGGCGCCCGCCGACGAACAGGTCCGGTCGTCCATCGCCATTGAAATCGCCCGCGCGCACCGCGGCCGTGCTCGTGAGCATCACCGGCAGCGCCGCGGTGTCTCTCACGAACCGGCCATCGCCGCGATTGATGTAGAGGCGATCCTGCAGAAGCCGCGAGCTCGGGCCGAGTTGGTAGCCGCCGCTCGCCACGTACAGGTCAGGCCTCCCGTCACCGTTCGCGTCGAAGAACAGTGCGCCCCAATCCTCGTAGACCGTATCGGCTGCCCAGGGCTGCGACGGTCCCGACACGGCGAACCCACCACCGTTCTTTCGCTGCACGAAGAGCTGCCCGGCCACCCCCGAGCCGCCGCCCACGTAGACGTCTTCCCGGCCGTCACCATCGACGTCACCGACGGCGAGCGGCGGACCGTGGTGGGACAGCTGATACGGGATGAGCGGCTGGACGCTGTAGTCCATGAACGAGCTCGCGCGATGCTCGTATGCCAGGGCGGCGCTCGCCTCGACCGGCTCGAACACGCGTCGCTCGGTCGGCGGTGGCGCGAGGCCGCCCTCGCGCTTTCCGGTGGCGTCCTGCTGCCTGACGACGATCAGCCGGTCGGCATTGAGGTTCGTCAGGACCTGGTGACGCCCGTCGGGCCACGTAACGTCGAGCGTATCCACGCGGCGCGCGCGCCCCAGGCCGAAGTGAAGACGGTCGTCCACCGAGGACATGTACCCACGATAGGGCGTTGCGTAGAGGTATTGCTTACGCCCGCCGGCCGTGAGCACCAGCGTCGCGCCGAGGCCGGCAGATCGCTGGCGGGGCGCTTCGCCTTCGAGTCGGACGGCCAGCCAGTGATGCGCGTCGTCGTTAGGCCCGCCGCCGACGTTCTCGTACACGAACGCGGTCGCATCGATGTTGTTGACGACGAGATCCAGCCGGCCGTCGTTGTTCAGGTCCGCGTACGCCGCGCCGTACGAGAAGCTCGGACGGGCGAGCCCCCACGCCACGGACTTGTCCGTGAAGGTTAAGTGGCCGTCGTTCCGGAATACGTAGTTGGACTCCGCATAGGTCGGCAGCCGCTCGAGAAGGTCCAGCCCGACGCGACGCGAATCGATGCCCTTGCCTCGCCGGACGGTGAACATTGCCGTCTGGTAATCCAGGTCGTTGACCGTCTTCGGGTAGCCGTTCCCGATGAAAATGTCCTTGTACCCGTCATTGTCGAAGTCCGCGAACAGTGCGCTCCAACTCCAGTCGGTGTGCGCGACGCCGGCGAGTCGACCAACCTCGCTGAAGATGACGTCCCCGTCTTTCGTGACCCCGTTGCTCAACTGGAGCGAGTTGACGGAGTAGTCATCGCGGATCCCGGCGCTTCGGGACCGCAGGAGACGCATGGGTGTCATGTAGCCGCTCGTGCGTTTGCGGCCGCTGAGCGCACGCGGCATCATGTCCGCCTGCACGATGTCGGGCCACCCGTCGTCGTTGAAGTCGGCGATGTCCACGCCCATGCCCGCGTAGCTCGCGTGCTTGAGATACGCTCCCCGCTTGTTCGTGAACGTGCCGTCCCGGTTGTTGATGTAGACGACGTCGTTAGGCGTCCCGTCGTTCGACACGTAGATGTCCGGCCAGCCGTCGACGTTCAGGTCAGCCACCACGACGCCCAGCCCGTACCCGGGATCGCGAAGGATGCCCGCCGGCTTCGACACGTTCGTGAAGGATCCGCCGCAGGTGCTGTGATAGAGCTGGTTGTAGCTGCCCGGCGTCGAGTCGCGCACCATGACCGGGCTCTGGACGACCTCACCGCGGGAGAAGTCCGCCGGCGAGTTGTTGAGCAGTAAGAGGTCGAGGCACCCGTCGCGGTCGTAGTCCAGAAACACGGCGTGCGTGGTGAAGCTCGTGTCGGCGATGCCGTATCGGGCCGCGGCTTCCGTGAATGTTCGGTCGCCATTGTTGATGAACAGCTCGTTCGCGCGCTCGTCCGGCTTCGACCAGGTCGGCCCCGAGACCGAAACGTAGATGTCCAGGTAACCGTCATTGTTGATGTCGACCATCGTGACGCCGGTCGCCCAGCGGGTAGTCTCGACACCTGCCCGCTTCGTGATGTCCTCGAACCGCAAGTCCCCCTTGTTCAGGTACAGGCGGCTCGAGACCATGTTGCCGGCGAAGAAGACGTCGGGCAGACCGTCGTTGTCGATGTCCCCGACGGCGACGCCTGCGCCGTTGTAGACATAGACGTCGTTCTGCACGTTCACCGAGTCGTTCGTGGTGATCGTGTTCGCGAAGGTGATGCCGGTTCGGGACGGGCTCAGCAGCCTGAACACCGGCTGCTCGCGTCCCCCGGGACCGCAGGCGGCCAACCCAGCGAGGACGATAGTCGTTAGCAACGGACGCGCTCGATACATGCGCCTCAAGCTGATGCTTTAACCGGCGTCAAGCTAGCGCCATAGATCCTCCGAGGGGACGTTCTGGCCCAGAGCTCCAACGGTTCGCTGGTTCCTGTCGTAATCTCGCCGTAGGTTGTAGTGCTACCCCAATGACCTCGACCACTCACCGAACAGAGAGAGCGCCTCGGCCTGTCCGCACGCGAACGCGGGCGGCGGTTGTGGCATTCGCGCTGCTCGGTCTGGTCCAGCTGTTCGTCTCGGCCGTCGTCCCGTTTGCCGAGGCGCGCGCGCCGTCCCGACTGGGCGCACATATCGAGCAGCCGAGCGAACGACGCCACTACGTTCATGACGAGGCGTACTGCTCGGCGTGCATCGCCAGGCACCTGACCGGCACGGCGCCACTGCCGGCGCCTGCACCCAGAGTTGCCGTCGGGTTCGTGGCGCCGCCTCCGGCGGCGCGCCTCGTCCCGCCTGATACCGAGCGCCGCAGCCCTCTCGCCGCCCGCGCCCCGCCCACGCCTCGCCAGCTCGGCTGATTCCGGCGCCCGCGGTTGCGGGCAGCCCGACGAGCGTCACCGCCCCGCCGCACGACGAGCGGGCTGGCGCCCGTAATCGTTAGGCCGAGCGACTCGAGACCCCACGGTTCTCCGACCCGATGCGGTGACGGACTGTCATCGCGTCGGCTCCCTTCGGTCAAACGAGCATGGGCATGGACCATCGTTTTCCTCTTGCTTCCTCGGCACGAGTCAGCCGTGCGCTGATTGGCGCGACCGTCGTCTCGCTCGTCACGAGCGTGACGGCGAGCGCGCAGCGGCGCGATACCACGACACAGGTTCTCCGCGTCACCCGCGACGAGGCGATCAAGCAGGCGGTCGCGCGAAACCCGACGCTCGCGGTAGCTCGTGCGCAGGTGGCGCAGGCGCAGGCCCGCGTGACGCAGGCGTACGCACTTCCGGAACCGTCGTTCGGTGCGAGCGTCGTCGGACAGACCGGGGCGTTTCGTCCGGCCTCGGGCAACGAGAAGGACTTCTCGCTCGGTATCACGATCCCGTTCCCGACGAAGATCGCCCTGCAAGGGAAGGCCGCGAAGGGCGACCTGGGAAGCATCGACGAGTCGTACACGCTGCAGAAACAGCTCGTCGTCTTCCAGACGAACCAGGCATACGACTCGCTGCTCGTGTCGCTGAAGCACCGCCAGGACCTCGAGGAAGCGCGCAAGCTGTCGCGGGACTTCCTCGACAAGACGCAGGCGCGCTACAACGCCGGCACCGTGGCGAAGCTGGACGTGATCAAGGCGCAGGTGGCGCTCGCGCAATCGGAGAACGACCTGATCGCGAACGAACGTGGCGTTGCCAACGCGCGCGCGGCGTTGAACCGGATGCTTGGCAGGGTGCTGGGCGCCTCGATCGAAGCGGCAGACAGCCTGACGATTCCGTCGGCGCCGCCGGAGCTCGCAGATCTCGAAGCGCTCGCGATGCAGCGACGGCCGGAGCTGCGCGGGCTCGTGGCAGAGCAGGCCGGCGCGCGGGCGTCGCAGAAGCTGGCGCAGCACTACCTGCTGCCTGACGTCGACCTGAGCATCACGCGAAGTCAGTTCAACGGTGAGCCGTTCGAGTACGAGACGGGCATCGCGTTCAGTCTTCCGATCTTCTTCTGGCAGCATCAGAAGGGCGAGGTGGCGGAGGCGCGGTATCGCGCGAACGAGCTGGACGCGCAATACCGAGACATGGCGGCGCAGGTTGGTGAAGACCTGCGCAACGCGTACGCGACCGCGTCCACATCGCTGCGCCAGGCGATCTACCTCCGGGACCAGCTCGTGCCAGCGGCGCGTGAGGCGTATCGGATCGCGTCCACGAGCTATACGCTGGGCGGATCGTCGGCGCTCGAGGTGATCGACGCGCAGCGGACGCTGCTCGATGCACAGACCCAGTATGCCGCGGCACTGGCCGCGGCGAACGACGCGATCGCCGATCTCGAACGAGCAACCGGCGCGCCGTTCTCGGCTTCCCGCGGAGGCTCCAATGCGCGGTAACACCATGGCGTGGGGCGTGGCCGCGGCGGTCACCGCGCTCACGATGACGTTAGGCGGCTGCACCAGCAAAGGCGCGGAGGCGGACGAGGCGCGGTCCGGCAAGTCGTCCGAGTCGGCTGCCGCGGGAGCGTCGGTGGGGGACACCAGCGGCGCTCGTCCGATCGTGGTTCCGTCCGAGCAGCTCGAGCGCCTTCACGTCGAGCCCGTGACGCGGACCAGCTTCCGCCCGACGATTCAGGTGACGGGCACGGTGCAGTTCAATGCCGATGTCTCGACCCAGGTGATCTCCCCCATTTCGGGCCCGGTGATGCGGATTCTCGAGGACGTCGGTGCGGAGGTGCACCGCGGTCAGCCGCTGGCGCTCGTGTCGTCGCCGGACTTCGCCACCACGATCGCGGATTTCCGGAAGGCGCAGGCGGCGTACGTGCAGGCGAAGCGGGTCGCCGATCAGGACGAGCAACTGTGGAAGAACGACGCGATCGCGAAGCGCGACCTCGAGCAGGCCCAGACGGATGCGGCCGCAGCCGGGGCGGATCGCGACGCGGCGCTGCAGCAGCTCCGTGCGTTAGGCGTGGACGAGGCATCGATCGCCGCGCTGCGTGATGGGAAAGACATCCCCGAGCTTCAGGGCGCGATCCGCGCGCCGATCGGTGGAACCGTGGTCGAACGACTGATCAACCCGGGGCAGCTGTTGCAGGCGGGATCCACACCCGCCTTCACCGTCGCGGACCTCGCGACGATGTGGGTGCAGGCCAACGTGTTCGAGTCCGACCTCGCATCGGTACAGATCGGCGATCGCGCGGAAGTGACGACGCCCGCCTCGCCGAATCCGTTCGTGGGAAAGGTCACGTACATCTCCGCCCTGGTGGATCCCGCCACCAAGGCGACCGCCGTTCGGGTCCTGGTGCCCAACACGCGCCGCCTGCTCAAGAAGGACATGTACGTCCAGGTCGCGATTCACGGGTCGCGCGAGCGGAATGGGCTGCTCGTTCCCGTGACATCGGTGCTGCGCGATGACGACAACCTGCCGTTCGTGTTCGTGCAGAGGACCGGCGCCAGCGCCAACACGTTCGGCCGCCGCCAGATCACGATCGGTTCCCGCGTCGGTGATCGCTACGAGGTGACGGCGGGGCTCGAGGCGGGTGAGCGAATCATCTCCGAGGGCGCGCTGTTCGTGCAGTTCGCGCAGACGCAGTGAGCGAGCGAATCACGCCGCCCGTTGGCAGTCCGTCGCCTGACGGCGACGGCGTGCGTGACGGCATCCGGTCCGACGCGTGGGAACACGAGGTGACACACGCGCCGGCGGAGGCGACCCGGAGTCCGTCGATCGTCAACCGCATCGTCGCCGCATCGCTTCGCCAGCGTCTGTTGGTGTCGCTCAGCGCCGTGGCGATCGTGGGGATCGGGCTGTGGTCGTTCCGCAGGTTGCCGGTGGACGCGTATCCCGATCTCTCGCCACCGATGGTGGAGATCATCACGCAGTGGCCGGGTCACGCGGCGGAGGAGGTGGAGCGGCTGATCACGGCGCCGGTGGAGCTGCAGATGAACGGCCTCCCGGGCCTCCGGGTGATGCGCTCCATCTCGCTCTACGGGCTCTCGGATGTCACGCTCACCTACGTCGACGGAACGGACAACTACTTCGCGCGTCAGCAGGTGTTCGAGCGAATTCCGGACGTCGAGCTGCCCCCTGGCGTGTCGGCGGGTGTGTCACCGCTCTCGTCGCCGTCGGGGTTGGTGTATCGGTACGTGCTGCAGAGCCCCGACCGTTCCGCACGCGACCTGCACATCCTGCAGGACTGGGTGATCGACCGCGCGTACAAGTCGGTGCCCGGCGTCGCCGACCTCGAGTCGTTAGGCGGCGAGACGATGCAGTACCAGGTGCTGATCGATCCCGGCAAGCTCGCCGGGGCGGGGCTCACGGCACAGGACGTCGCGACCGCGCTCGATGCGAACAACGGCAACGCGGGTGGCGGCTTCTACTCCGAGGGCGGGCAATTCTACTACGTCCGCGGCCTCGGTCGCGTCGTGACGACGGAAGACATTGGCAACGTGGTGCTCGCCGTACACGACGGCACTCCGGTGCTCGTGAAGGACATCGGGCAGGTCGTCATCGGCGCCGCACCGCGCCTCGGGCAGTTCGGGTACCAGAACCAGAACGACGCCGTGGAAGGCGTGGTCAAGCTCCGCACCGGGGAGCAAGCCCAGACAGTCCTCAAGGGCATTCAGGCGAAGACCGAGGAGCTCAACACGCAGATCCTGCCGAAGGACGTGAAGGTCCGCCCGTTCTACGACCGGAGCGACCTCATTCAGCTGACGACGCGGACCGTCGAAGACAACCTGCTGCGCGGCATCGTCCTCGTCGTCATCGTGCTCATCTTCTTTCTCTACGAGTTCCGATCCGCGCTCATCGTCGCGGTGACGATTCCGCTGTCGCTCCTCTTCGCGTTCATCTGCCTCGATTTGCGCGGCATTCCAGCCAACCTGCTCTCGATCGGCGCGATCGATTTTGGCATTCTGGTCGACAGCGGCGTCGTCATGGTCGAGAACATCTACCGCCGCCTCACGGAACCGGAATCGAAGGTGCATGGCGTGCTACACACGATCATCGCGGCGGCGGCCGAGGTGGACCGGCCGATCTTTTACGCGTCCGCGGTCGTCATCGCGAGCTTCCTCCCGATCTACGTGCTCTCCGGCCCATCGGGCAAGCTGTTCGAGCCGATGGCCGACACGACGATCTTCGCGCTCGTTGGTGCGCGGCTCGCGGCGCTCACGCTCCTGCCGGTGCTCTGCGCGTGGTTCCTGCGTGGCGTGGTGCGGGAGCGTCGCAACCCCGGTTACGAGTGGCTTCGCGCGCAGTACGCACGCGGTCTCGCCCCGGCCCTCAAACGTCCATGGTGGACCATCGGCGCCGGCGTCGTGGTGTTCGGGGTTTCGATCCTGCTGGCGCGGGGAATCGGCGCCGAGTTCATGCCGCACCTCGATGAAGGCGCGTTGTGGGTGAGGGCGACCATGCCGTACACGATCTCGTTCGAGGAGTCGTCGAAGATCGTGCCGCAAATTCGCGAGATCCTTCGTTCGTTTCCGGAGGTAACCGTCGTGGGCTCGGAGCACGGACGTCCGGACGACGGCACCGACCCCACCGGATTCTTCAACGCCGAGTTCTACGTCGGGCTCAAGCCGTACAGTGAGTGGCATGGCGCATATCACACGAAGCCGGAGCTGATCGCGGCGGCAAGCGAAAAGCTCAAGGTCTTTCCCGGCATCACATTCAACTTCACGCAGCCGGCTGAAGACGCGGTCGATGAAGCGGAGACTGGCCTCAAGAGCTCGCTCGATGTGAAGGTCTTCGGCAGCGATCTCGCGATCCTCGAGCAGAAGGGTCGAGCCGTGAAGCGCGTGCTCGACCAGGTCGCGGGCGTGAAGCATGTGACGGTAGTGCAGGAGCTCGGGCAGCCGAGCCTGACGATCGACATCGATCGCGCGAAGATCGCGCGGTACGGGATCAACGTCGCCGATATCAACGGGCTGATCGAGGCTGCCGTTGGCGGCGCGGCGGCGACGCAGGTGGCGCAGGGCGAACGGCTGTTCGACCTCGTCGTGCGTCTCCAACCACAGTACCGCGAGACGCCCGAGCAGATCGGGAACATTCTCGTTGCTACCGCCGACGGCCAGCGTGTGCCGCTCCGGGAGCTCGCGGACATCAAGCTCGCCAACGGAGCGTCGTTCATCTATCGGCAGGACAACTCCCGCTTCATCGGCGTGCAGTATTCCGTCGAGGGGAGGGACCTCGCGAGCGCGGTGCAGGAAGCGCAGCGCAAGGTGGCGGCGGCGGTGCCGATGCCGGCAGGCTATCGCGTGGTGTGGGGTGGAGAATACGAGGAGTACACGGCGTCGCGCTCACAGCTCCAGTTCATTCTGCCGGTGACGCTGGCGCTCATCTTCGTGATCCTGTTCGCGCTCTACAACAACATCAAGTTCCCGTTCATCACCGTGGCCGGGGTGGTGCTCTCCGCGCCGATCGGCGGGTTGCTGGCGCTTGTGCTTTCGGGCACACCGTTCTCGGTTTCGTCGGGTATCGGGTTCCTCGCGCTGTTCGGCGTGTCGGTGCAGACGGCAATCGTCTATATCTCCTACGTGAACGAGCTGCGGCGAACGGGAATGAGCATCGAGGCAGCGACCTCGGAGGCCGCGCTGTTGCGGCTGCGACCCATCATGATGACGGCACTGGTCGCGGCGTTAGGCCTGCTGCCGGCGGCCTTGTCGACCGGCGTGGGCTCGGATTCGCAGAAGCCGTTCGCGCTCGTGATCGTAGGTGGGCTGTTTTCCCGGCTGCTGATCAGCGTGTACCTGATGCCGGCCCTGTATCTGGTGGCGGCGCGGCAAGGGGACCGGCTCGAGGTCTGATAGGGATGCTACTGGCGCCGGGAACACCTTCCGTGTTTCGCCAAGCTTGGCGACCATCGAAATCGATCAGGGTGTCATGGCGGATTACGCGCGAAACGCCGGCCGCGCAGGATGAGGAGCGCGCCGGCGGCGCCTAACGTGGCGTTTGTTGCTTCCCGAGAAGCCAGTCCACCGCGCGATGCGTCTCGAAGCCCGCCATCGTCAGCCCTTTGAGCGAGTGGCCGGCCAGGAGCACGGGAAAGCGCTCGATCCGGCTGCCACCGGCAGCCAACAGCGATGGATCGGCACGAGCCAGCTTGTCCTTTGTCCCGCGGATGACCGCGATGCGCTCGTCGCCTGGAACCGCTCCGATCGCGTCCGCGACCGAGAAACTCCCTGGTTCCGTCGGCTCCGGCCCGTTCATGATGTCGCTCATCGAGACCCGGAGATGGCCACGCGAGCCTGGTGACATCGCGAGCCCTGCGACGTCCGGCTCGCAGGTATGGGCCGCAGTCCAAATCGCGATCTCCGCGCCGAGCGAGTGCCCGGCAATGATGAGTGGCGCCGAGTCGGCCCAAAGCTCGTGGCGCGACCGGGCCAGCAACGCGGCGAGCTGCCGATGCGGCTTCCAGAATCCGATGTCGTCGCCGAAGAAGAAAATCACGGCGCGCGGCGGCCGCGTCGTGTCGGCGGCGCCATAGAGAAAGACCGGCTGTGCACGGAGCACCGGGTCGCGCGCGACACGCGTGGGCGACTCTCCGCCCACGCATCCGGTCACCGCGACCGCCACCACGACGGCGAACGTTGTTCTTCCGATCTTCCCCAACGCAGTCCCGCTGCGCAGCGTACTTGACCTGAGCCTTTCCCGATGGCTCGAAGTTAGCGGTCCAAGCTGTCGCCCACATGACGACGGCGCGTCTGTGCAACGTCCCAACATCGTCCCCACCTACCCGTTGCCTAACAGGATTTTCATGCAACCGAACTCCTCGATGACCGCGGCGGTCGCAGCCTGGTCCCTCGTCGCCCTCCTCGGTACGCCGGTGTTGGGCCAGGGTGCGCCGAGCCCGGCGGCCGATACGGCGAACGACGCCATTCGCACCATGGTTGGCCGCCTCGACCTCGAGAAGTACAAGGCGACGATCAAGGGGCTCACGCAGTTCGGCGATCGACGACAGGGTACCAAACGCAATCGCGATGCGGTGGACTGGATCGAGGCGCAGCTCAAGAGCTATGGCTGCACGAATACCGAGCGCATCACATACGAGTATCAGCCGCCCGCACCACCGGCGCAGCCGTTGGACAGTGCGGCGATCGCGGCGCGCCGAGCGGCCGCAGCACGGAGCACGCGGGCACAGGGTGGCGGACGCATTCGCGGCAACCGCGCTCCCACAGGCGTGAACACGGATTCGCTCAAGCAGCCCGACCCGCGCATCCGCGCCCTCGACGCCGAGCCCACGACGCCGGGGCAGCGGCAGGAGGTGTACTGCACGAAGGTTGGCACGACGCACCCCGACGAGATGTACATCGTTGGTGGCCACATGGACGGCCACGGCTGGGGAGAGGCCGCGAACGACGATGGCTCCGGAACAGCGCTCGTCATGGAACTCGCGCGCGTGTTCTCGAGTCCCGACGTGCAGACCGAGCGCTCGATCCGATTCATCCTGTGGAACAACGAGGAGACGGGGTTGAATGGGGCCCGGGCGTACGTCGCACAGCGTCAGGCGCTGCAGGGGAAAGAATCGCCGGCCGGATCGAGGAAGTATCCGGAGCCGAAGTGGCTCGGCATGATCCAGCACGACATGATGATGTGGGATCACGGGATGCCGCGTGCCGACGGGACGGTCAGCCCCGAGCAGCGTCCCGAGGCCGACGTGAACATCGAGTTCCAATCGAGCTCGAAGATGGCGGACGGTGCGCAGAAGCTCGCGTGGATGTTCCACCGGGCCAACGAGCTGTATGCGACGGATTATCCCGCGCAGGTCGGACCGCACATGACGAACACGGATAGTGCGCCGTTCCAGGACATCGCTCCGGCGATCACCCTGCGCGAGAACGAGCGCGGACGTGAAATCGGGGCTGGTTGGGATCCGAACTGGCACCAGCCGACGGACGTCTTCACGACGTACAGCGACAAGGACTTCAGACTCGGTCTGAACGCGGCGCAGACGACGCTGGGCGCGATCGCGCAGTTAACCGGCGCGACGGTGAGGCGTTAGGGCCAACGAGCTATCCAAAGTCTCCTTTGTCTTGGATGGCGGACTGGTCGATGACTTGCCCTGGGCATTGAGCCCGGGTTGCGACGCGGTCCCGAACGATTGGTACCTCGGTGCGTTCAAACGATGAAATTCGACTCTGACCCCGTTTTTCAGTGGAAGCCCAGCCCGAGCCCGAAGGCGCTCAGCCGGTAGTCCTGGCGGTCGAGGTGCCAGGCAAGGCCCAGGCGGGTCGAAAGCACGGCCACGATCCGGTGGAGTGGTGGGCTGACGAGCTCCAGGCGCGCCTGGCCGCCTAACGTCGCTCCGCCACCGTCCGCCCGGAAATGCGTCGGGCCGGCGAGGAGACGCGCCGCCCCAATCCGCCCGCGCTTCTCGACGCCGACCAGGATCCCGAGCGTATAAATCCTCGGAAAATCCGGAACGCAATCGATCCCCGGCAGGTTGAGGCACTCCCCGCCGCTCCCGTGACTTCCCTGCGCACCGACGCCGATTCCCAACGCGAGGTGCAGCCCCGCCCGGCGCGGACGCGACGAGAGCAGCGCATCCAGCGCGGGCCCGTCACGATTCTGCCGAGCCCCTCCTCCCTGGCCGTAGCTCCGGCCGTAGGTGGCCTCGAGCGCCATCAACGTCCCGCTCTCCTGCGCGGTCGCGCGCACCGGCGACAGGGCAACCGCGGAAAGGGCCACCAGAAAGACAGGTTGGCGGATCAGCCGAGGAACCCGACGCCATATTGCCCGAGTCATGGCCCTCCGATCGGGACCCTAACGCCGCACGGCGCGGAGCGCCGCTGGCGACGAGTGCGATGCGCGGAATGTGACACCCCGGCTGCACCACCGACAAGGGCGTTCGCTACCTTAGGGCATGACTCTCCGCATAGGCGTTTTGGGCTGCGGCAACATTGCCCGCGCGGCACACCTTCGGTCGCTCGCTGGTAGCCCGGGTGCCGAGGTCGTGGCGATCGCCGACGCCGACGCCGCCAACCTGGCCGCCGCGCAACCCCTCGCCCCCCGCGCGAAGTGCTTCGCCCACTACGCCGACGCGCTCGCGGAGCCCGGCATCGACGCCGTCGTCATCTCGCTGCCGCCCGCCATGCACGCCGACGCCGCGGTCGCCGCCCTCGAGAGCGGGAAGCACGTGTATGTGGAAAAGCCCATCGCGACGACGGTCGCCGATGCGGAACGCGTGATCCGGGCGTGGCAAGGCTCCCAACTCACCGCAATGATGGGGTTCAACTACCGCTACAACCCCGTCGTTCGCCAGGCGCGCTCGCGCATCGCAGCGGGTGCCATCGGTCAGCCGATCGCGGTCCGAACCGTGTTCGCGACGCCGCGCCGCACGATGCCGAGCTGGAAGGAGCAGCGCGGCACGGGGGGCGGCGCGCTCCTCGACCTGGCGGTTCATCACATCGACCTCGTCCGCTTTCTGCTCGACGCGGAGGTGGCCAGCGTGAGCGCCGAGATTCGCTCGACAACCACGGAGCACGATACGGCATTTCTCCAGCTCGGCCTAACGAATGGTATCACGGCGCAGTCGATGTGCTCCCTCAGCGCCGTCGATGAAGATCGCATCGAGGTCTACGGCTCGAAGGCGAAGGTCACGATCGATCGTTACCGGTCCCTTCGAGTGGAAGAGACGCCGGCGCGGGCACGCGGAACCCTGAGCGGCGCGATCATCCGGCTGCTTGGCGAGATGCGGGCGGCGCCGTACGCGTTGCAGAAGCGACGAGCCCCGCTGCACGATCCGTCGTTCCCTGCGGCAATGACCGCATTCGTGCGGGCGATTCGGGACCGCGAAACCGTGGCCCCGTCACTCGTTGACGGGCTTTGCGCCCTTGCCGTCGTCGAAGCGGCAGAGTTGTCCGCCAGTTCGGGCGCCGCGATCTCGCTCGACGCCATGGGTGGCGTCCTGGCCTTTTAGCACTGCGATTTGATGGCAGAACCAACCGACCCCCGGCATGACGGAGACCGCCCACCGGAGTTGTCCGTCGCGCTCATGACGCCGGATTCCTTCGAGACGCTGCGGCGCACGGTCGAGTGTCTCGTGCGGCAGACGGCGCGCGAACGGATCGAGCTTGTGGTCGTTGCGCCCGCGTCGGCGCGCATCGATGTCGATCAGGCGTTGGTGGCGCCACTGGCGAGCGTGCAGGTCGTCCGACTCCCGTCACTCATGCCGGCCGGCCCCGCGCGCGCCGCGGCCATTCGCGCGGCGCGCGCCCCGGTCGTGGCTTTCGGCGAGGACCACTGCTTTCCCGAGCCGACATGGGCGCAGGCGCTGATCGACGCCCATCGCGACGCGTATGCGGCGGTCGGTCCCGCGGTGACGAACGCGAATCCAGACGCCATTGTCAGCTGGGCCGATCTGCTGATCGGCTACGGGCCATGGCTCGCACCGGTGGCGCGGCAGGACGCGGATTACCTCCCGGGCCACAACAGCAGCTACAAGCGCGCCGTGCTGGCGGAGTACGGCGACGAGCTTGCGCGGCTCATGGAAGCCGAAACGATTCTCATGTGGGACCTTCGCGCGAAAGGCCACCGGCTGCTGCTCGAGCCGACCGCGCAGACCGCGCACATGAACTTCGCACTCTGGTCGTCGTGGATGCGCGTCATGTTCCTCAACGGCCGCGCGTTCGCGCACACTCGCGCTGCGTCGTGGCCGATCGCGAAGCGGATCGCGTTCGTCGGCGCGTCGCCGATCATCCCGATCGTCAGGCTCGCGCGCACGCTCGGCCACGCCCGGCGGCTCGGGCGCGGCGTGTCGTTCCTCGCCCGCGTGATCCCCGCGCTCTGTGCCGGACTGGTGATGGACGGTATCGGGCAAATGGCTGGCTACGCGTTCGGGGCTGGCGATGCCCCCGCGCGACTCGCCGAGTTCGAGTGGCACCGGACGAGGTACGCCCCGAGCGGGACCACGACCTTGCCGTGACGGCACGACGGTCGCCAACGCAGGAAGTCTTCGGCGGCTCGGCGCGGGTCTTCGCGGCCGAGGCGATATCGCTCCCCACAGGACTGATCACCGCCGCCTTCCTTGCGCGCCGATTCGGCCCGAGTGGCTACGGCATCTTCACGCTGACGATGGCGATCGTCGTGTGGCTCGAGTGGTCGCTTGCCTCGCTGCTCGCGCGACCCGCAGTGAAGCTCATCGCCGATGCGAACGAGTGGCGACCCGTGGGCGCGATGGTGCTGCGCACGTACCTCGTGACCGGGTTGGCCGGCTTTGTCGCGCTGTACGCCGCCGCCGGGCCGCTCGCGTCTCTCATGCACGAGCCGTCGCTCACGCACCACCTCCGCGTGCTCGGGGTCGACATTCCGCTGTTCATGGCCGCGCAGGCGCACCAGCAAGTGCTCGTGGGCACGGGAGCGTACGCTCGCCGTGCAACCGTGGCCGCATGGCGCTGGTCGGCGCGGATGGTCCTGGTGTTGGCGCTCGTGGGAGCAGGGCGTTCGATCGACGGCGCGTTCGCGGCCATTGTGGGCGCGTCCGTGCTCGAGCTGGTCGTGGCGAGACGGTACGTGCGGCCAGGCTTTCGCGGCGGTTCGGCGGCGGACGCGAGCACGATGTGGCGCTACGCATTCCCTCTCTTCGCCGCCGCGATCAGCCTTCGACTCTTCGACAAGCTCGACCTGTTCGTGCTCAAGGCACTGGGCGGCAGTGACGCGCTGGTGGGGCTGTACGGGGGCGCTCAGAACCTCGCGATCATCCCCAACCTCATCGCGTTGTCCATGACGACGCTTCTGCTCTCCACGCTGAGTCGCACGCTGCGAGCCGGCGACACGGAAGGCGCGCGTGTGCTCGCACAGAACGCACTTCGCGGCGTAGTCGTTTTGTTCCCGTTCGCCGGCGTGGCCGCCGGGGCGTCCACGGCATTGTCGACGATGATCTATGGCGGTGACTTCGCGGGGGCCGGCCCGCTCTTGTCCGTGCTGATTTTCGCCTCCATGATGATGGCCGTGGTCTCGGTGGCGTCGGCGATTCTCACGGCGGCCGGGCGACCCAGCCTGGCGATGATCGCGGCGCTGCCCGTTGCTCCCCTCGCGCTCCTCGGCCATCTGCTCGTGATTCCGCGCTTCGGCGCGCGGGGGGCAACCGTGGTGACACTCGTGGGCGCTGCTCTTGGTGCGGGCCTCTCACTCGTCGCCGTAAACCGGGTGTGGCGCGTGCAGATGCCGTGGGCTACGGTCGCGCGGGTCGCCGCGGCGACAACCTTGACCACCGCGCTCGGTGCCTGGTGGGACACCACCGGCGCTTTCTCGATCGTCGAGCTCGGCGTCATGTCGGTGGTCGCGATCATGGCTTTGGTGGTGTCAGGCGAGCTTACGCCGCAGCGCGGACCTGGCTGACCGGCCGAAGACACGACGCCCGTCCGCGGACTTGTCGGGCCACTTGGCGGTCGATTGCAGCCAGCGCGACGACCTCGGTGAAAAGAATTAGCGACTTCCCACGTACAATCTTCGAGCGCGCGACGAATGGGCGGATCGAGGAAGTCCGGCCCGATACGCGCGCCGTTCAATTCGCCACCACGCCGATGGATGCCATATATCGCCAGAAGGCAGACCCCAAACAGTTGGCCGGCCAATGTTTGGCGCTCGCGCGAGGCCGGAAATGGGACGCCTGCGCCGAGCTCGCACGCGGCTGGCTCGATTCCGATCCACAGAACGCCGACGCGGCGCTCTACCTCCTGAACGCGCTCAAGGCGCCTGGGACAGCGCAGGCGTATGATTCCGCACTCGACGCGTACGCATGGCTCGAGCGACGACTCGAACGTGAATGCCAGCGGGCCCCAGCGAACGAGGTGGCCGAGCTCGCGGCTTCGATTCGGGGCAAGCTGGCGGAAATCACGAAGCCGGCCGCGGAGACCTTGGTCCCCGTCCAACCCGTCGCCGAGCGCAATCGACTCGAGAAGGCATTGAGCCGAATGACGACCTCTCGATTCGCCTCGATTCCGTTCGTCACGTTTCTCTTCTTGGGAGCGACGAGCTTCACCGCGCGCAACGCGGCGTCGCCGCCTGCGACCGGCGTTCGCTCGGACCTGCCGTCGGTTGCCGTGATCGACGTCCGCAACACGGCCGGCGACTCGGCCACCGCGTGGCTCGAGCTCGGCCTGCCCCGAATGGTGGCGTCGAACATCGCGCGGCTGTCGGTCGTGGACGTCGTCTCGGCGGAGCGTGTTCGGGAGGCGCGTCAGGCGCTCGGTCTCCCTCGCGGTGTCGCCCTCACCCGCGACGACGTGAGGCGGCTGGGACGGCAGAGTGGCGCCCAATGGGTGGTGACTGGCGGCATCGTCAGGAGCGACAGCGTCTACGTCCTCGATGTCACCATGGAAAACTCGGCCGCGGGTGTGGGGCCACGGCAGTTGACCGTCCGGAGCTCCAGCCTGATCGCACTGGCTGATGAGGCGGCCACAAGACTGACTGATCTCGCGACCACTGACCGAGCGGCGCTTCTGTCCGACGCGCGCCGAAAATGACGGTGAGGGAGCGTATTGGTGCGCGCGGTTCTTGCTATCTCCCGGTCTCCTGTACGAGGCGATCGGGAGGCCAACCATGGCGGGAACGACGGAAGGGCACGCGGCAGGGGCGTCGCGCTCGAAGCCGGATCGGCGCCGGCGATACCAGCCTACCGCGGTCTACCATCTTGCGGAGTCCTTACGGCGGCGAGGTGTCGATCTGGCCGGGCGAACGGGTCCGTGGCAAGCCATCGGACGAGCCCTGCGACGGCCGGGGCGCAATCGGATACCGGTATTGCCCATCGTGACGAACGGCATGGCCCAGGTGATGGTCGACACGATGGAACACGCCCGCGACCTCGCGGGGCTGCTCAACTGGTGTGGCATCAGGGATCTGGATCCGGTGGCCGATCTGGTCCCGCCGGCCACGGTTCAGTAGTAGTAGGGGTCAGAGTCGAATCGCGTCGTTC
>DASUGD010000075.1:0-17939 GCA_036274195.1 Gemmatimonadaceae bacterium | reverse complement strand
CGAACGAGCCCTCGAGGTTGGTCTCGGGATCGATGCCGCTGTAGTCCGTCCACGTCGACAGATTGCGCCCGGCCAACCGAAACTCGATCGACGTGAAGCCGGTGAGGTTTCGCACACGCGCGCTCTCCCACGTGTACGCGGCGGAGATCTCGCGGAGCTTCACGTAGCCGCCGTCCTCGATGCCCTGCCCCGTCGGCCCGTTGAAGTTGTTGCCGAGGCCGTCGAGCCACCAATTCTGGCCGACCGGGACCTTCTTGCCCCTACCCGGTCCCACCACGCCCGGGCTCTTCTCCATCGTGACGCCGAACTCCTGCTCGTTGCCCGAGCAGACGAGATTCTCGTCGCAGGTCGCGCGAGCCGCGGTGTTGGCGTACGTCCCGAACCGCTGCAGCGCGAGGCGCGTCCCGTTCCAGTTCACGCCGCCTTTCTTGATGTCGACCAGCGTCGAGATCTGGAACTTCTTGTAGAGCGTGAACACGTTCCGGATGCCCGAGATCCAGTCCGGGTTCGGGTCGCCGAGCACGCGATTGGCCGGGTCCTGGATCGGGAATCCGTTTTCGTCGACGAACAGTGAGCCGTTAGGCGCGTTGGCCGCGCGGCAGAGCGCGTTGATGTCGGTGCTCGCGCCGAGGCTCGTGGACTGGAAGTTGTCGGCGTCGGCGATGTTGTACCGGCAGCGTACCCAGTCCGTGCCGTACATCGTGCCTAACGGCTGTCCCCTGACCGCCACGCTGTTGCCGAAGCCGCCGGTGAGGCCGACGTAATCGGCGCCCTCGAGCTCCACGAGCTTGTTCTTGTTCTTCGCCCAGTTGACGCCGATTTCCCAGCGGAGCTTGTTGGACTCGAGCGCGCGGGCGTTGAGCGAGACCTCCACCCCCTTGTTCGTGATCTCGCCGCCGTTGCTCGTCACGTTCTTGTAGCCGGTGGACACCGGGACGGGCAGGTAGAAGATCACGTCCGTCGTCTTCGCGTTGTAGAGCGTGATGCCGCCGTCGATGCGCTGGTTGAACAGCCCGAAGTCGAACCCGCCCTCGAACTCGCCGGTGCGCTCCGGCTTGAGGGTCGGCGCGCCTTTCACGGTATCGCTGACGAGTCCACCGAGGCCGTTCTGCGTCGGGCTCGTCGTGCCACCGCCGTAGTCGAGTCCCTGGGCGCCGCCACTGAAGGCGTCGAGGATCTGGTAGGGGATCGGTTCGCGCCCTACGGCGCCATACGCCGCGCGCAGCTTCAGGTAGCTGAGTGGGCCCACCGGTCCGCGGGAACCCGTGCCGAACGCGTTCCAGGCGAGGCTCGCCTTGGGATACCAGTTCGTTCTGTCGGCTCTCGGGAAGGTCGATGACTGGTCGGCGCGAACGGCCGCCGTGAGGTAGAGCTGGTCCCACAGGTCCACGCCGGCCTGCGCGAAGTAGCCCGCGACGCGCACGAGCGACGTGTAGTTCTGCGACTGCAGGTTCGAGTTGACCGTGTTGTTGAGCGTGAAGAGGTTCGGGTCGATGTACGTCGTCCCCTTGGCCTGAACCTGCCGGAGATCCCGACTGTTCAGGTTCTGGCCTAACGTGAGCGACGTATTGAGCGCCGAGCTCCACCGCTTCTCCGCTCTCGCCGTGAAGTTTCCGTCGAGCTGCAGGTTGCTGTAGGTGCCTTGCCAGAGCTGGCCGGTGAGGGCATCGCCTGCGCTCTGTGGTGGCAGCCCTTCGATGCGGTTGTCGGCCGAGTAGTCGGCGCCGAACGTGTACTTCAGGTTGAGCCACGACATCGGGTCCCAGGAGATGTCGAAGTTGCCGATGGCGCGGTTCACATCCGACGTGTTCTCGTCCCGGTTGATGACCCAGAACGGGTTGTCGTAGATGCGATCGTCGGTCGTGTTCGCAGGGTCCGGATACCGGTATGACCGGTGCATCCCGTTGACGACGTACGGGAAGTTGTTGAAGTCGGGTGGCGTGCGCGCGAGCCCGAGCAGGATGCCGTTGAGGTTGTTGCCCTTCTGGATATAGCGCGCGCGGACATCCATGTACGAGATGTTCCCGCCGACGCGCAGCTTGCTGCCGAAGAACTGCGTCGCCTTGAGTCGGCCGGTCGTGCGGTTGTACTTGTCGTGGTCGCCGACGATCGTGCCGTTCTGGTAGGTGTTGCCGAGCGACGCGAAGAACGTGCGCCGGTCATCGCCGCCGGATACCGACAGCTGGTTGTCGAACGTGTGCCCGGTGGCGAATGCCTCGTCCCAGTGATTGTACACCGGCGTGCCGCCCGCGAGCCTCGGCCCCCAGCTCGAGGATGTTGGCGTGCACCCCGGCCCGCCACACTCGGCCGACGCCGCCGACCCATAATCCCCTCGACCAAACTCCCGCTGGAGCGGGAGACTTCGGTTTACGTCGTCCCAACCGCTCGTCGATCGGAACGAGTAGCGCGTGGCGCCGGCGCGGCCGCTCTTGGTCGTGATCAGCACGACACCCTGCGCGGCACGTGCACCGTAGATGGCCGATGCGGCAGCGCCCTTCAGGATCTCGATCGACTCGATGTCGTTAGGGTTGATGTCCGCCGCGCGGTTGGTGTACGCGGTCCCCGCGTCCGCGAAGTCGCCGGTCTTGAGCGTCGAGTTGTCGATCGGCTGACCGTCGACGACGAACAGCGGCTGCCCGTCACCCTGAATGGTCTTGAGTCCGCGGATGATGATCGACGAGCCCGCGCCGGGGTCGCCCGCCTGCGACGTGACTTCCACCCCCGGCGCCTTGGCCGCGAGCGCGTTGACGACGTTAGGCTCGTTGGACTTCTGGACGTCCTCGGATTTCACCGAGTTGATGGTGTTGCCGAGCTTCTCGACGGTGGTGGATGTGCCGGACCCGGTGACGACGACTTCGCCGAGCCGGAGCGGGTTGGCGGTGAGCGTGAAATCTCTCGAGAGCGAACCGCCCGTGAGGGTGATCAGCGCGGAGGTGTTGCGAAAGCCGATCGCGCGAACACCGAGGCTGACCTGTTGGCCCGTGACACGTGCAGCCGGGACGGTGAGCTGGTATCGTCCGTCCTCGGCGGTCTGGGCGCCGAGGCCGAGTGCTTCGATGTAGACGGATGCCAGCGAGAGTGGAGCGCCTGCGTCGTTCGTGACGCGTCCGGTGATGGTGACTGCCTGTTGGGCTCGTAGCAGGTCTGGTCGGGCCGAGCCTGCAACGAGGATTCCGGTGAGAAGACTGAGCCAACGCCAGGATACGTGCATCCTGCCTCCTTGGTCGTCCATCGACCGTTTGGTACGAGAGTTGGGTCTCGACTGCGTGGCGGCACTGCGCGGTGGTGTGGGTTCCTCCGGGATGGCGTGACGCGATGGGCCAGGGGGCCCAGGGGGCTGATCGTCATACCGACTGCTCCACGCGTTAGGCGTTGGGGTGACTTGGTCGGGCAGCCATGTGGGGTGCGCATGGGTGCCCTATGCGTGCGACGATATGGCGGGGCACTGACGATTGTCAACGATCGGTCAGACGGGTCGGTGCGCCCTTCGTCCCTAACGCGGATGACGAAGCGCGTCGTGTGCTCCCTTTGTCCCGCCGGAACGTGCGGCGCATCGCAATTGTGGTCGCTTCGTCCCGCGGCGCGTACGCGACGATCACCGTTGCGTCGGGGGTAACGGCGATTCGTACGATCTTGCTGTCCGACCCAGCAGCGCCGTCGTCGCCGAATCCCGGCCCGAGCGACTCAGGCAGCCTTCTCTGCCATCTATTGTTCGCAGTGGGCTGTCATCCAGACTGGAGTCGAGCGCGGATGCAACGGAAACAGCGGATCACGTGGAGAATGTGGGCGGGATCCGCTGTTTCCGTACGATCCGCGAGGGCTCGGTCTCGATGCGTGCGAATGACTCGTATGGAGTCTGACCCCCTACGCATCGGTTGGACGCGCGGAGCCATCAGCGTCAACTGACCCTAACGCGATGCCGACATAGCGGTGGAGAGGGGGAGATCCGCCGCAGCGTCCGTGATCAGTTCACAGCCTCCACACGGCCGCACGCCACCGGTAGTGACGCGTCGTAACTCCCACCCACAAAGTCTCCGTGGAGCACCATTGTCTTTTGCGTCAGCTGCGCAGCCGTGAACGGCACGGCGGTCGCGGCGAACGTCACGCGGTAGTGTGTCGCTCCTCCCGCATTCGCCGGCGTGGGATACGGCTGCAGGTCTACCTGCACGGGACCGAACGCCGGCAAGCCCTCGGCGAAGCTGATCACGCCGTCGCCATTGGTGTCGTTCGCGGCGGTGGGGCACGTCGACGTCTGGGCGGCGAACCCATGGATGTGCTGCGGATGGATCTGTTGCGGAACACGCCCCACTCCATTGAGCGTGACGGTGAGATCGCCTCCGCTCACCTGGAGCGTCGCTTCTGCCTTCACGCCTGAGGAGTTCAGCTCGTCGAACTTGACGCGAAAGATCTGAACGGCTGGTGTGTTCTGGGGATTCGCCGCTGACGGCGCCTTTGCCGTCGGGTCGACGGTCGGTGCGTCGCTGCACGACGCGACGGCGAGGATGGTGAGCGCCGACAGGGCGCGAACGAGCTTGCCCATGAAAGACCTCCCTTCAATGGTGACGAATGTTCCGCCGATGCCTCAGTCGGCATCGTGATCTCCCCGAAAGAACGCATGAGCGCACGCCGGGGCGGCCAGGCCATGGCGCGCCGCATGTCCTGTTCCGAGTGCTCGTCGAAGCATCGATCGTCATAGCACGATGAGCGCTCGGAGAGGCCTGCCGCACCGCCCCACGGTCACGCGGGCCGGTTGACCGAAACGCGCGGGGCCTCCATGGTGGAGGGCCGGGAGCCCCTCCCCCCTCCTCCGCGGAGCCCGCCATGTTCGGCCTGCTGAGACAGGACGTCCGCTACGCCATCCGGGCCCTCCACCGAAGTCCCCTGTTCGCGATCGTGGCGGTGCTCTCGATCGCGGTCGGCGTCGGCGCAACGACTGCGATCGTGACGCTGGCGAATGCGCTCCTGCTTCGACCGCCACCGGGAGTGGGCCACCCCGAACGGGTCGTCACCGTCGGCTCCACGCGGGACGGTCGTGGCTTCGACAACTTCTCCTACCCGAACTTCGTCGACTACCGTGCCGCGGCAGGGTCGCTCTCGGGGCTGGCCGCTCTCCGTGTCGACCCGCAGGCGGTGAGCCTCGCCGGTCCAGGCGGTGGCGAGCCGATTCAGATGGGCGCCGCGAGCGGCAACTTCTTTTCGGTGCTCGAGGCGCGCCCAGCGTTAGGCCGTTTCTTCACGATGGAGGACGATCGTGCACCCGGGGCGAGCCCCGTCGTCGTGCTGAGTCACGGGTTCTGGAGCCGACGCTTCCAGGCGGACTCATCGATCGTCGGGAAGTCCGTCGTCCTCAACGGAACACCGTTCACCATCCTGGGCGTGGCAGCAGAGCGGTTCCAGGGTCCGTTCGTGCTGGCGCCGGACGTATGGGTGCCCCTCACGGCGTCGTCACTCCTGGGGTTACCGGCGGACATCTTCCAGAGTCGCCGGTCCGTGTGGATCATAGGTATCGGCCGCCTTGCGCCTAACGTCGGCATTGGACAGGCCCAGGCCGAGCTGTCGGGCATCGCCGCGCGGCTCGCTGCGCAGTACCCCGACGAGAACAAGGGGCATGAGGGGCTCGCCGTGGCGCAGGCGAGCCTGTTCCCCGGCGACGTCCGCCCCATGGTCGCCGCGTTCCTGGGGTTGCTGCTCGCGATCGCGGGACTCGTGCTGGTCATCGCGAGCACGAACGTTGCGGGAATGCTGCTCGCGCGCGCGAGCGTTCGGCGTCGTGAGATCGCCGTCAGGCTCGCGCTCGGCGCGTCGCGTGGACAGCTCGTCATGCAGCTCGTCGTCGAGAGCCTGCTCGTGTTCGCGGCAGCCGGCGCGGCGGGTCTGCTGCTCGCGAAATGGATGGTGGCGGCGCTGATGGCGCTCGTTCCGCGGCTCCCTGTTCCGCTCCATGTGGACCCGCAGCTCGACTGGCGCGTGCTGATATTCGCGCTCGTCGTGTCACTCGTGACCGGCTTGGTCGCCGGCGTGGTTCCAGCGCTTCAGACCACGCGTCCGGATCTCGTGCCGGCGCTCAAGTCCGACACGGGCGGTACGGCGACGAGGCAGCGCCTGCGTCTGCGCAGCGGTCTCCTCGTCGCGCAGATCGCGTTCTCGATGCTACTCCTCGTCGTTGGCGGGCTGTTCGCGCGGACCCTGACGCGTGCGCGGAGTATCGACCCCGGCTTCGATGCGCGTGGCGTGTACATCGCGTCGCTGGACCTGGGGTTGGCGAATCTCGACGAGACGTCGGGACGGCGTGTCGGCGCGACGCTCCTCGAGCGAGCTCGCGCGATTCCCGGCGTGCGCTCGGCGGCCCTCTCGACCATGCTGCCGCTGGACGGTGGTGGCCTGGGGCTCGGCCCTATCAAGGTCGCTGGGCGTGAACCGCCCGGTGGTCAGGACGGTGGCTGGCGTGAGGACTGGAACGTCGTGACGCCGGGCTACTTCGCGACGATGGGTATTCCGCTGGTCCGCGGGCGCGACTTCGCCGAGTCGGATCGGGCCGGTGCGGGTGACGTGGCGATCCTGAACGAGACGTTCGCCGCCGCGCTGTTCCCGGGGCAGAATGCTGTGGGTCGTACCCTAACGACTGATGACCGCCTGGTGACGGTCATCGGCGTGGCGCACAACGCCAAATACCGGTCGCTCGGCGAGCCGCGGCGGAACTTCATCTATGTCCCGTTCGCGCAACGGTACATGGGTCGCACGAGCCTGCTCGTGAAGACGACGCCAGGTGCGGAGACGTCGGTCGCGTCGCCGATCCGGAGGCTCGTGCAGGAGGTGGATGCGAGACTGCCCGTCCTCCGCGAGCAGACGATGGAAGAACAGACGGCGACATCGCTCTTTCCGCAGCGGGTGGCGCTGTACGTTTCCGGTGGCCTCGGGACAGTTGCGCTGCTGCTGGCGCTGCTGGGGATCTATGGCGTGACGGCGTTCAGCGTGTCGCAGCGGACGAGGGAGATCGGCGTTCGTGTGGCGTTAGGCGCGCAGCGCTCGCACGTCGTCGGACTGGTGCTGCGTCAGGGTGTGGTGCTGGCGGTGGTGGGCGTGGTAGTGGGGTCGCTCGCGGCGGTCGGCGCGACGCGGCTGATCGCGAGCCTGCTCTACGGCGTTCCGCCGACGGACGTAGTCGCATTCGGCGGAGCGGCCATCGCACTCGGCCTGGCGGCGGTGGTGGCGAGTTGGGTGCCGGCACGTCGGGCGGCGAAAGTTGACCCGATCGTCGCGCTCAGGAACGAATAGGTGCGAGAGGCAAGTGGAAGGTCGAAGGCCTCGTGATCAAGGCCTTGACTGATCAGTCGGCGTCGCCCTCTAGGCGACGGATGAGTTCCGAGAGATTGCCCGAGTCGGTCGAGGCCGAGTAGGCGTCGAGCGCGTCGAAGTGAGGATAGCCCATGGCCGTTGCCACGCCTCGCAGACGGCGCCGGGTGTCGTCCTCATCCTCCCAATCCTCGGACTCGAGTACCTCCGCGAGGAGCGACGTGGCGATGGCCGTCTCGGAATGGCCAATGACGCGATAGCCGATGTCATCGTGGTAGAGCTGCAGGAAGGCGGTCTTGCCCTTCATCAGCGCGACGACCGTCGGATCCGCGTTGGTGGACCAGAGCTGGCGCGGCCGCTCGATCTCCGGGGCGACGTAATACCTCCACGACTCATCAGGGTCGTCACACCAGTAGCTCACCTCGGCGATGTGGCGCCGGCCGTCGGTCACGAAGCGCGCAAACGCCTCGGAGAGGCCGTGGCTCCGCAGCTCGTCGTACGTCGCGGCCGGGATCGGCGCGACGCGCGCCTCGATGTCCTCCTTCGAGTACCAATGGACGTCACGGATTCCATCGTGCGATCGCAGCACCCGATCGATGACGGCGTTCACCTCGGCGTGGTCCTCGTCGAGTCGTCGTCGCCCGAACAGCCGTGCGGCTGTTCCTTCGCGTGACTCCGTTGCCAGGCACCAGCGATCGCGGTACTGCAGTTTGCACTCGACCGTCCCCCGTCGAACGGTGACAATGAACGACCACCATCGGCCGGCGACCTCGGGCGGGCTGGCCGAGTGGCCGGCGGCGCGCAGCCGGTCGCCGATCATGCGCGACATGGCCTTGCCGTTAGGCACCTGCACGACGCCACCGATCCCGCGGACCGCGTCGTCGGGGAAGTCGGCGAAGAACTCGGCGAAGTTGTTCACGGGATGGCTACCTGATGGCCAAGCGGCGTTCGCGCTGGGTTCGAGCTCACCTCTGCGCCGAGCGTACGCTCGGCGTCGCCGAGGACGCAAGTGGCTGATGATTGCGTGTAGCACTCTCGTGTCGCGGCGGCTAACCATTACTCTATTCCTCCATGGCGCTGCTCGGTATGCAGGAGGTCAGTATCGCGTTCGGCGGACCCCCGGTCCTCGACCGCGCGTCGCTTCACATCGAGCGGGGAGAACGCGTGTGTCTTCTCGGGCGCAACGGCGCCGGCAAGAGCACGCTCATGAAGGCGCTCGACGGAACCCTTGTGCCTGACAGCGGCGTCATCGTTCGCGAGACGGGCGCAAGCGTCGCGCGACTCGAGCAGGAAGTCCCCGACGACCTCTCCGGCTCGACCTTCGATGTCGTCGCCGCCGGACTCGGCGAGCGCGGCCAGCTGCTTGCGCGGTATCACGACGCGTCGCACCGCGTCGCCGTGGGGAATACTGACGCCGCGCTGCGCGAGCTCGATCGCCTGCATCGTGCGCTCGACGCCTCTGGAGCGTGGCAGCTCTACACGCGCGTCGAAACTGTGCTTTCACACCTGGGGCTCGACGCGGACGTCGAGTTCGTGAGCCTCTCCGGCGGCCGCAAGCGGCAGACGCTCCTCGCGCGCGCCCTCGTGCGCGATCCCGACGTCCTGCTGCTCGACGAGCCCACGAACCATCTCGACGTCGACGCCATCGAGTGGCTGGAAGGCTTTCTGATCGAACGCGGCACGACGCTCCTGTTCGTCACGCACGATCGCGCATTTCTCCGGCGCGTCGCGACGCGCATTATCGAGCTCGATCGAGGGCGCCTGGTTGACTGGGGTGGCGATTACGACACGTATCTCGAGCGCAAGGAGGCCGCGCTCGCGGCCGAGGCGCGCGAGCAGGCGGAGTTCGACAAGAAGCTGGCGAAGGAAGAGGTCTGGATTCGCACGGGCATCCGTGCCCGTCGTACACGCAACGAAGGGCGTGTTCGCGCGCTGGAGGCGTTGCGGGTCGAACGTCGTGCTCGACGCGAGCGCACCGGCAACGTCAGGCTCGAGATGCAGGAAGCCGAGGGCTCGGGGAAGCTGGTGGTCGAGGTGCGTGACGCGAGCGTAGCGTTAGGCGGCCGCCCGATCGTCAACGCCTTGAGCACCACGATCATGCGCGGCGACCGCGTCGGCCTGATCGGCCCGAACGGCTCTGGCAAGACGACGCTGCTCCGCATGTTGATGGGCGAGCTCGCGCCAGATTCGGGAACGGTCCGCATGGGAACGAGGATCGAGCTCGCGTACTTCGATCAGCTGCGCGAGCAGCTCGACCCGGAGCGCAGCGTGTTCGACAGCATCGCCGACGGCGCCGAATTCGTCACGATCGGCACGAGCCGCAGGCACGTGATCGGCTACCTGCAGGACTTCCTCTTTCCGCCCGACAGGGCGCGGACTCCGGTCGCGGCGCTATCCGGTGGCGAGCGTAATCGGCTGCTGCTTGCGCGGTTGTTCACGCGGACGTTCAACGTCCTCGTGCTCGACGAGCCGACGAACGACCTCGATATCGAGACGCTCGATCTGCTCGAGGAGCTGCTGCTCGAGTTCTCGGGAACGCTGCTGGTGGTGAGCCACGATCGTGCGTTCCTCGACGCGGTTGTAACGAGCACACTCGTGTTCGAGGGCGGCGGCAATGTGGGTGAGTACGCCGGCGGGTACAGCGACTGGGTGCGACAACGTAAGCCGACTGTGGTAGTGCCCGCGCCAGCGGCTCCTCCCAAGCAACAGGCGCCCGCGCCGCAGACACCGAAGGCGAAGCCACGCCGCCTAACGTTCAAGGAGACAGCCGAGCTGGCTGGGCTACCCGATCGAATCGACGCGCTCGAGCGGGAGCGCGCTGCGCTTTACGCGTCGCTCTCAGATCCTGCCGTGCTGCGTGACGGGCCGGCGGTGGTGGCGGCGCGATCGCGGCTCGCCGCAGTGGAAGCAGAGCTTACCGAATTGACGGAGCGCTGGGAGACACTCGAGACGATCGCGGCTCAAGCGTGATCGGTAGTGGGCGGTCATTCCGAGCGGAGCGAGGAATGACAACGCGTCACGACTGCCGTACCCAGCGCGCGAGCTCTCGGAACGTGGGACGCTTCCCGTACATCAGGAGGCCGACTCGGTAGATCCGCGCCGCGAGCAAGATCACCACGACGAATGCAACGCCCAGTCCGACGATCGCGACCGCCATCTCCCACGGCGGAATCGGCACCAGCGACATCCGGAGCGGCATTATGATGGGTGCCGAGAACGGGAACATCGACGCCACGGCGGCGAGCGTGCTCGTGGGGTTGATCATCACTGGCTGAATGAACAGCGCGCTGGCAACGATCAGCACGAGAATCGGCGCGAGCGCCTGTTGGGCTTCCTGTTCGCTGTTCACCGACGCACCGACCGCGGCATAGAGCGACGAGTATACGCCGTAGCCGAGGATGAAGAACAGCAGGATCAAGAGCAGGCTCGCGATGTGGATGTCGGGCATCGACATAGCGCCCAGGCCAGCAGCGCCAGGTGTCCCTGCCGTCGCCGCGGTAGTCGATGGCGCCATGCGCGCAAGGATCGGCGCGACGTAAGAGCCGACGTAGACCGTCCCTATCACCCAGATGATCTGCTGCGTCAGGCCGACTGCACCAACGCCGATGACCTTGCCCGCGAGCAGTGTCTCGGGCGACACGCTCGACACGACGACTTCGGCAACGCGGGTCGACTTCTCCTCCAGTACACCGCGCATCACGAGCTGTCCGTACAGGATCATCGACATGTAGAGCAGAAAGGCGACGGCGAGGGCGAACATCAGGTTCGCCTGACGCGACGCATCGCTCCCCCGCCCCTTCTCGGTCAGCGGCTCGCTCTGGAGCTCGAGGCGCGAGCGTGTGAGCGAGTCCACGAGCGCTGGGTTCAACGTCGCCTGCTCGAGTCGCTGCGCAAGCGTTGTTTGTCGGAGTGCCGTCTCGAGCCGACGCATCTCGCCGACCGCGGTCGCTTTCCGTCCCGCATACCGAGCCCGCTCGCCGCGCATCGTGCTCGCGTCGAGCACGACGTACCCGTCGAACTCCTTTGCCACTACGGCTCTCGTCGCGAGACTCTCGGCCGCCGCAATCCCGTCGGGCGCGGTGACACGGACGTCGATGGTGTTCGGCGCCTTCGGCGTCGTGGACGCGGAATCGAGGTTCGCTCGCAGCCGCTGACCGAGCCCGGCGCCGGTCGCGTCAATGACGATCAGGTTCGCGCGGTCCGCGCGCAGGTTACGCAGCGACAGCCACGCCGGCACGAACAGCACGCCGGCGATGAACACCGGCCCGAGAACGCAGCCGAGGATGAAGGCTCGTGTCTTCACACGCTCGAGATACTCTCGGCGGATGACAGCCCACAGTTTAGCCCTGACCACTCATCCCCTCCTCGACGCCTTCCGCGCCGACCGACTGCAGGAAGATCTGGTGCAGCGATGGCTGCACGAGCTCGAATCGTGTGATCGGTGCGCCGGCCGCTACGAGTCGCTCGAGCAGCCGTTGCGGCGTCGCATCGCGCGCGAGCTCCAGCTCCAAGAACTGATTCTGATCGTCGACGCGCGTCACGAGCGTCGTGTCCGAGAGCACCGCGGCGACGCCACCGGGAACGTCACCACTCAGCGCGAGCGCGATGTGCCGCTTGCCGTGTGCGCTCTTCACGGCGGAGACGGCGCCGTCGAGCACCTTTTCGCCATGCGCGATGATGCACACCGAGTCGCAGAGCCGCTCCGCGTTGTCCATGAGGTGGGTCGAGAAGATCACCGTCTTGCCGCGCCTGCGGAGCTCGACGACGGTGTCCTTGAGCGCCTGCGCGTTGATGGGATCGAGCCCGCTGAATGGTTCGTCGAGGATCACGAGGTCGGGGTCGTGCAGCAGTGCGCCGATGAACTGCACCTTCTGCTGCATGCCGCGGGAGAGCTCGTCGACCTTCGACTCCCCCCAGTCTTTGTCCGGTGTCTTGAGCGACAGCCGCTCGAGCCAGTAGTCGGCCTGGCGGTCCGCCTCCGGCCGCGTCATCCCGCGAAGCTCACCGAGGAACTGCAGGACGATGCGGACTTTCATCTTCCTGTAGAGGCCACGCTCTTCGGGCAGGTAGCCGATCCGGTCGGTCGCGGTGGGATCGTTGCTCGCCTTCCCGAGGACGCGGATCGAGCCCTGGTCGGGCGCGATGATGTTGAGGATCATGCGGATGGTCGTGGTCTTCCCGGCGCCGTTAGGCCCGAGGAGTCCGTAGACCGTTCCGCGTGGGACCTGGAGCGAGAGGCCCTTTACGGCGACATGTTGGTCATAGCGCTTGACGACGTGTTGGACGTCGATGGCGAGATCGGTCATTCCCACTCCTCCCCTTCACCCTCGTCCTCCCCCTCCTTCACGGTGAGCGGCGGTAGGGTAACGTCCTCGTACAACTCGGCTAGCGTGAAGCGCGTTTCGAGGAACGGGATGACGATGTCGCCATCTCCCTCGATCTCGTCCCGAAGCCAGTCGCCGCCGTCGTGACGATCGTAGGACAGCACGTGCTTACGACGCTGGTCGATGATCAGGTATTGACGGAGGGATGGGATCCGGAGGTATGCGTCGAGCTTCTCGCGCCGATCGACGGCGCGCGTGCTCGGTGATGTGACTTCGGCGATGAGCGAAGGCTCTTCGACGATCAGTTCTACCTCGGCGGCCTTGCCGCATGCGACTATGAGGTCCGGATAGTAGATCCTGTCCATGACGTGGAGCTTCACGTCGGTCGCCAGCACGCGGCAACGTCGCGCGCGCGCGGGTCCGTGCAGTCGCCGGACCAGGTTGAGGGTGATGACATTGTGTCGAAGTGTCACGCCCGACATCGCGTACACTTCGCCCGCGACGAATTCGTGTTTGATCGGGCTCGCCTCCTCCATCGCGAGATACTCGTCGAGCGACAGGCGGCGACGCGGGAATGGTGTCTTGCGCATGTGCCGAGCGTACGCTCGCCGTCGCCGAGGGCGCAAGTGGCGGGCGATTGTCGCCCGCTGGATCGACCTGTTGGGCCGATCTGTCGATCGAATCGACAGATCTCGTTGACGTGTCGATAAATTCGCCAAATTTCGACATGTTCTCGACGCTTCGTGGGCCATTTCGTAAGACACGGCGATACGACGACGCAACAGAATCGATTTCGGCCGCCCATCATGACTGATCGTCCCCGCTCCGGCTGGGAGTCGAGTTTCTCTGAATTCAGGGAGGCGCAACCCCGGCGTATTCGCGAACGCATTGCTGCCTTCATCAAGGATGCGAGTCCCGAACAGATCCGGGCCTGGGATGAGGCGATCCCACCCCTGCAGGCGGAAGTCTCGGAAGTCCTCATTCGCGACGAGCTGGCTCGGCACTACTCGGCCATTCTCGAGTACGAGCTGCCGATGGAGTCTCGACGCCCGGACGTGATCCTGCTCGTTGGTGCCGGCGTCATGGTCATCGAGCTCAAGGGAAAGGTGTACCCGACCCAGGCCGACCTCGATCAGGCAGCAGCCTACGCGCGCGACCTCCGGAACTATCACCGCGAGTGCGAGCACCGAGAGGTGACGCCGGTCCTCGTGCCGACGCGGGCGCACGGGTACCAGCAGTTGGTGGATGGCGTGCACGTCACCGGGCCGGACGCGCTCGACGAGCTGGTGGAACGCCTAACGCACGAACGCCGACACCCCATCATCGAACGCGCGGCCTTCCTGTCGGAGGACGCGTATCGGCCACTCCCAACGCTAGTGGAGGCGGCGCGCGAGCTGTTACAAAGCGGGACGCTGCGCACCATTCATCGGGCGCACGCGGCCACGGGTCCATCGCTGGATGAGATCTCACGCATCGTTCATCAGGCGGCGCTGACGAAATCACGTCACCTCATTCTTCTGACCGGTGTACCAGGCGCCGGAAAGACGCTGGTCGGTCTCCAGACCGTGCACGCGAAATATCTGGATGACCTCGCCGTCGATCGTGGAAGCGGTAAGCCGACGGCGCCAGCGGTGTTCCTCAGCGGGAACGGCCCGCTCGTCGAGGTGCTGCAATACGAGATGCGATCCGTGGGTGACGGAAAGACCTTCGTGCGCGGTGTGAAGGACTACGTCAAGCGCTACTCGAAGGGGAACGCGGTCCCCCCGGAGCACGTGCTCGTGTTCGACGAAGCGCAGCGTGCGTTCGACATCGATAAGGCGCGCGAGTCGCACAAGGGCGACCATGTGCGTTCGGAGCCCGAGGAATTCGTTCGCTTCGCCGATCGGATTCCCGACTGGTGCGTCGTGCTCGGTCTCATTGGAAGCGGTCAGGAGATTCACGTTGGCGAAGAAGCGGGCCTCGGCCAGTGGCGTACTGCTGTCGAAGGCTCAGTGAAGAGCGCCGAATGGACGGTCCATGGCCCGCCTGGAGTCGCTGGCCTGTTTCGCAACGGTCGCATCCCATTCGAGAGCAAGCGAACCCTCAACCTCGATACAGAGCTCCGGTTTCACCAGGCGAAGGAACTGCACACGTTCGTCGCCGGCTTGCTCGAGGGGAAGGACGCGTCGGCGCTCGCACAGATGGCAGCACGGTTGAATACCGAAGGCTACCATCTTCGAATCACTCGCGACCTCGACGCGGCAAAGAACTACCTCCGCGAGCGCTACACGGACGATCCTGCGGCGCGATTCGGTCTCATCGCGTCCTCCAAGGATCGCGACCTCGTTAGGTTCGGCGTCGAGAACGACTTTCAGTCGACGAAACGAGTGCGGTTCGGTCCATGGTATGGAGAGGACGAGGACGACTACGCGGGCAACAGTTGCCGGTTGCTGGAGACGTGTGTTACGGAGTTCGGCGCGCAGGGGCTGGAGCTTGACGCGGTGCTGCTGGCGTGGGGCACGGACTTCATCCGACAGGCAGGACACTGGTCAACGGCGAACGCCCGGGGCTATAAGCGGGGCGCCAAAGTGCGTGATCCGTACCAGCTCAGGGTCAACGCGTATCGCGTGCTACTCACGCGGGGTCGAGACGCGACGGTCGTTTTCGTGCCGAGGTTCACGCCTCTTGATGAGACATACGGTTACCTCGTGTCGGCAGGGTTCGTGGCCCTCGAGGCCACAGCCTAACGCGGTCGTTCTGCACGTGCCGCTCTCCCGGTTTTCGCTCACGGCGCTCACCGCGCTCGGATTGTGCGGCCTGGCGATCGTTGACGCCGGCGCCCAGCGACTCGAGGCACTCTGGTATCTGCGCGGCGAGGAAAGCGTCCAGGCGTTTCTCGAGCACGCCGACCAGATCACGATCGTCGCCCCACAGGTCTACACGATGGATTCCACGGGGACCATTCGCGGGCAGGTCGACCCGCGCGTGATCGAGACCGCGAGAGCGAAGGGCGTGACGCTCATGCCGCTCGTGATGAATCCGGGCTTCGACCAGCCGACCATCCACCGCGTGCTCACTGACCCGACGGCGCGAGCGCAGGCGCTCCGCTCCCTCGCCGCACTCTGTCGAGCCAACCGGTTCGACGGAATCCAGTTCGACTTCGAGAACTTTCACGTGAGCGACAAGGACGCGTTCACGTCGTTCACTCGTGAGGCGGTGGATTCCGTGCATCGCGCGGGCTGCCAGCTCTCCGCCGCGGTGGTACCGAGGCTGGGCGAGGATGCGGGGCCGAACAGCTACGATCGGTGGATCTACGATAACTGGCGCGCCGCGTTCGACTACAAGGCGCTCGCGGATACGCTCGACTTCATCTCGTACATGACCTACGCGCAGCACACTGGCGGCTCGCCTCCGGGCCCGGTAGCGGGGTATCCGTGGATGAAGGCGTGCCTGGAGTATCTCCTGTCGCTCGGCGTTAGGCGGTCGAATATATCGTTAGGGATCGCCGGATACTCGGACTGGTGGTATCCGTCGTACGATGATACGAGCGGTGCCCGGCTCCGAGGCAGCGACATCTCCTACACCCAACTGAAGGCGATCCTCGACAGCGCGGGCGTGAAGCCGGTGTGGGATGACACGCAGAAGTCGCCGTACGCGACGTGGGAGGTGAAGGGAGTCTTTCGTCATGCGTGGCTCGAGGACTCGCGGGCGTTCATGGCGAAGCTTGAGCTGGTGAGAACCTATCGGCTGCGAGGCTACTCGGTCTGGGTGTTGGGAGGTGAGGACGAAGCGGTATGGACGCGGCTGCCCCGGGCAGCGCGATGAGGTATGTGCAGTTTCCCGACGACTGCGTATCGTGAACTGAATCGCGCCGGAGAGGGATATCCGCATGACGTCGAGACTCACGATCGTCGCATCGCTGATCGGTTTGCCCTTCTTCGCGGTCGCGGGCCAGCGGGGGCAGCCAGGCGCTGACCTCCTGGCTGGCGATCCTGGCCGGCTCGAGCTCGTGAACGTTGCGGCAACCCGCGTGCAGTATCGCGGTCGCGATGCCATCCGCCTGGTCGGGAACCCCAAAGACAGCGTTTCGAAGGAAACGGTCGCCATCATCCCAGGCGTCCAGTTCGGGGACGGCGTGATCGAGGCCGAGATCGCCGGCGCACCTGCGGCGGGCGCCGACACGAACGCGAGAGGGTTCGTGGGGATCGCGTTTCGTGTCGACTCGTCAGGCAGTCGCTACGCTGCGTTCTATCTACGCCCGACCAATGGCCGGGCGACGGATCAACTACGGCGCAATCACTCGACGCAGTACGTCGCGCATCCCGATTATCCGTGGTACCGGCTTCGCAAGGAACAGCCGGGGGTGTACGAGTCGTATGTCGATCTCGAGGCGGGAGCGTGGACGCCGATTCGCATCGAGGTGCGCGGCGGTGTGGCGCGACTCTTCGTTCACGGTTCGCCGCAGCCTGTCCTCATCGTGAACGACATGAAGAACCCACCGGCCTCCGGACGGATTGCGCTGTGGATCGATGTGGGCACCGAGGCGTATTTCTCTCGATTGCGCGTGACGCCTGCACGGTAATCAAGGTGACGAGGCGTGGATGGACGCCGTGCCTAGGTCGAAAGGCTAGCACAACATCAGTGTTGCCTAACGCACAGCTACTCTCTCGGTTAGTGGCCGGGCGGGCCGGCCGCCAAGCGCAGCACATCACCCCGTTGTCGAATAGCGGCTTCAGCAGACGTTAGGCGGGGTTTGGTCGTGTCTTTGGCGCGATCCGACCCTGCTGGTCGAGAGCGTGCGTTGGGCGGCGCCCGAACCGTGCTCGTCGCGCGAGAACGCCGGACAGGCTGCCGGGTCGACCGGAGGCATCCGAATCAACCCGGAAGGCCGCTGGCAGCGAGTCCCGCCGGGTTTATATTGCCCACGCATAGGCAATTTCGGTGTATTATCGGTATAGGACGTCACTTGGACGGAGGCAGCCACGTGGGCACAAACACCGGAATTGAGTGGACCGACGCTACGTGGAATCCAATGACGGGATGTACGAGGATTTCCGCCGGATGCGACCACTGCTATGCGGCCCTGATCGCACAGACACGACTTCTCGGGCTGCGAGCGGCTGTACCACGCGCCGGGGGACCACTCCGCCGACCAGACCATCGAGCGCACGGTGCGGCGCATGACGGACGAGATCCAGGCGCGCGTCGGCCTGCCATCGAGCGCGGGCATCGCCACCAGCCGCGCCGTGGCCAAGGTGGCGAGCGCCCTGGCCAAGCCCCGCGGCGTGCTGATCGTGCCGGCGGGCGCGGAGCGGGGCTTCCTCGCTCCGCTGCCGGTGCGGC
>DASUGD010000074.1:0-10875 GCA_036274195.1 Gemmatimonadaceae bacterium | reverse complement strand
GAACGCCGGCGGCGTTCGAACGATGAAATTCGACTCTGACCCCAATTCCCTATTTGTGGAGAATCGCTACCACCGCCACTACGCTCCCCATGATCGACGCGATAACCGGCAGGGCTTGAACCCATGCCGACACGCCGCCCGGGGGCTTCTCCGGGACCACGACCTTGCTGCCGGGACCCGGCTTAGGCACCGCATCAGGGAAAAACGGTCGACGCCGCACCGTCTCCACCCGGCCGCTCGCCTGCCTGACGTAGGCGTGTGACACGTCGCCGCTGCGCGAGGGACCACCGGCAGCACGAATGTAGAAGTCGACGTCGGCGCCGGGAACGTACGCGAGCGAGATCGGCGCGTTGACGGACCCCGAGACGGTGACGATCCCGCTGTACGGCGGAATGAGCACGGAGTCCCCGTCCTGCAGTACGAGGTCGTCCACGGCCTTCGGGTTCCGGAGCGCATTCGGCAGGTTGATGCCGACGCGCCCGACGCCATCACGTGCGCGCACGAACACAATCCCCGCCGAATCCGCGTTCGGCGTGAGGCCGCCGGCACGCTCCAGCAACCCTCGGAGTCGCTCGTCGCGGCGCTCGAGCGCGTAGCGCCCCGGGAACTTCACCTCACCGGACAGCACGACGGAGCGCGGCGTGAGCCGGTCCGGTTGGCGCAGAATGAGCACCTGATCGTCCGGGCGGAGTACGAACTCCTGCGCGGCGTTAGGCGTTCTGGCTGGGGCGGTGGCGAACAGATACGACGAATCGAGCTGCACGTGCATCATCTGCGCGGTCGCACCGGCCGCATGGCTCTCCGGGAACCGAGCGATCTCGGCCTCGCCCAGGTATGCGCCGTCCTCCAACCCGCCGGCAAGCAGCACCAGGTCGCGCAGCGTCATCCCGTCGCGGTACGCGACGCGCCCGCTCTTCCTCACCGCACCCGAGATCGCAACCTGCCGTTGCGAACGGAACTCGGGGATGGAGAAGACGCGGATGTCGTCATCCGGTGCGAGCGCGATGTCATCCACCGCCGTGCCGTCGGCACGCAGCGCCGCACGGAGCTGTACGCGGGTCGAGTCAGGCATAGTGCGCGTCACGAGCACCTGCCCGAGGTACGTGTCGGCGCGAACGCCGCCGGCTCGCGCGATCGCGTCCGACAGGCGCAGGTGCTCGACGAATCCCTGAGAGCCAGGCTGCCAGACGTTCCCCGAGACGGTGATCCGGTTGCGCACGCGATCCGGGATCGAGAACACGCGCACGACATCGCCGTCCTCGAGCGCGACCTGCACGGTGTCTTCCCCTGCCCCGTTGTCACCGTTCGCGTTGCGAGTCGCATACGTGTTCACATCGAGCACCACGCGAGCCGCACCGCCATCGCGGCGGTCGCGAGCCGGAACGATCCGCTCGATCTGCACGCGGCTCGGCACGGCGGTCGGTCGGAACCCGCCGGCAGCGCGAACGACGTCGGTCAGCGTCTCACCGGGCCGCATCTCGTAGGTCGCCGGACGATTCACTTCGCCGATGAGGCGTACCGTCGGCCCGCGAACAGGCACGAACACGACGTCGCCGGATTCCAGACGAGGGTCGTGCGTCGCGTCACCTCGCACGATGTAGTCGTACACATCGAGCGTCTCGACGAGCTTGCCGGCACGCCGGATCTCGACCCGGCGGAGACTCCCGTTAGGTGTCGGGCCGCCGGCGGCATACAACGCCGTCAGCGCCGTACCGGCCGACGAGATCCGGTAGCTCCCCGGGTGCTGGGCGTCGCCCGTGACAAACACCTGGAGGGAACGCAGCCGTGCGACCGACAGCGAAAACCGGGTCTTCGCATTCGCCCCGCGGCGAACGCCCGGGTACACGCGCCCGAGCACGCCGTACAGCATGTCGTTGAGCTGCTGCATCGTCAGGTTCGCCACGTGCAACTGCCCCACCTGCGGGATGAAGATGAATCCCTCGCGCGTGACATCCAGGCGGTGCGCGAGTTCCACCTCGCCCGTCAGGAGCAGCACGAGCTGATCGCCGGGCCCCAGCCTGTACGACGCATCCACCGGACCGGCGAAGTTGGCGTCGAACTGGGTCGAGCTGTTCGCGAACAGATCGAGACCGAAAATCATGCGACCACTATCGGGCGGCGCGACGGGCGTGCCATCGGCCGACTTGCAGTTGAGCGTTCTGCCGCGGCCGACTCGTGCGTCGAGGGGCAGCGAGTCCGGGTTGGGGGCCGGCGCGCTGATCGTGTCGCACTTGATCGAGTTGCGCGACGCAAATTCCCACGGACGATCAGGGTGGCCGCGCCGCGCGGCCAAGTCGAGGGAATCGTTTTGGACGTTCAGCACGCGCAACGCCGCGGCCACGGCCGCCGGCGAGGCAGCCGACGTGTCAGCGGTACTCGCGGGGCCGAGGTAGGCGTCGAGCAGGTTCTCGGGGTAACCCTCAGCCCGAAGCCGGGCTCGAACCTGATCCGGCGTCATCCCGCTGTTCTGGATGCGGTCGCGAATCTGCGCCGCCAGCTCGGGATTCGCCTTGAGCAGCGCTTCGGCTTCCTGCGGGCTCGGCCTCTGCTGCGCCGAGATCGCCGGCGCCATACAACACAGCGCGACCGTGAACGTTGCCCATCGAACCAGGAGTAAACGCATTGCCAGACACAGCAGGGATATGGCTGCTTGAACCCGCGCCGCAACCGCGCGGTCACGTAGGGATACGCTTCGACTCGTCCCGAAGGACACTAATGGGCGGTAACGCCTGTAGCTAGTTTGACCTTGGCAGCGTGACCACGACGCGCGTGCCCCGACCCGGCTCACTGTGGATGTGAAGCTGGCCGCCTTGTTCCGCTGCGCGCTCGCGCATGGAGACGAGCCCCAGTCCGTGCGCCGCGCGGAAGCGCCCCGAGTTGGTTCGCGCGTCACTCGCAAAGCCGATGCCATTGTCCTTCACCGTCACCGCGACGCCGTCGGGGGTGGCGGCGAGCCGCACTTCCGCCTCGGTCGCTCGCGCGTGTTTGACGACGTTATGCACCGACTCACGGATGATGCGGTAGAGCGCTTCTTCGCGTTCGGGCGGCTGCGCGACATAGGCATCTGCATCGAGCCGGACCTGGAGATCGCCAAGCACCGAGGAAACGAAGTGGGCCTGGAGCGCGGCCACGAGTCCTCCACGCCTGACGGTCGTGAGGCCCGGATCGGTCAGCGGCGGCTTGGGCGGTCCGTCTCCGGGCGGGCCGTGCGGTCGCAGCTCGGCGAGGAGGCCTCGCATCTCGGCGAGCGCGGTGCGCGCCAGATCCAGCATCATCGTCGCACGGCGTTCTCCTTCCGCCGGGTCGCGCGCGAACGCCGGGGCGACGGACTGCGCCACGAGCGTCGCGCTGAACAGCTGCTGCGTCACGGAATCGTGCAGCTCGCGGGCGATGCGATGGCGTTCCTCGAGCACCGCGCCGCGCCGTGCCGCCTCGTACAGCCGCGCGTTCTCGATCGCGACTGCCAGTTGGTCCGCGACTATGCGCAACGCCTCGACATCATCCTGGTCGAACGGCGCACCGCGCTCGACGTTGACTACGCCCAGCGTGTCGGAGCCGAGCAGGATCGGAACGGCGAGCTCGGCGTGTGTCCCGGTGACACCGGGCGTGGGCAGGTAGCGCGGATCGGCCGAGACGTCGTTCACGAGCACGATCTCGCGTCCCCGAGCGGCCGCTCCCATGAGGCCGCGCGAGAAGGGGATGCGATAGGCGCCCTGAATCAGGTTCTTGTACGAGCCGCCGAAGCTCCGGACGAGGAGCATCTCGGGCGCGTCGGTCTCCACCTGCGCGATGGCGACGTTCTCGTAGCCCAGGAGCTCGTGTATGGCCTGGGCTGCGCCGTCGAGGAGGTCGTCGAGATTCAGGTCGCCGGTGATGAGACGTGCGACGCGGGCGACCACGGCGAGGCGATCCGCGCGACCGCGCTCGTCGGTGTAGCGCCGCGCGTTGTGCACCGCGATGGCAGCGTATCGCGCGAACTCCTCGACCGCGTTGATGTCGCGGGGCTTGAACAGGCGCCGTGACCGGAACAGTCGTGCGGGTTGGAGCGCTCGGCCGAGGCCGAAGGTGCCGATGAGGTCGTTCCCCCAGCGAATGGGGACGCCGATCACGACGTGGTCGGCGAGGGCTGGCTGGGTGGGATGCGCGAGGTCGCCATACCGTCGCGCATAGACGGTGGCCCCGGTGGCCAGCACCTGACCGGAGAGCCCGACGCCCGGGCGCATCTCGGCACCCAGCTCGTTAGGCGGCATGTTCCGCACGGCGGCTGTCCGGACGACGTTGCGAGCCGGGTCGACCAGCCCGATCGCGCCGTGGTCTGCGCCGATCAGTTCACAGGCGACGTCGAGCAGGCGCGTGAGCAGGGGCCCCAGGTCGGCTTCGCGGCCCATCGAGTCGATGAGGACCTGGAGGCTCTCGAGCTCGCGGGCCAGCCGGGCCGTTCGATGAAGGCCGGGTGACGTGGGGTCCGTGGGGGGCGCCGGAGACGTTCGCATGCGATGCTGAAATTGGCGTGCGCTCATAGGATGTGAAGGTGGCGTCGTCGGCGATGATCACGTAATGAGCATCGACTTGGCCCCCCTACCATTACGGTCGAGTATGGCATACCAATTCACCCGTCCGGCGTAGTGGGATCAATTCACAAAAGCCGGACGTCGCAACCTGCTTGCGGATCGCCGCGTGGCGATTGCACTGTTGCGGCGTCAGGAGAAACCCCTGTCCTCACCCATAGGACCCCCCTGATTTGCGGCAAGCGCTCCGTCGGCCTCTAGCTGGTGTACCATTGTGGTGCACTGGTGTACCACTCCGGTGCACAGCGGACTGGCGGCGCTCTGCCGGCGTTCATCTCCCGATCCATCGGAGGAAGCCGATGACCCAAACCGGATCCGTCTCGTTCGCCACGCATGCCGTTAGGCAGCGCCACCCCACAGGTCGTCGTGGGTGGCCGCGCGTCGCGAACCTCGCACTCACCCTCGCGGCGACCCTGTTCGCCGCGCCCGTCGTCGCCCAGAACCCGCCGGGCACCGTCAGCGGTACCGTGGTGGTCGAGGGCGCCCAGCGTCCCCTGGCCGGCGCACAGGTCGCCGTCGAGGGGCAAGCCGGCGTCGGCACCACCACCGACGCCTCCGGCCGATTCCGCATCACCGGGATCACCGGGACCAGTGTCACCATCAACGTCCGGGCGCTCGGCTATCGACCCGAGACCCAGACCGTCACCGTCGGATCGACCAACGTGCGCTTCATCCTGTCCGAGCGGGCGGTCGAGCTCAATCAGGTGGTCGTGACGGGTACCGCGGGCGGCGAGCAGGTTCGCTCGCTCGGGACGTCGGTCGCGCAGGTCAACGTCGCCGACGTGGTGTCCAAGACCGCCATTCCGTCGGTCGAGGCCGTGCTCAACGGCCGGACGCCGGGCGTCGTCGTGCTCCCCGGTACCGGACAGATCGGCGCCGGCGCGAACATCCGCATTCGCGGCATGGGAACGCTGTCGCTGTCGAGCCAGCCGCTCGTGTACGTCGATGGCATCCGCGTGAACAACGCGACCGGAAGCGGCAACTCCGTGCAGGCGTTCGGGTCAGGTGTCGTGTCGCGCCTGAACGACTTCGATCCGAGCGAGATCGAGAGCATCGAGGTGCTGAAGGGACCGGCCGCGGCAACCCTCTACGGCACCGAAGCCGCGCGCGGCGTGATCAACATCATCACCAAGAAGGGTTCCGCCGGCGGGACCAAGTTCTCGTTCCAGTTCCAGGGCGGCGCCAACTGGTTCCAGAACGCCGAAGGGCGCATCGCGACGAATTACTGCGTGCAGCCAACGCCGGACCAGTGTCTCAACTCGAACGCCGAGGCCGGCCCGCTGCTCGGGCTCAATGTCGTGAAGCAGGAGGAAGCGCGCGGAACGCCCATCTTCCGCGATGGTCAGGTCCGCAACTACGCGATGAACGTGAGCGGCGGCAACAACCTCCTCCGTTACTTCGCCAGTGGCGAGATCGGCTCGAACGAAGGCGCCGAGCGCACCAACTCGCGGAACCAGCGCAGCGTGCGCACGAACCTCAGCATCACGCCGAACTCGAAGGTCGATATCAGCACGAGCGTCGGCTACATCAACAGCAACACGCAGCTCTCGTGCGAGGCTGGCTGCGGCGGCGCCATGTGGGAGTCAATGTACTCGAATCCCGCGAACCTCCCGCAGTTCTGCGAAGCAGGCAACGTGGGGTGCACGTACGTGCGCGGATTCCAGAGCACTCCACCCATCGCGTTCAACCAGCTGTACGACGCGCAGCTGCTGAACCGCCTGACCGCCAGCGCCACGATCCAGTGGCGGCCGTTCACGTGGATGTCGCACCGTTTCGCGATCGGCACGGACTACAACAACGAGGGCAACCCCGAGACGGTGCCGTACCTCACGAACGACACCGCCGCGTTCTTCTGGGGCAACTACGCGAAGGGCTATCGCTACAACAACCAGCACCAGGCCACCTACAACACGTACGACTACACGGGCAGCCTGAACTTCAGCCCGACGAGCACCCTGTCGTCGAAGACATCGTTAGGCGTGCAGTACTACACGCGCCACGACCAGTTCATTCAGGGGGAGGGTGATTTCTTCCCGGCACCCGGGCTCCAGACCATTGACGCTGCCGGCACGAAGGTCGGCCTCCGGGACGGCTGGTCGGGGAACAACACGCTCGGCTATTACGCCCAGGAGCAGCTTGGCTGGAAGGACCGGCTATACGTCACGGGCGCGGCCCGCGTGGACAACAACAGCTCGTTCGGCAGCGACGTGAAGTGGGTGTGGTACCCGAAGGCCAGTGTGTCGTACGTCGCCAGCGAGGATCCGTGGGTGCAGGGGTGGCTGCCGAAAGCGTTCAGCAGCCTGCGGCTGCGCGGCGCGTACGGCGCGTCGGGACAGCAGCCGGCGCTCAACACCGCGCTCAAGACGCTGACACCGGTGGCAGGACCGAACGGACAGGGCGTGCTCACGCCCAACACGCTCGGGAACCAGGACCTGAAGCCGGAGCGCGTCGAGGGACTGGAGCTCGGCTTCGAGTCGAGCATGTTCAGCGACCGGTTCGGCATCGACTTCACCTATTTCCACGACAGGTCGAAGGACGCGATCCTGTCGCGCAGCGTCGCTCCGAGCACGGGGTTTGGGGCGCAGAACCAGTACTTCAACTCCGGTCAGATCACCAAGCAGGGCATCGAGCTCGGGCTCAAGGGCTCGATCGTCAACACGCGTGACTACGCGTGGGACGTGAGCTTCACGCTCGGGACGCACTCGTCGAAGATCAACAAACTGAACGGCGTCGACACCACGATCGACCTTGGATCGGCGTCGCACCGCATCGGGTACGCACCGTTCGACTGGTTCTCGTACAAGGTGCTGAGCGCCGAGTACGATCCCACCACGCGCCGCGCCATCAACTCGATGTGCGACAACGGTCGCGGCCAGCCGACGCCGTGCCTCAACGACAACGGCGGCGTCATTGCGCCCAAGGTGTTCCTCGGCCACTCGATCCCGACCGCCGAAGGCGCTTTCACGACCACCGTCCGGTTCCTGCGGAACTTCAGCGTGTACGCGATGGCCGACTACGCGACGGGATACAAGCGGCTCGACAACAACCTCCGTATTCGCTGCCAGATCTTCTACACCTGCGCCGAGTATCTCCAACCCGAGAAGACCAATCCGCGGGAGCTGGTGCAGATGCAGACCAACGGGACGCTCCGCGACTTCGTGATCAACGACGCGAAGTACCTGAAGCTCCGCGAGGTCTCGCTCTCCTACGACGTGCCGACCCAGCTGGCGGCCAAGGCATGGGCGAAGAACGCCGGGTTCACGTTGTCCGCGCGCAACCTGCACACCTGGACGCCGTATACGGGCCTCGATCCGGAAAGCGAGTTCGTGTCCGGAACGCCGGTGAACGTGGACCAGGCACACATGCCCCAGCTCACATCGCTGGTGCTCACCATTCGCCTGGGCTACTGACGTGCATCGACCACTGCCTAACAACCGGAACAACGGACGGTTTTCACCGATGACTTCCATACAGCAAAAGACTCGAAGCGCCGAGGCCGACGCGCGGTTGAGGACGCGCCGCGGCGCGGTGTCACTCGCTGCGCTGGTCGCGATCCTGGGCACCGTCGTGGCGTGCAACTCGAACGACCTCCTCGCGGTCGATACGCCGGGGACGGTGCCGGTCAGCATGATCGACGATCCCAAGAACGCAGAGCTTGCGGTCAACAGCGCTGTCGCGGACTTCGAGTGCGCGTTCGGCGCCATGGTCGCCGTCGAGGGCATCATCAGCGACGAGCTGGCGGATGCTCAGCTGGGCGCGGCGGCATGGCCCTACGACCGCCGCGACGCCAACACGCAGCCCGGTGGCTCCTACGGCGTCAACCTGTGCAACAACAACCAGACGCCGGGGATCTACAACCCGCTGTCGACGGCGCGGTGGGACGCCGACCACGCGCTCGACAACCTGAGCAACAAGTGGACGGACGCCGAGGTTCCGAACCGTCAGGAGCTCATCGCGAAAGCGGCGCTGTACGCCGGGTTCAGCTATGCGGCGCTGGGAATGTCGATGTGCGAGGCCGCGTTCGACCTCGGGCCTCAGGTGGACCAGGCGGGTATGTTCGCGCTGGCGGAAGAACGATTCACGACCGCCATCACGACGGGCCAGGCGACGAGCCAGCCCGACATCGTGAACGCTGCCTACGTCGGCCGCGCGCGCGTTCGCCTCTTCCAGGGGAACAAGACCGGGGCGGCGGAAGATGCGGCGCTCGTACCGGCCGGGTTCGTCCTGAACGCAGCGAACGATGCCAGCGACAACCGGCTGTACAACCGCCTCTACGCCATTACGGAGCAGTTCGGGTTCTACACCGTGGAGTCGCTCAATCCCACGACGGAAAGGGGAGAGGTCGACCCGCGGTCGGCGGCGACGGTGACGGAAACCCGGCCCGCCGATGCCAAGTCGGTGATCTACGTGCCTAACAAGTACGCCGACGGCGACGCCGCGCCGACGCGGATCGCGAGCTACGAGGAAGCGCAGCTCATCCTCGCCGAGGCGCAGGGTGGTGCCGCGGCGGTCACCGCGATCAACGGGTTGCGCGCCACGGCGGGACTGCTGCCGTACACGGGCCCGACCGATGACGCGTCGATCCAGGCACTCGTGATTGACGAGCGTCGTCGTGCGCTGTTCCTGGAGGGCTTCCGGAACTACGACCTCCAGCGCTTCAACCTGCCGTTCAATCCCGCGGTGGGGACGCCCTTCCCGCTCAAGGGTGGTACGTACGGCAACACACGATGCCTGCCGCTGCCGGACATCGAACGCTTCAACAATCCGAACATCACGTAACCGATAGGGAATCGGGAATAGAGTGCCGGGAACGGGGAACAGGGGCTCCACGCGGAGTCGCTGTTCCCGGTTCCCCGTTCCCTCTATTCTGGATTCGTTAGGCAACAGCATGGTCGATGGCCAGCCCATCGATCGCGTCTGCCCGCGCGTCGCGAAGCTCGCGCTCCCGCAGCATCGCCACGAACGCCTTCGCGATGTCCGGATGGAATTCCGTGCTCGCCCGCTGCGTGATGTAGTCCACGACGGCGTTCGTTTCCCACGCCACGCGGTATGGACGGTGCGTGCGCAGCGCGTCGAACACGTCGCACACGTGCACGAGCATGCTCGCGTGATGGCAATCGCGGCGACTTCGTCGGCTGGGGTATCCGCCGCCGTCGATCATGATGTGATGCTCGAACGCCACGGCAGCGCTCAGATCGAGCCGGTTGTCCGATTCGAGAATCAGTCGCGCACCATCCACCGGGTGCTGGCACATGATCGCCCGCTCCTCGGGCGTCAGCGCACCCGGCTTCTGCACGATCTCCACCGGAATCCTGACCTTCCCGAGGTCGTGCAGCAGGCCGGCGACACCGTACGCCCGTACCTCGCGCGTCGACAAACCCAGATGTTCGGCGAGCCCCATGGCCAACACGGCCACGTTGAGCGCATGGGTGGTCGTGTACTGGTCGAACTCCTTCAACGTCAGCAGCGGGACCAACGCGTTGGCCTGCTGGTGCATCGCGTTGGTCAGCGAGTCGATGACAATCTCCGCCTCCACGAGTGGCAGGCGCCCCCTGGCGGCCACCTCGTCGTGCATCCACATCACGACATCCGCTTCCTCCGTGAGATCCAGTTGGAGCGCCGGCTCACTCGGTACCTCTTCCTCGATCGTCGTGGAGCGCTCCTGGCTCGCGCGCACGCCGATGGCACCGAAACGGATTGGGGTGAGGCGCCGAAGTCCCTGCTCCTCCTCGGATCGCAGCTTTCCACCGGCCACCAACGCGATGTTCGTCAGAATCTCCTCGAGAAAGCCCCGATAGTCCTCGGGATCCACCGACTCCGGGAACTCGATGCGCTGGATTCCCGCGCCAGAAAGCCTTGCGGACCAATCCCAGTCGGAGAGCTCGCGGATCGCGCGGTCACCGTAGACGACCGCCGGACCGAGGAACGAGAAGCGTGGCTTCGCATCGACCTTCTGCAGCTCGCGCAGCTGCGCGAACGACACGTCGGCGGCCTTCGCGCGCGTGGGATGCCCGTCCGCGTAGAGCGACATCTTCGCCAACGCCTGAGCGAGCGACGTCAGGAACCGAATGGCTTCGGTCACGAGGGTACCTCGACGGTCTCGCGCTGCAGCGCCGCTCGGCGGATGCCGGCATTCCGGCTCTTTCGCGCGAGCTCGAGGATGCGCTTCGCATCGGCGTCATCCTCGTTGCGAATCGCGAGCGCGGTGATGATCGCCAACAGCTCGAGGGACGCCCTTCGCAGGCGGACCGTGCGGAACAGCCAGTGCTTGGTGGTCGCCCGTCGGCCGAGCCAGACCCGCACCTCG
>DASUGD010000073.1:0-27496 GCA_036274195.1 Gemmatimonadaceae bacterium | reverse complement strand
AGGACTCTGACCCCATACGGCGCCCTTTCACGCCCCTCGCGCCCACGACGGCCGCTGCATATCGTATCCGATCCAACCGGTTCGTCCCCGCCTCCGCTTCGTCGACACATGCGACTGCTTCCCGCAGCACTCCTGATAGCCGCCTCTGCTTCTATCGTCTCGGCCCAACGGCGTCCCCGCCCGACTGCAGCTCCACCCCAGGACCCCCTCCGCTTCCAATTCCTCGGCCCCGTCGCCGGCGGCCGCATCTCGGCCGTCGCTGGCGTGGTTGGCGATCCCAAGACCTGGTACATGGGAGCCGCTTCGGGCGGCGTGTGGAAATCGAGCGACAGCGGGTTCACGTACGTCCCCGTCTTCGACGCACAGCCCGTTCAGGCGATCGGCGCGATCGCCGTCGCGCCGTCGAAACCGTCCGTCGTGTGGGTCGGCACCGGCGAAGCGTGGACGATTCGCGACGCAGATGTCACCGGCGACGGCGTGTACCGGTCCACCGACGCCGGCAAGACCTGGACGAACGTCGGGCTCCGCGAGACGGGGCGCATCGGACGAATCATCCTACACCCCACGAACCCGGAGATTGCCTTCGTCTGTGCGTTAGGCCGCGTGACCGGGCCGCAGCAGGAGCGCGGCGTCTTCCGCACCACCGACGGCGGCAAGACGTGGCAGCGCGTGCTGTTCGTGGACGAGCGCACCGGGTGCTCGGGCCTCGCGATCGACGCCAACGACCCCAACGTGCTGATCGCGGGCACGTGGGAAGTCGTCATGCACACGTGGGGCATGTTCAGCGGCGGACCAGGCAGCGGCGTGTACATGAGCCGCGATGGCGGCACCACGTGGAACCATCTCGAGAACGGCCTGCCCAAGTCGCCGGTGGGCAAGATCGACGTCGCGGTCGCACCATCGAACTCGAAGCGGATGTTCGCCCTGATCCAGACCGCGAACCAGGGCTCGCTCTGGCGGTCCGACGACGCCGGCACGTCGTGGAAGACCGTGAGCTGGGACCGCCAGCTCATCGGTCGGGCGGGCTACTACATCCGGATCGAGGTGAATCCGCGAAACGAGAACGAAGTGCTGATCGCCAACAGCACGTTCCGTCGATCGATGGACGGTGGTCAGACCTTTCCGATCTCGGACCGCGGTTGCGGCGACTGCCACGACATCTGGATGGACCCGAAGAACCCGGACCACTGGGCGGTGACCGGCGACGGCGGCGCGGGCATCACGTGGACTCACGGGAAAACGTTCAAGGAGATCACGCTGCCCATCGGGCAGATGTATCACGTCGCGGTGGATGAGCAGGTGCCGTATTACGTGTACAGCAATCGGCAGGACAACGGGACCATGCGCGGCCCGAGCAGTGCACCCGAATCCGGGGAGAACAACGTCAAGCAGCAACGCGGCCGCGGCGCCGGAGCCCGTGACACCACTGGCGCGGCGGATTCCACCGGCGGCGCACGAGGCAACCCGCCACCGGTCACGTCGCCGGGCGACAGCGCCGCTCGACGTGCGGCGGCCGATACGGCCGGGCAAGGTGAGGGCGGCGACGGTGGAGGCTTCGGTGGCGGCGGCAGCACGTGGGACCACGGGCTCGGCGGCTGCGAATCGGGGTTCACCATCCCCGACATCAGCAACCCCGACATCGTGTGGTCGTCGTGCTACGGCGCCACGGTCACGCGGTGGGACGCGAAGACGAAGCGAGCCCGCTCGGTGGGGCCGTGGATTCACACGCTCGACTCGCCGCCTAACGATCTCAAGTACCGCTGCCACTGGACACCGCCGCTCGCGGTCGACCCGTTCGACCCGAAGACCGTCTACTACGGCTGCCAGGTCATCTTCAAGACGTCGAACGGCGGGCAGAGCTGGGTGGTGACGAGCCCCGACCTCTCCACGCGCGACACGTCCCGCATCGTCTTCTCCGGCGGGATCATCGGGGACAACCTCGGCCAGTTCTACGGGGAGGTGGTGTTCGCGATCGCGCCGTCGACGATTGGTCGCGGCCTGATCTGGGCGGGCACGAACGACGGCCAGCTCTGGCTCACACGAGACGGCGCAGCCACGTGGACGAACGTGACGAAGAACATCACCGGACTCCCCGTCTGGGGGACGATCCGTCAGATCGCGCCCTCGGTGTTCGACGCGGGCACGGCGTACGTCACGGTCGACTTCCACATGATGGACAACCGCGAGCCATACCTGTACAAGACCACCGACTACGGCCGCACGTGGACGAAGATCACCGGCGACCTGCCCACCGGCGGTCCGCTCACCTACGTGATGTCGGTGGCGGAGAACCCGAACAAGCGCGGGATGCTGTTCGCGGGCACGGGGAACGGCTTCTACTACTCGCGGGACGACGGCGCCCACTGGACACGCATCAAGGCCGGGCTGCCCGCGTCGCCGGTCACGTGGATCGCGACCCCGAAGTCGCGCTGGCATGATGTCGTCGTGTCGACGTACGGGCGCGGCATCTACGTCCTGCGCGACATCACGGCGCTGGAGCTCGGCGCCACGCCGCCGGTCGTCGCTGACGACGACGACGACGCGAACGAAGGCGGGAACGGCGGAGGGCCGAGCGCGGCGACGCCAGCGCGCGCGACCGATGGCAGCGTCAGGCTGTACCCGCCCCGCGCGGGATACCGAGAGGCGCGGGGCGGCTACGCGGACTTCACGTTCGCCGTCCCGACGGCATCGCCGGAGCCGGTCACGCTCGAGATCCTGGACTCGACGGGCACGGTGATCCGTACGCTGCACGCCAGGACGCGCGCGGGGCTCAACCGCGCGACGTGGGACCTGCGCTACGATGCGCCGACCAAGGTGGACCTGCGGACGGCACCGCCAGACAACCCGCACATCTGGGAAGAGCCGCGATTCAAGGGGAAGGAGGTTCGGCCGATCGTGCACTGGGGCATCGATGGCCCGCTGAACACGGGTCCGCTCGCCCTGCCCGGCCACTACTCCGTGCGCCTAACGGCACTCGGCACGACGACGCCGGCGGAGCGCTTCACCGTGACGCGCGCGACGGAAACGACGATGCCCGTGGCGGACCTCGTGGCGTCGACGAAGGCGCAGCTCCGCATCCGCGACGCGATGAACAGAAGCGCGGCGATGATCAATCGCATCGAGATCATGCGAAAGCAGCTCGAGGATCAGCGCAATAAGTCGAGCGCCGATGCGGACGCCACGGCCGCGGTGGACGCGCTGGACAAGAAGCTGATGGATGTCGAGCTGCGACTGTTGTCGCGGACGGAGCTCCACAGCGACGACAAGTGGTACGTCGAGTCGTACAAGGTCTACATGAATCTGGTGTGGCTGTCGGGCGAGGTCGGGACTGGCGCGGGCGACGTGGCCGGCGGCGCCGAGTTCCGTCCGACCGACGCGTCACTCGGCGTGCTGGCGATGCTGGAGAAGCAGCTCGCCGAAGCGAAAGCGGCGTACGATCGGGTCATGCGCGACGACGTGGCGGCATACAACAAGGCGATGGCGGGCAAGGCGCAGATCGTACCCTAGTTCACGATTGGTCTCCGTTTGCCCGCCACGATGCCAGGCAATACTCAGAAAGAGAGGAAACGGAAACGGCCGGAACCATCGGATCTGGCGGATCGCTCCACTCGGAGGAAAACTCCACGCGCAACGAGCCGTGATTTCTTTGGGGACAACCTCGGGACACTCATATCATGCTTCCCGAGGCAGTTCCCAAGAAAATTGCTCGTTGCGCGTTGGGTCTTCCCGATCTCGCTGTATCCGCCCGATCAGTAGTTTCCGGCCGTTTCCGTTTCCAGGCTCTTACGGACTATTGCCGGCATCGGAGGCCCGCGTCACGGCAACGCCACCGGAGCGAGCACCGTACCCCCTCCGCCGAGCACGCGTCGCTGAAATTCCGCGAAGTCGCCAGACACGAGCCCGTTCAGCGAGGCGAGGTCCTTCCGCAGCTGAACGCGGAGCTGGTCGAGGGTCCGCTGCTGGGCGACCGTGGGGCCGGTGGACGACGCCTGCATCGAGCCATCGAGATCCAGAAAACCGAACTTCGCGCCGCCGAAACCACTCCCGAACCGGCGGCCTAACGAGTCGAGTCTCTGGCGCACGGTCTTGGTCAGCGCGGCGAGCGAATCCCGACGAGCGGCGTTCGCCGCCAGCGACGAGTCGAGCCGGGCGAACTCGGATGCGAGCCGGCGGTGCAGCACGACACCGTCATTGAAGGATTTCTCGAGCGCCGCGAGCTGCTGTGAGGCCGTATGCCGCGCCTCGAGCGCGCCGGACGCGATATCGAGCCGCGAATCTGCCGTGACCTCCACCGGCTGCGACACGGACTTGCCGTGCGCCGCCAGCGTGACCGTGTAACGCCCGGGCAGCACCCAGCCTCCGGTGGGCGTCCCGAACCATCCCTCGTCCGCGTCGGTCACACCAGGGGCGCGGTCGTAATGGAGGTCCCAGCCAATTCGGTGCAAGCCGGGGCTGCTTGGAACCGTCTGTGTCCGCACGACGCGTCCGCTGGCATCGGCAATCGTCAGGCGGGCCACGGCCGTGTCCGTGGGTCCGGCCGGCGTGCCTAACGCATACGTGATGATCGCTCCGGGTGGCGGGTTCGGCGCCTGGAACGTCCGCGCGCCAGGCGTGGGGAGAATGCGGGTAACGAACCGCTCCATGGCCGGCCGGATCGGATACAACACCGCGTCGCCCGCCCCGGCCACCGGTGCACCACGGTCGAACATCCCAACGTCATCGAGCACGATGATGCTCCGCCCGTGTGTGCCGAGGATGAGGTCGTGTTGTGTGGGGTGGATGGCGATGTCGTCCACGCGCACGCGCGGCAGTGTTCCGCCCGCATGACTCCAGTGTCGCCCGCCGTCCACGGTCACGTAGAGGCCAAATTCCGTCCCGGCGAACAGCACCGCAGGATTCGTCGGATGCTCGGCGATCGACTTCACCGAGTGGCCGGCGGGCAGATCGCTGACGATGGAGGTCCACGTCGCCCCGCCATCGGTCGTGCGGAACAGGTACGGCGCCATGTCGTCGTCGTAGTGTCCGTCGAACGAGACGAAGGCCGTTCGCGGGTCGTGCGCCGACCACAGCACCCGGCTCACCCAGCGCGGCCCCGGCAGCTTGAACCGCGACGTGATGTTGGTCCAGGTGCGACCGCCATCCGTCGTTAGGCTCACCACGCCGTCGTCACTCCCCGTGAGCATCGACCCGGCGGCCCTGGGCGACTCCGCGATCGTCGTCAGCGTGCCGTAGTCGCTGGTGCCGTCGTCGCGCGAGAGCGTCGTCGAATCACGCCGCATCCCCATGATCGGGAGCTCTTTCCACTTGGTGTTTCGCGTGAGGTCCGGGCTGATCACGTCCCACGACTGGCCCCCATCGCGCGTGCGGAACAGACGATTGCCGCCGTAGTAGACCGTCTTGGGATCCTGCGGAGAGCGCGCCATCGGCGTGCTCCAGTTGAACCGATAGGTCTCCGTCGTGTCGGGCGGGACCGGGCGAATGCCCCGCTCCTCGCGCGTTGCCAGGTGAACGCGATACGCGCGCCCGCTCTGCGAGTTGGCGTAGATGTATCGCGGGTCGGCAGGGTCGGTGACCGTGAAGAAGCCGTCACCGTAGGCGATGTTCACGACGTCGGCGTTGGTGATGCCGACGCCGTTGTACGTGCGAACGGGGACGCCCCAGGTCCCGTTGTCCTGCGTGCCACCGTAGATGAAGTACGGGTCTCGCTCATCCACATCGACGTCGTAGAACTGGCCGATCGGCAGATTGTCGACGAAGTCCCAGTTGCGCGCGCCGTCGTACGTGAAGTACAGCCCACCGTCGTTCCCGAGCATCATGTGGTTGCCATCGTTCGGGTCGATCCAGAGGGCGTGATGGTCCACGTGAATGCGGTCGCCGGTGGTGTCGGTGGTGAACGTGCGGCCACCGTCGATCGACTTGTGCAGGTTGGTTCCCAGGAGCCACACCCGATCCGGATGCGCCGGATCGACGCGAATCTGGGAGTAGTACATCGGTCGAGGGTTGAGCGGTGCCTGACGCCGCCACGTGGAGCCACGGTCGTCGGACCGAAAGACGCCGCCGTTCTGGCTTTCGACGACCGCGTAGACCGTCGATGGCTGCGAGGGCGCGATCGCTATCCCGATGCGTCCCTTCACCGCGGACGGCAGGCCGACGCTCAGACGCTCCCAGGTGTCGCCGCCGTCGCGCGAGCGAAACAGGCCGCTGCCCGGTCCGCCGCCGATGAAGCCGAAGCCGCGGCGCTGTCGCTGATAGAGTGCGGCGTAGACGGTGCGCCCGTCCGGATCGATGGCAACGTCCACCGCGCCGGTCACGCTATCGCCGGCGAGCACGCGCTTCCACGTCGCGCCAGCGTCGGTGGTGCGGTAGACGCCGCGGTCCGCGTTAGGCCCCCACAGATGCCCGAGGGCAGCGACGAAGACGATGGACGGATTCCGCGGATGAATCGCCACGCGCCCGATGTGCTGCGTGGCCGCGAGCCCCATGTGCGTCCACGTGTCGCCGCCATCGAGCGAGCGGTAGATGCCATCGCCCCAGGTGGAGCTCTGCCGGTTGTTCGCCTCGCCCGTACCCACCCAGACGATGCCCGGATCGCTCGGGGCAATCGCAATGTCGCCAATGGAGGTCGACTTGCCATCGCGGTCGAAGACGGGCGACCACGTCGTGCCGTTGTTGGTCGTGCGAAAGACGCCACCGCCGGCGGTGCCGACGAAGATCGTGCCCGGTCTCCCCGGCACGGCTTCAATGTCATCGATGCGGCCGCCGAACGATGCGGGTCCGATCGATCGCCAGGGCAGCCCCGAGAAGTCCTGGGCAGCGAGCGAAACCGCTCGAGTCAGGAAAACCGCCGTGAGACAAGCCGAAACGAGATGGCGCATGGCTATTGGGTCGATTCAGAGTTCTCGTCAAGATCGGGGTCAGTGGCGAAACGGCAAGACCTAACGCGGATTCCGACGGCGATTGCGCGGATGTTCGCAGATTTGTCCCGGAGGCATTGATGCCTCCGGCGGCAGGTCCGGTCTCTCATCCTTTTCTTGTTGAACGACCTCGGGACGGGTGGGCTTCCCGAGGTCGCCGCATTCTCAATCCCGGCTCGTTGTGAGCGGAAACCGACGTGCCGAGGAGCGATCCGAGTGATCCGCTATTTCCGTCGGATCCGTTGACCCCTTCGTCTGTGAGGCCGTCCCTCTCCGGTCTCGCAGGAGAGCGCAAGCCTCACTCTCCGATCATGGCGTCGGTCCCTTCAGCAGATAACCATCCGGCGGCGTCGCTCCCATCAGGTTCCGAACGAAGTAGTCCCACGTTCGCCGGATCATGTACGGGTCGGCCGCAAAGCCGTGGTTACGGTTAGGCATCACGAGCAGATCGAAATCGCGGTTGGCCTTGATCAGCTCATCGATCACGAGCTGCGTCGCCACCGGGTGCACGTTGTCATCGAGCGTTCCGTACGCGAGCAGCAGCCGGCCGCGGAGATTCTTCGCCTTGCGCCAGTTGGACTGCGAATCGAACGAGTCGGTCGAGTCGCTCAACTTCTTCATGAGGCCCTGATACTTCTCGCCCCACGTGAAGTCGTAGCTCCGGTTGTCGTGGTTTCCGGCGCTCGAGACCGCGACCTTGAAGAATTCCGGATATGACAGGATGGCGTCGGTCGAGGAGAAGCCGCCACCGGAATGGCCGAAGATGCCAACGCGGTCGAGATCCATCTCGGGATAGCGCGCCGCCAGCTGCTTGATCGTCGCGATCTGGTCGGGGATGCCGTTGTCCGTCATGTTGCCGTAGAAGGCGTCGTGGAACGCCTTGGACCGGCCCGGGGTTCCCATCGCGTCGACCTGGACGACGTAGAAGCCAAGCTCGGCGAGCGACCGCGCGTTGCCGGAGGGATTCACATTGAACTGCCAGGTGCCGACGGAGCCGATCTGCGGGCCCGGGTAGATGTAGTCGATCACCGGATACTTCCGCCCTGGCACGACCTTCGACGGGCGGTAGAGCAGTCCCTCGAGATCCGTTTGCCCGTCGCGCGCCTTGACGGTGAACGGAATCGGCATCGTCCAACCGGCCGCGACGAGCCGCGAGATATCGGCGCGCTGAAGCTCCTTCACTACGGCGCCGGTCGTCGAGCGTACGACGGAAACCGGGATCGTGTCCGGACGCGAGTAGACGTCGACCAGGTACTTGCCGTCGGGCGAGAACGAGACGTCGTGATCCGCATTCTCGGGCGTGAGGAGCTCCACCGGGCCGCCATCCAGCTTCACGCGATACAGGAACTGGTAGTACGGATCGCGGCCGGGCTCGCGTCCGCGTCCCGTGAAGTACGCGATGCGCGTGGGCTGGTCGACGTACAGCAGATCACTCACCATCCAGGCGCCACTCGTCAGGCGGGCCTTGATCGTGCACGTGACCGCGTCCACGAGGTAGAGATGGCCCCAGCCATCGCGCTCGGACCACCATACGACCTCCTTGCCATTTCCAACCGGACGCCAGTTCGGAATGCCACCCGAGTTCTGGTTCGTCTCCACGAACGTCTTCCCCGTCTCCTTCAGGATCGTGCGCGCGGTACCCGTCCGCGCGTCCGCGGCCATCAGCGTGAGCTCGTGATAGCCTCGCTTTCCCACCGTGAACAGGAACTCGTCGCTGCCGTTCGACCACCGGACATCCTTCCAGATGGTGTCGGTCGACATCCAGCAGCACGTCGTGTTGACGGCCTCGATCGGCGGGACGTCCACCCGCGTTCCTTTCCGCGACGCGACGTCGAAGGTGTAGTACTCGAACTTGGGGATCACCGAGTCGCCAGGCAGCGCGTACCGATAGGTGTGGAGAACCGGCGCGGGATTCTTCACCTCCAGCAGGTGCATCTGCCTAACGTTGCGCTGATCCCACTTGTGCGTGATCAGCCGCCTGGAATCGGGCGACCAGAGCACGTACGGGCGGAGCTCCGTCTTGTTGCGGACGTTCGTGACCTGTTGGCAGCAGCCGATGCTCGCCAGGCCGTACCCGTAGTCCGGCGTCCCGTCGGTCGTGAGCGCCGTCTCTGCCCCGCCGTCGGTGCCGCGCAGATAGAGATTGCCGCCTCGCTCGTACGCGATCCACTTCCCGTCCGGCGACTTCACCTCGCTCGCTTTCATCGCCGGGACAGAATCGGGTCCGGTGCACGTGTAGGCGACGATGTCGCAGGTCCAGAAGTGCTTCTTGCCGACGTCGAATTGAATCGCCTGGCCGCCGCGCAGCAGCTTCAGGTCGCGGAACGGGAGCTTCGCCGGGTCGTAGGCGGTGTCCGCGCGCTCGGACAGCACCGACGCGAGCTTGACGGGATCGAACAGCTGTCGTTTCGCGCCCGTTGCGGCATCGACGACGAGAAACTCGTAGCCTTTGGCACTGTGATTCCGATACCAGAACGAGTGCGCCGACATCCACTTCGGGTTGACCGCGTCGTCGATCACGAGCTCGCGCGCGTTCCAGCCGATGAGGGCTTCTGCGCGAGCGTAGTCGGTGGCCGAGACCTGGGTGGGTGATGCGCTTTCGGTAGCCGCCTGGGCTCGGACCGCGGCTGGTGTAAGCATCATCGCTGCCAGCAGTAGAGGGCTACATCGGAATGTCACGTCAATCTCCCGTGGTTGAGAGCATCGGACGGCAGCGCGCCGTCACCCCGTACGATTTCCTCTGCACGTCAGAGCAGTCTTTGTTTAACCACAGAGGTCACAGAGGGCACGGAGAAGCAAGAACGTTTTTTAACCGCGGAGGACGCAGAGGGACGCAGAGGCTGCGGAGTGATCATTTCCGACTGGCGCCCTCCGCGATCCTCTGCGCCCTCCGCGGTTCAAGAAAACGCTGTTGCCTTTGTCGTTCTCCTGACCTCTGTGACCTCTGTGGTTAAATCGACCGAAGCAGAGGCCTAACGATTCTTCTCACTCCACCGCGCGGCCCACGCGTCCGGCTGACCTTTCAGGTATTTGTCGAACCAGTCCAGCATGATCGCGTCGCGGAGTTGCTCCACGCTCGGCTTCGAGTTGATCCCGTGGTTCTCCCCCTTGATCCGCACGAGCTCCGCTTCACGACCGAGCATGCGGAGCGCCGTGAACAGCTGCTCGGATTCCGTCGGCACCACGTTCGTGTCGTCCGTGCCGTGGATGAGCAGCATTGGCGCCGTGATCTTGTCGGCCTGGAACAGCGGTGACCGATCCACGTACACGTCCTTCCGGTTCCATGGATAACATCCCGGACACGTGCCCTCCGTGTAGGAGTAGCCCGTGTTACCGGCGCCCCAGTAGTCGGCGATGTTGCTGATCCCGGCCAGCGCGATGCCGGTGTGGAATATCTTCGTTCGCGTGTGCAGGTGCATCGTCATGAACCCGCCGTACGAGTGGCCGAAGTTACCTACCTTCGCCGAATCCACGAACCGATGCGTCTTGGTGAACTGCTCCGTCCCCTCGATGATGTCCGTCGCGGCGGGGAAGCCCCAGTCGTTGATGTGGTAGTTCGCGAACTTCTGCCCGTACCCGGGCGTCCCGGCCGGATTCATGTACAGCACGACATAGCCGTTCGACGCGAACCACAGCAACCGGTTTTCGAAGTTCTTCTTCATCGGCAGCGTGCCGCCGTAGTAGTGCACGATCATCGGGTACGTCTTCGTCGAATCGAAGCCCGGCGGCGTCCAGTACCACGCCTCGACTTCCTCGCCGCGGCTGTTCTTGAAGTTCCAGGGCTTCCATGCCGGCATGTCGACGGCCGTCAGGGCTCCGGCGTTAGGCTGCGCGATCGCGGTCGCCGCGCCGGTCGCCAGATCGATCCGATACAGTGATGGCGGTGTCGTGGGCCCCTCCGTCGCGGCGACCAGCGACGTTCCGGCGACATCGGCAGCCGACATCACCTCGTTCGGAATGCGCATGACCTCCAGCGTCGTGCGTTCCACCGCCGACGTCACCGCGCGCTTGGTGCGGGCCGGCAACGTCTTCGCACCGGCGTCCACCGGAACGTAGATCTTGCCATCGGCCGAGCTCCACACGATCTGGCTGCACCCGAGTCCGCCGCCGACGTTCGGGATGAATCCTTCGCTCAGGTTCACCAGTGACGGACGGTCGACGTTCACCGCGTACAGGTTGTTCTCGTAGACCGAGAACGTGGAGTCTTCACCCTCGAGCACCTCCTTCGCGCTGGCGCAGAACGCCAGCGCCTTGGAGTCCGGAGACCAGGCGAACGTACTCGGCGCGCTGAACGCCTCACGGTCGAGCGACAGGAGCTTCTTCGATGCGCGCGTCGCCACGTCCGCCACCCATACCTCCGCATGCAGCCACGGCCGGGTGCCGTTGTCGTAGGCGCTGCGCGAGAACACCACGCGCTGCCCGTCCGGGCTGAGCGCGGCACCCGCCACGCCAAAGCTCGAGTCGCCGACCACGGTGTAGCGTGTGCCCTGCCTAACGTTGACGGCGAACAGGTGTACCTTGTCCCCCGACGGCGAGAACCGCTCCCACACCTCGGTGAGGCGGCGGGCTTCGCCAGGCTTGAACACGTCCGGCGACGCCGCGCGGACCGTCCCCGTGTAATAGATCCACTCGCCATCAGGGGACCATCCGATCAGCCTCGTCGCGGGCTCGTACGCCACCACCCGCGTGACGGCACCGGACTTTGCCTCCCAGATCATGAGGTCGCGTGTGCCCGGTGGCTCGCGACGCTCCGACGGCGCGAGGTAAGCCAGCCGCTCGCCATCCCGCGACCAGATCGGCGACGACAGGTCGCCCGACATCTGCGCGAGCAGACGTCCGGTCGCGACCTCGCGAACCTCCATCGCCGAGACATTGCGGTCGAGCACCGCATCCTGATGGCGCGTCGTATATGCTGCTCGCGTCCCCGTGGGATTGAGCGCCACATCGGTGAATGCCACCATATCGCGCAGTGTGCGGAACGACGCCGGGTGCGTGGGGTCGAGCGATGTGGCGAGCGCACCGCCGCCACGCGTCGGCGTCAGGGTCGCGACCAGCGGGGCGCCAGCGTCAGTTCCGCTGCCGACGCGCGCTACGAGAAGGAAGTGCTTCCCCTGCGAGAGATCCACCGGCGCACTCCCCACGCGCGCGCCGTCCAGCCACACCCGCCGGCTCGCGGCGTCCCCGCCCGTCACCTGCAGCGTGGCGCGAGTCCAGCGATCGGCGGTCACATACGCGGCGGCAAACACGACGCTCCCGTTCGTCGTCGAGCCGTTCCCCGGCTGCCACCGGAGCGGTGTGCCCCCCGGCATAGGTACGGTCGTTCCCTCCGACGGCCACCCCTTGTCGGCCGGGAGTCGGAATGCCTCGAGCCGCGCCGAATCGCTGGTGGCCGCACCGAAGGGAAGCGGGGCGGTTGCCGGTCCGAGGACCAGCCACCGGTCGATGGAGACTTGCGCCGCCGCGGGCCCGGCGGTGCCTAACGTCACACACGCGATCGCGATGGCCGCCATCGTGCGTGCCACTATGGAGGAAGTCGGCATGCTCGGCTCGACAGAGGGAATCGGAAGTTGTCGTGTTGCGGGCTAATTGAAACCACAGAGGTCACGGAGAAGAACGAATGAACCGCGGAGGACACGGAGGGTCGCGGAGTGACCGATGTTCGACGGGCATTCTCGGCGTCCTCTGCGACCTCCGCGGTTCAGACCGTTGTTGCCTTTGTTGCTCTCCGTGTCCTCTGTGACCTCGGTGGTGAAAAAAATCAGTTTGGTAGCACGAACGGCTTCCAGTACGGCCACCCATCCGGTTCCGCATCGTCCGCGCCCGGATTGAAGGGCTGACCAGGACGGAAATCCGGCGGCGGCACGATCAGGTAGTTGTCCGGCGGCGTGACGCCCATGAGATACTGAACGAAATAGTCCCACCGACGGCGAATGAAGTACGGCTCGTTCAGCCCGTGGTTGCGGTTAGGCGCCCACACGAGGTCGAACGACCGGTTCGCCTTCTCCAGCTCGTCGATGAGCTGAATCGTGTTCGCGGGATGCACGTTGTCGTCCATGTCGCCGTGCATCAGCATCAGGTGACCCTGCAGATTCTTCGCCATTGTCTTGTTCGCGGACGACTCGAAGTTGTCCGTCTTGCGAACCGTGTCCTTCTTCATCAGCCCCTGATACTTCTCCGCCCAATAGATGTTGTACGAGCGGTTGTCGTGATTCCCGGAGCTCGACACGGCGACCTTGAAGAATTCCGGATAGCGAAGCATCGCGTCGGTCGACGCGAAGCCGCCACCCGAGTGTCCGAAGATCCCCACCCGGTTCACGTCGATGAACGGGTACCGCGCGCCCAGCTGCTTGATGGCCGTGATGTGATCGAGAAGGCCGTTGTCGCCGAAGTTTCCATAGTAGTTGTCGTGGAAGACCTTCGAGCGGAGCGGCGTCCCCAGATGGTCGAGCTGGATGACGACGAACCCCAGCGACGCGAGCGAGAATTGCTCGCCGCCATTCTTGAAGTTCCACGCGCCGACCGAACCGACCTGGGGCCCCGGATAGATGTGGTCGATGATCGGGTACTTCTTCGTCGAATCGAGGTCAGGCGGCAGATACATCACGCCGTAGATGTCGGTCACGCCATCGCGCGCCTTCACCGTGAAGACCTTGCCCGGCTTCCAGCCCACCGCCGCCAATCGCGTGACGTCCGCCTGCTCGAGCTTCTTGATGATGCCCCCGGTCGCCGCGTTTCGCAGCACCGTCACCGGCGGCGTGTCGATCGTCGAGTACGTGTCCACGATGTACTTCCCGCTCGGGCTGAACGTGATGACGTGGTTCGCGTCCTCGGTCGTCACCTGCGTCAGGCCGGTCCCGTCGTAGTTCACACGGTACAGCTTCGCGTAATAGAGGAAGCCATCGCGCCCGCGTCCCGTGAAGAAGATCTGCTTCTTCGCCTCGTCCACGTACGAGATCTGACCGATCTGCCACGCACCCGTCGTCAGTTGACCCTTGGGGGCCGGCGCGACGGTCATGCCGCCGTCGCCGTCATTCGCCACCACCGATGTCACACCAGCGGCGTCGAAGCGGTAGAGATGCCCCCAGCCATCACGCTCGCTCCACCAGAAGGCATCCTTCATGTCCTTCGTGACGTAGAACGAACCCGGGTCCTGCGGATTGCTGATCTCGACGAACGTCTTCCCGGTGTCGCGGGCCACCACGCGCATGTCACCCGTGGACGCGTCCACGAGCGCGAGGTACGCGCTCTTCGATCCGCGCGTGTAGAACGACACCTTGAGCGTGTTCGAGTTCAGCGCCCACGCCGAGTCGCGAACCGAGCCGCCGAGCGAGAGTTGATTGGGACGCGGCGAGATCTTCGCCGCGATGTTCGACTTCGTGGCGACGTCGACGATGTGGATGTGCGGATACGGCACCGCCGTGTCGCCCGGCAGCGCGTACGGCTGCGAGTAATGCTTGGGACGCTGCGGCGTGTACGAGATGTAGTGCATGTGCTCCACGTTCCGCTCGTCGGTTCGCAGCACCGCGATCTTCTTCGAGTCGGGCGACCAGCGAAGCTGTGGGCGAACGGGCTGCGGGCGCTGCAGCTGGCTCGGACGCGGCATCGTCGTGCCGTACGAGTAGTAGTCCACGCCGTCGGTCGTGAGCTGCACCGAGTCCTTGTGCGTCTCGGCGTTTCGCACCCAGAGGTTGTTCTTCGAGACGAACGCCTCGAGCTTCTTGTCCGGTGACTTCACGAACGGCACTTCGCTCGGCAGCGTGTCACCCACCGTGCACTGGTACGCCCGGATGTTGCAGACGAACCGCTTGCGCACGGCACTGAACTCGATCTCGCTCTCGTTGTCGCCGTCCTTCCCGAACTTGAAGGTCTGGAACGGCAGCTTGTTGCCGTCGAACGCCGTGTCCGACGCCGACGTCATGGCCTGGGCGAGCTTCACTTGATCGAAGAGCAGCGTCTTCGACCCCGTTGCCGGATCGACCAGAACGAACTCGGCCCCATTCGCCGTCTTGTTCCGATACCAGAACCGATTGCCGTCCTTCATCCACTGTGGATTGACCTGATCGCCGGACACCAGGCGGTCCGCATTCCAGTTGAGGAACTGCTCGGCGCGCGAGTAATTCACCGCTTGCGCGCCAAGTGGCAGGCCGACTGCGCCGAGCGCAATCAGTGACACGCTGGCACCGACGCGCGTGCCGAAGCGCCGGATCGAGATCGCGGTCATGTCTGGTCTCCTGAAGTGAAAGCGATCATGCGGTAACCCGGAGGAGCGCCTTCTCCGAGCTTGGGTGGTGTTTGCAGTGATAGCTGAAGACGCCGATGGTCGTGGCGGGCCAGAGATATGCCTGCGCAGGCTGTAGATCACCCGAGTCGCCCCACGGCCCGCCGGTGACAGTGTGCACCGTGTCGTCCACGTTGTACCAGCACACGTTCGTCCCGACCTTCACGACGCAGTCGCCGTTTTCGGTCCCGTTAGGCTGAACCTGAAAGAACCCGTCACCGATGTAGACTTCGACGAGGTTCTGGTTGTAGTTGCCGAGTTGGACGTGTACCGGGACGTCGGTCGTCTTGCCGGCTTCCACGGAAAATCGAATGGGGTGAGGAAACGGCTCCGGCACTGTCGCCAAGCCAGGCGCGTCGAACCGGATCTGATAGTCGCCCGGTGTCACCAGCGAGAACGTGAACCGTCCATTGGCGTCTGGCGACGCCCGCTTCCCCGTCTGTTGCCCGCGCTCCGTCATCAGAATGAGCGTGCCGAGCGCAGGCTGCGGCGTACCGTCCAGCGTCTCGACGAGGCCAGTGATTGTCCCGGTCGCGGGCGGTTCGACGATTCCGCCGCCATCACCGCCGCCCGAGCCGCCGCAGGCAGTCGCGACCGCGACGCCGGCACCGGCTGCGCCGAGCCTCGCGAGAAAATCGCGTCGCGAGATCACGCCTAACGCATCGGCCCAACGATAGTCAGTCATCAGTCCATGTGACCACGTATACGCATCGGGGGCGGACCGGTCTCCCGGCCCGCCCCCCGATACACATCCCGGGTGCCCTCTGTCAGGAGATGGCCGGGCACTTACCCTCGCCAACCTTCATCGCGGAGTTGGCCAGAATCTCGGTATAGGACAGCGGGATCTTCGTCGCGCGCGCCGGTCCCAGGATCTGGGTCACCAGGCCGAACCGATACAGGTCCTGCATACGACTGCCTTCCACCCAGAGCTCCGCCATGCGCTCGTTGAGCAGGGCGTTTTGCGCCGCAGCCGCGTCGCCAGGCGTGGCAATGGCTGGCAGGCCAACGCCGGGGCGCGCCCGCATCGCGTTGAGGATGTTGGCTTCCGTGGCGTAGTCACCCGCTCGCATCGCCACTTCGGCCTCGATCAGGTTCGACTCGATCTTTGAGAGCATGCGAATTGGCGCGTCGCGATCCGAGTACTTCGTGATGCCGTAGTACGCGAAGCGATTGTTCACGCCAAGCTGTCCGGCGAATCGCGTCACGGCCATGCGATGGTCGTCCTGGCCCGAGGACCAGTCTTTCAGGTAAGCCTCACCCGTGTTGGTCGAGTCGATCACGTGCACACGCGAGTGATACATGCGGCGCAGTCCGCCCGAGCGATTGCGATTCTGGTGGAACTGCTCTCCCGGATCGCTCGTCGTGTTCGCGCCGGCTTCCGAGTACAAGGCATCGTACTCGAAAGCCGGATCCACCGCCTGCGCATCGGCCTTTGCGTCGTCGTAGTTCCCCACCATGAGGTTGGCGCGAGCGCGCCCGGCATGGGCCACGTTCGTCCACTTCCTCTGCGCGTCCGCATCACCGGTGATCGCCTGCGCGGCCTCGAGACCAGCCGTGAACTTCGTGATGGCCTGCTGGAACACCGTGGTGTCGGACGATCGCGGGCCATTGGGCTCGAGCGGCGACTCACAATACCCGGTGGCCAGCAGCAAGTCGGCCAATGCATCAACGAGCATCGTCTGCGCGCGCAGGGGGCTCGTTTGCGCGTCGGCGCCGAGCACGTTGTTGATGCGCTCCGTCGCGCTTTGCGCCGCGAAACGTGTTTGAAGGAGTTGGTCCTGCGTATAGTTGGCTGTGTTTCCCTGCTTCGACCAGTCGTGGCGTATCCGGCCTTCGGAGACGTCTTCCCAGTCGATCCACGTCGACGTCGATTCGATCTCATCGCTCAACAACTCGGTAAAGACGATGTAATCGTCGAACGCCTGATGCAGCGAGCCCTCGGCGCCATTGGCGACGTTCTTGAGAATGATCGGGTTGTTGAGCGCGTCGTCGCCGAACGCCTGCGGGTTCGGCACGTCGAGTGCGCTGCCGCACGCGGCGCCAAACACGACGAGCGCTATCGCTCCCGCGTACGCTGCCGCCCGGCCGGCATTGGTGGTCGTTGCCTGTATGTGAATCATGGGTTTCGATTCTCTCGATGATTGGAGTTGTGGCGCGGGCTAAAAGCGGGTGCGGAACTGTATGCGCCAGACTCGCGGCGCGGGCTGCATCAGGAATCCGTCATTGAAGATGAAGGACTCCGAACCGCCCCAGTTCATGTTCGGATCGACGCAGTTGCAGTGGTCCCACCACATGATGTTCTGCCCGGTCAGCGTGATCGACGTCGGCCCGGTACCCATCCTGGAGGACAGGCTCGTCGGCACGTTCCACGCGACCGAGAGCTCACGCAGACGCACGTTGTCGCGCTTGTCGACGTAGTCCAGGATCGACGCGTACTGCTTGATCGAGTCGGATTGGAACGTGGCTTCGCCGTTCGGGCCTAACGCCTTCAACCATTCGTCCGCGCCACCCTGGCGGATGCGGTACGCGCGGTCGCCGTTGCCGAACCAGGCTCCGCGCTCCATCGAGACGAGCGCGTAGAACGTGAACGCGCCGGCGCGAACCGTGTTGGTGAGCGAGAAGTTGTTCGTCGGAAGCCCGGGGCCGTAGTAGACGTTCGTGTCGGACCGAGACGTCACCGGACACCCGTAGGAGAGCAGCGTACAATCGCCGAGTGTCGGATCGGTGCCGGTGGTCTGCACCGTGAAGCCCGTAGGCTTATCCGCCCACACGCCGCCAACCGGATAGCCTATCCGATACCTGTTGTCGCCAAGGTCCACATCACCGAGGCTCAGGATCTTGTTCTTGTTGCCGTCGCCCTTGAGACCAACCGTCCAGTCGTAGTGCGCCGTCGAAATGGCCTGGTAGGTCAGGCCGGCTTCCCAGCCGTCGTTCTTGATCGAGCCGAGGTTGACCGAGCGCGGGTCCGTGAACCCGGCGGACGGTGGGTTCTGTTTGTGAACGATCGCGTCGTTCGTCTCCTGGCGGTACACTGACCCCTCGAAGCCAAGCCGATCGCCGAAGAGACCGAACTCCAGGCCAACCTCTTTCTCCGTCGACTTCTCGGGACGCAGGTCTGCGTTGCCGGGGTTGAGCGGAACGATGCCGACGTCCGAGGCGAACACCGGCGTCGCGGCGTAGCTCGTGAACGAGTCGAACGGCCCGGGCATCTTGCCAGCCTGGCCGTACGCCGCGCGTACTCGGGCGGCGCTGAAGGTCTTCGGCAGGAATCCGGCGTGCGTCATGTCATACGACACGTCGAACTTCGGGTACGTCTGGTAGCCGTAGTCCTTGCCGAATGCGCTGTTGCCGTCGATGCGGACGCCGGCCGTGAAGAAGAGCGCGTCCTTGAACGAGAAGCGGTCCTGGGCGAGGAACCCGAGGTTGACCGTCTTGGTGTACTGCTCGCCTGCCGTCGTCGTGGCGGCCGAGGAGATGACCGAAACGCCGGGGCCCGGGAACTGATTGCCCACGGCCGTGATGAGCGACTCGATGTCCCAGAAGCCCTGCCCGCCCACGGACAGGTTCGACTCGAAGTTCCACGGCAGCTTCTGCTGCCACTGCGCGAGGTAGTCGACCGTGTACGTCTTGTAGTTGCGCGTGCCACGGTTGGCCTGCCCGTCGGTGACACCGGCGGGGCCGAAGGCGCCCGCGTACGGGAAGAAGCGCCACTTGTGGTCGTTCACCGCGTCGACGCCCATCGTGAACCGGTGGCTCAGGTTCGGGCGGATCGTGTTGTTGAGCGTGAGGCCGCCCGTCCACCGATCGACGTCGGACTGCGTCTTCATGGTTTCGATGTCCTTCACGGGGACCCACGCCTCGCCGTACGGACGATCCTTCGTCGCCGTCGTCGGGTCGCCGTTGAGCGCGTTGCCTAACAACGCGGTCCAGTTGTTCCCGGCCTGGATCTCGTTGATGCGGTCGCGCACGTACGCGGACCGCGCCTCGACCGTCCACTTGTCCGTCGGGGCGAAGGTCAGGTTGAGTCGGAGGGAGCCCTTCGTTTGATCGTTAGGCTGGATCGACCCCGTCTCCTTCGAGAGCTGTGTGGAGCCGTAGTACGTGGTGCGCCCGCCGCCGCCTTGCGCCGACAGATCGAAGCCGGCGTACGGACCCTTCTTGATCATCGTCTCGTTCGCGTCGAGCGCGCGCGTGCCATCCGGGCCGGTGAAGCGCGGGAACTGCGTGACCGGCAGATTGTGGCGCAGCTCCTCGAAGCCCGTCGCGAGCCCGAGGTTGAACTGCGTCTTCTGGTCGCTCGAGTGGCCTCGCTTGGTGAAGATCTGAATGACGCCATTGGTCGCCTCGGACCCGTAGAGCGTCGCAGCGGCCGCGCCCTTCAGCACCTCGACCCGCTCGATGTCGTTAGGGTTCAGGTCACCGAGGCGGTCGGTGGACGCGCCACCGCCGAACGAGCAGCAGGCGCCGTCCTGGAACCACTCCGTGGCGCGCTGGTCGATGCGAACGCCGTCGACGTAGATCGCCGGCCGCTGGTTGAGCGAGAAGGACGCCGTGCCGCGGATGCGGATGTCCTGTCCCGTACCAACGCCTCCGCCGACGGTCGTGGCGCGAAGTCCGGTGACCTTGTTGGACAACATGCGACCCACATCGGGAATCGCCATCTGCTCCGCCAGCTTCGCGGCATCGACCTCTCCGATCGACGCGCCGACCTGTCGCTTCTCCACGGCGCCACCCGTGCCGGTGACGACGACCTGCTGCAGCTCTACCGCGCTCTGCGAGAGCTGGAACGTGACGCGAACGGTGTCGGCGCCGACGGTGACCGAGCGTGATTCCGGGCGGTAGCCAATCTGTGTGGCGCGGACGGTCTGTGCTCCGGTCGGAGCGTTGCGGATGATGAAGTGACCGTTCGCGTCGGTCGACGCGGCGGCATTCTCATTCCCGACGATCTGGATGCGGACTGCCTGCAGTCCGCGTCCACTGCTGGCCTCCGTCACCGTTCCTGCGATGACGCCCGTTTGGGCGACCGCCGTGCTGGCGGCGAGAACCAGGACTATCGCCGACCCGGCGAACCTGGCCAAGAAACGCGTTCCTCCCGGCGAACGTGACGTGCGCATCTTCCCTCCAGAGTGGAATGGCCACGGCCCGTTCTTCCGTCTTCGCGGAGAACGGGTGAAAATGGGAGCGAGCGTGTGAGCGCGCTGGGTGATGGCCCTGCGTCAAGCAACGTGAGCGTGGAACGGTAGAACGTCGCGACGGTATACCGACGCGGTGTACGCGGCATGACACTGGCGCGCTGACGATTTCTTCGCAAGAGTCGAGAAGATCGAAGTTGCACATAAGACGAGCGCGAGGGACGAGACGATCGATGCGTGTGCACCAATCGACATGACACGACCTTCCTGGGCGAAACTGGTATGGCTGATGAGTGCGCTTTTGCTCGAAGTGGCATGCTCGAGTGAGCGGACCACCGGACCATCGATTCCATCCGGCGACCCGGCGGCGTTTCGCTGGTCGCTTCCCGACGGCTTTCCGCAACCGCTCGTGCCCACGGACAACCCGATGTCCGACGCCAAGGTCGAACTCGGCCGGCGGCTCTTCTACGACACGAGATTGAGCGGCAACAATCAGTTTTCCTGCTCGTCGTGCCACCGGCAGGCGAACGCGTTCGCCGATGCGCGCAATCTCCCCTTCGGGTCCACGGGGCAGCCGCACCCCCGGAACAGCATGTCGCTGCCTAACGTGGCGTACCAGGTGGTGTTCGGCTGGGCGAACCCCCAGACCCGCCGCCTCGAGGCCCAGGCGCTCATCCCCATGCTCGGCGAGACCCCCGTGGAGCTCGGTCTCGCGGGCCGCGAGGAGGAGATGCTGAATCGGCTGCGGGCCGTCGCCCTCTACCAGTCGCTGTTCCGCGCGTCGTTCCCGGACGACCCGGCGCCGATCACGTTAGGCAACGTCACGAAGGCGATCGCGGCGTTCGAGCGCACGTTCGTGTCCGGCGACTCGCCGTACGACCGGTTCAAGCGCGGCAACACCAGCGCGATGTCCGACGCCGCCCAACGCGGTGAGGCGCTGTTCCGCAGCGATCGGCTGAAGTGCTCGCAGTGCCACAGCGGCGTGATGTTCACCAACGCGGCGCGATGGGTCGGATCGACCACCGAAGATCCTGAATTCTTCAATACCGGGCTCTACAACATTGATGGCGCCGGTGCCTACCCCGCCCCGAACACAGGACTTCAGGCAATCACCGGCGTCGCGTCCGACATGGGCAAGTACAAGGTGCCATCGCTCCGCAACATCGAGGTGACGTTCCCGTACATGCACGACGGTACCGTGGCGACGCTGTCGGACGCCATCGACCACTATGCCGCCGGTGGACGCACGATCACGAGCGGGGCCAATGCCGGGGTCGGCAGCGCCAATCCTTATAAGAGCACGCTGATCGGCGGGTTCACGATCACCGACGCCGAAAAGTCGGATCTCATCGCCTTCCTGCGGTCGCTCACCGATTCCACCTTCCTTACGGATCCGCGATTCTCGAATCCGTGGATCGCCAAGTAGCGTCGGCTAGTTTTCCGGTTTCCCGACAACAGACCATCAGCCGAAAAACGTCATGAGACGCTTTCCGTTCGCGTTCGGATTTCTTCTCCTGGGCGCGCTGCCCGCGGTTTCCGCCGCCCAGAGTGCGCCCACAACCGTGAGCCGCGAGTCCGGCGCGAGCGCCGAGGTCGACCTCTCCGCCGCCAAACCTGGCCGCGACCCCAACCAGCCCATCGACTCGGCCTATACGGCGAAGATCAAGGAGTACACGACCGAGCCGTTCTTCCTGTCGCCGCTCGTGGACTACCTGCCGGCCAGCAAGACCGTGCCGACGCCCAAGACCGTGTTGGGCGACATCGCCGGCGCGCCGACCAAGCTGCCGTACTCGAAGGAGGTCTACGAGTACATGCGAGCGCTCGCGAAGGCCAGCCCGCGCGTAAAGGTCTACTCGATAGGCACGACGGAAGAAGGGCGCGAGATGATCGCGGTGGCCGTCGCGTCCGAGGAGCTGATCGCGAAGCTCGAAGAGAACAAGGCCAAGCTCGCGAAGCTCGCCGACCCCCGCACGATCAACATGGACGACAGGGTGGCCGAGGAGATCGCGGCGACCGCGGCACCGGTCTACTACATCACGGGAACGATCCACTCGCCCGAAGCCGGCGCGCCGACGGCGCTCATGGAGCTCACCTACCGGCTCGCGGTGGACGAGAGCCCATATATAAGGAATATCCGCGACCACCTCATCACGCTCATCACGCCGATCGTGGAAGTGGATGGCCGTGACCGCGTGGTCGACCTCTTCAACTGGAAGATGAAGCACCCCGGCCAGACCGTCCCGCCGCTCGTTTACTGGGGCAAGTACGTCGCGCACGACAACAACCGTGACGCGATGGGCATGACCCTCAAGCTCACGCAGAACGTCCTCAACGCGTACGTCGACTGGAAGGCGCAGGTCATTCACGACCTGCACGAGTCGGTGCCGTTCCTTTACGACAACACGATCGGCGACGGGCCGTTCAACGCCTGGATCGACCCGCTGCTCACGAACGAGTGGCAGATGATCGGCTGGAACAACGTGCAGGAGATGACGCGCTTCGGCATGCCGGGCGTGTTCGCGCACGGCACGTTCGACACGTGGTCGCCGGGTTATCTCATGTTCATCGCGGCGACGCATAACGGGATCAGCCGACTCTACGAGACGTTTGGCAACGGCGGTACGGCCGAGACCGTGGAGCGGACGCTCTCGCCGAGTGAGACGGAGCGGACGTGGTATCGGCAGAACCCGCCGCTGGCGCGCGTGAAGTGGAGTCTCCGCAACAACAACAACTACGAGCAAACGGGATTGCTCGTCTCGCTCAACTACTTCGCGAACAACCGGCGGCAGTTCCTCGAGAACTTCTACCAGAAGAGCAAGCGGTCGGTGACGAAGGCGAAAGTCGAGGGTCCGGCGGCTTACGTGCTGCCGGCCGATGACCGCCGCCCCGGCGCGCAGGCCGAGCTGCTCAATGTGCTGCGGAAGCAGGCGGTGGAGATCTCGCGCGCGACCGCGCCGTTCACGGTGACGGTGAGCTCACGTGCGAACGCTCGGCGCTCGGCGGCCGGTGCGGATTCGGCGACGAAGGCGGATACGGGTACGACGACCACGCGGACGTTCCCCGCCGGCAGCTACGTCGTCCGGATGGACCAGCCGTACTCGCGCATCGCCGACGCGCTGCTCGACTACCAGTACTGGTCGCCTAACGATCCGCAGAAGAACCCGTACGACGACACCGGCTGGACGTTTCCGGAAGGGTTCAACGTGCAGGCGGTGCGCGTGACGGACGTGAAGGTGCTCGATGCGCCCATGGAGCGGGTTTCCGGCGAGGTTCGCTCGCCAGGTGGCGTGAGCGGAACAGGGAGTGTTTTCGCGATCAACCATAACGCGGACAACGCGCTCGCGACGCTGCGCTATCGGTTCGCGAAGGCCGACTTCCAGGTGGCTGAGGACGCGTTCGACGCCGCGGGCAAGCGGTTCGCTCGCGGATCGTTCATCGTGAAGGGCGTGCCGCAGGTGGACCTCGACGAGGCCGCGAAGGAGCTCGGCGTGCCGGTGGTCGCGCTCGCCTCGGCGCCTAACGTCAAGACGCATCCCGCGCGCGCCGCGCGCGTGGCGATCCTGCACACGTGGCTCGGCACCCAGACCGAGGGATGGTGGCGTCAGGCATTCGACCAGCTCTCGATCCCGTTCGACTACATCAGCACGCAGGACGTCGCGAAGAACGCGAACCTGAACGCGAAGTACGACGTCATCCTCTTCCCGCCCTCCGGTGGGAGCGGCGCCGCGATCATTCAGGGGATGCCGCTCTGGCGCAACCCGATGCCGTGGAAGAACTCGCCGGAGACGCCGAACATCAGTACCCTCGCGCAGACCGACGACATGCGCCCGGGGCTCGGCTGGCAGGGGTTGGAGAATCTCGAGTCGTTCGTGGCGAAGGGTGGAGTGCTGGTTGGTGTGGCGAACACGGCGGAGTTCGCGGTGCAGTTTGGCCTGACGAATGGCGTGACCGCCAACAGTGCGAAGAACAACTCGGTGGTGGGAAGCCTGCTGCGGACGAAGCTGGTGGATGAGACGAGCCCGATCCTGTACGGCGTGTCGGACAATCTCGCGGTGTACAGCGATGATGGCGGCAGCTTCTCGGTGTCTTCCACTCGTGGCGGTCGCGGGGGCTTCGGCGGCGGTGGCGGCGGCGCGAGTGGCCGGGCGACCGGGCGCGGCACCGCGGATGATCCCGACGTGACGCAGGGACGTCCGCTGGATCCGAAGTTCGAGGCGCCGCCGCGCGCGACGGTGCACCCGTGGCAGGCCGCGCCCGTCACCGACGACATGCTGCGGAATCCGCTCAACATCATTCCGCCGGATCAGCGTCCGCGCGTGCTGCTGCGGTTTGCGGACCAGAAGGAGCTGCTCGTGTCGGGGTTGCTGGATGGTGGAAGCGACATCGCGCAGCGACCCGTGGTGGTGGATGTCCCGAGGAGTAAGGGCCACGTGGTGCTGTTCGCGAACAATCCGCTGTGGCGGGGCGAGACGATTGGCAGCTATGCCCTCGTGTTCAACACGATGTTGAACTGGGACAGTCTCAACGCGGGACGGAAGCTGGACGAGAAATAGGCTGGCTCCGGCTCCGCGTCGTCTGGCGCGGGGCGTTTGGAGGCGAGAGGCGGCGGAATGGTGATGGTTGTGACGGGAGCGGCGCGCAGATTCGGCGTGCCGCTCTCTTTCATTCTGGAGTCGCGTCTCGCCGTGTCAGACGACAGTGTTCCGCTGCGGTTCATGGAGATCGTCCGTCGCAAGCTCCGTGAGCGTCGCTACAGCCGACGCACGGAGGAGACCTACGTCCATTGGATCCGGCGATTCATCCGATTTCACGATCGGCGTCATCCGAAAGACATGGGGGAGGACGAGGTTCGGGAATTTCTGTCGGCACTCGCTGTGGAAGGCGGGGTCTCGGCGTCGACGCAGAACCAGGCGCTCGCGGCGCTTCGATTTCTCTACGACGCGGTACTCGCGCGTCCACTGAAGCGCGTCGATGAGTTCGCAGCGGCCCCGAAGCGGGGATACGTCCCCACGGTGCTCTCGGAGCGCGAACTGCGGGCGTTGTTCGCGAAGCTCCGCCCGCTGCCTCGGCTCTGTGCGGAGTTGATGTACGGAAGTGGGCTGCGCGTGAGCGAGTGTACGGCGCTTCGTGTGAAGGACGTCGACCTGGATCGGCTCGAGGTCGTGGTTCGCGGCGGGAAGGGCGACAAGGACCGTCGCACGCCGCTCGCGGAGCGGTGTGTCGACCCGCTGCGGAGGCACCTGGCTCGAGAGCACAGTCGCTTCGAGTCCGATCGACGCCGCGATATCCGAACGACGGGCGTGGGTGAGGCGCTGCTCCGGAAGTACCCGAATGCGGATCGCGAGTGGCAGTGGCGGTACGTGTTCGCCTCGGTGCGGACGGTGCTCGATGCGACGGACGTCCGTCGGCGGCATCACGTTGATGAGAGCGTGTTGCAGCGCGCGATTCCGGAGGCGGCGCGCGCGGCGGGGTTGTCGAAGCGAGTGACCTGCCATGCGCTTCGTCACTCGTTCGCGACGCACCTGTTGGAGACGGGTGCGGACGTGAAGACGGTGCAGCAGCTCCTAGGTCACAGGAATTTGCAGACGACGACGCGGTACCTGCACCCGAATAATCGTGGGCTCCGAGGTGTGCGGAGTCCGGCGGATCGGCTCTGATCCCACAGCCGCAGGTTTTCTTGCGGATCCTTACAAGAAAGGCTACGGGCAAGCTCTAACCAAACGGGCGCCCTGCAAGCACCTGCGTGTGTGGCCGGTTCGGCGGGCGGTCGATATCTTGCGAGCGTTTGCAGGAGTTGGGGCGTCTTCGCCAGATAACGTCACAACCCAAACAGCGTTGAACTAAACCGCTGCGCGGTAGTGACGTGGGGACTGGCCTCAGGGGCGGTCCCTTTTGTTTGGGGGGCGGGAGCCTAACGTGAGAGAACCACGTGGAGTCGGACCGTTCTCTCACACCGGAGGTCGCGATGGCGACGCCCACCCTGCTCGATCGCATGCGCCAGGACATGCAACTCCGCGGACTGGCGCCCCGCACACAAGAGGCCTACCTCGATGCCGTGACCGGTGTCGCCGCGTTCTGCGCCCGATCGCCGAACGCGCTCGACTCGCTGACGGAGGATGAGCTCCGCCGGTACTTCCTCCATCTGGTGGAGGACCGCCACGCCTCGCGGAGCACCGTGCTCCAACGCCGGGCCGGGCTCCGGTTCCTCGTCGCGATCACGCTCCGCCGGACGTGGCCGGTGCTCGATCTCGTCCGCCCGGCCAAGCGCCGGACGCTGCCCGTCGTCCTGACCCCCGCCGAGGTACGGACGCTGCTCGCCCTGGTCCGGGATCCCCGCGTGCGGATGTGCCTGACGACGATTTACGGCTGTGGCCTCCGACTGTCGGAGGGCACCGGCCTCACGACGCACGACATCGATGGCGCGCGCATGGTCCTCCGCATCCGACGTGGGAAGGGCGGCCGGGACCGCTACGTGCCGCTCGCCGAGCGCGTGCTCCTGTTGTTGCGGGCCTACTGGCGGGCCACCAGCCCCCGCTTTCCGCAGCCGCCCGGCGAGCAGTGGGTGTTTCCCAACCGCCAAGCGACCGGCCCGTTAAGCGCGAACACCGTGCAGCGGACCCTCATCGCCGTCGGCCGGGTGAGCGGCCTGCCGAAACACGTGTCGGCCCACACGCTGCGCCACTCCTACGCCACCCACCTGCTGGAGCACGGCGTCCACCTGCGCACCATCCAGGAACTCCTCGGCCACCAGAGCCCGTCGACGACCGCGATCTACACCCACGTCACGCCGACGGTGGCGAGCGCGCTCCACGCCACCGTCAACAGCCTGATGGCGACGCTCTAGGATGACCCGCTAGCCCCAGGCGCCGGGCGTGCCCGGCGTCGCCGACGCGGTCCGCGAATTCGGGCCGGCTTATCGCGCGCGCTATAGCACAGCGATGCCGGCGAGCCACCGGCGTGCCCTCCGCGACCTCGCCGCCTGCCGGACGCCGGCGTTAGGCGGCCAGGTCCACTGCTGTGACGCCTGTGGCTACGAGCACTACGTCTACCACTCCTGCCGCAACCGCAGTTGCCCCCAGTGCCACGGCGCCGCGACCGCCGCCTGGCTCGTGGCCCGCGAGGCCGAACTGCTCCCCGTGCCCTACTTCCATGTCGTCTTCACGCTCCCCGCC
>DASUGD010000072.1:0-14631 GCA_036274195.1 Gemmatimonadaceae bacterium | reverse complement strand
GAGCCTGACCCCATACGCATCAATTTCACTGAGTGACAGGCTTCAGGTATCGATCGTACCACTTCAGGTAGCGGTCCAGCCGATCGACGCGATAGCTCGGCAACGTGATGCCGTGGAATGAGTTGGGATAGATGATGAGCTGCGTGTCGATACCCAGCGACTTGAGCGCCTGATACATCTGTTCGCTCCCGATCGCGGGGACGTTGAAGTCCTTCTCGCCTACCATGAACAGCGTCGGCGTCTTGATCCGGTCCGCGTGGTAGAACGGATATGAGACCTTCACCCACGCGTCCGGGTTCTTCCACGGCGGGCCGAGCTCCGTCTCGTACTGCAAAATGTATTGATCGACGCCGTACATCGACGTCTGGAGGGCGCTGCCCGCCCCGCTGATCGCGGCCTTGAAGCGCGGCGTGGTCGCAATCGTGTAGTCCGTCGTGATCCCGCCGTAGCTCCAGCCCCCGATACCCAGTCGGTCCGGATCGGCGATGCCCTTCTGGACGACGTAATCCGTCGCCGCGAGAACGTCCACGACCTCCTTGTTGCCCCAGTCACCCGAGATCGCATTCATGAACTTCTCGCCCCGGCCGTTGCTCCCACGATAGTTCGGCGACACGACCACGTATCCGTTCGCGGCGAACAGCTCGCGCTCGAAGTTGAACGAATACTGGTCCTGCCCGGTCGGCCCGCCGTGAATCCGAAGCAGGGTCGGCATCTTGCCCGACGCGCCCGCCGGCCGCGTCATCACCGCGTGGACGTCGGCCCCATCGGGCGTCGTGAACTCGATGCCTTCGGTCGTGCCCAGCTGGAGCTCCGCGAGCCAGGCGTCGTTCTGGTGCGTGAGCGGCCGCAACGTCCCGTTCTCGAGCGCGTGCACCTCCGGCATCTCGGTGGCCGTGGACGCGAGCACCGCGATCTTGCCCGCAGGTCCCAACGCGAGCGACTGCACGACGCGCGGGCCGGTCGTGAGCTTCTCGACTGCACCCCCGGTCGCTTTCATGCGCGCGACGTACTGCGTCCGGTCATCGGTAACGAGGAAGAGCAGGGACGTTCCGTCGGCCGACCAGGTCGGAGACGTCACCGGACGGTCGAGCGCCTCCGTGAGAAGCCGCGGCTCGCCGCCCGCAACGGGGATGACGGCCACTCGGTATTGGTCGTAGATCGACATCGTCGTCGCCACGCCGCGCACGTAGGCGATGGATTTGCCGTCGGGACTCCACGCCAGCTTGCTGCCGCTGTTGTTGTCCTCGCCCACGAATGTCGTTAGGCGCCGCATCTCGGCGCCCTTGCGCGCGTCGATCAGGTAGATGTCGGTATTGATGCTCTTGTCGGGGTCGGGTGACCGGTCGCTCACGAATGCGATCGTCTTCCCATCAGGCGACCACGACGGGTTGCTCTCGTCGTACTTGCCAGACGTGAGCGTGTCGAGCGTCTTCGTTGCCACGTCGAACAGGTACAGGTGGCTCCGCTGATTGCCGAGGTAGCCCTGGACGTCCTGCTTGAAGTGATAGCGATCGAGGACGATGGGTTTCGGTGCCTTCGCCTTGGTCGAGTCGCCGCTGGGCTCGTCCTCCGGATCGTCGACCACGAGCACGAGGCGGGTTCCGTCCGGGGACCACTCGTAGCTCGAGACGCCGCCCTTGATCTCGGTGAGCCGCGTTGCTTCGCCGCCGCGGCGGTCGAGCAGCCACACCTGGCCGCCTTTCCCGTTGTCGCGGGACGAGACGAACGACAGGTATCGCCCATCCGGGCTCCATCGCGGGCTCGACTCGCCGTCCTTCGTGGACGTGATGCGGATGTTCTCCTTGCCGTCCCAACTCGCCATCCAGACGTCCGTGTCGTTCTTGTCGCGGGCGGAGTCGGCGATGGTGACCGTGTAGGCGACCCACTTGCCGTCGGGCGAGATCCGTGGGTCCCGAACGTCGCGGACGCGGAAGATGTCCGTCGGGCGGAGTGCCCGCTTCGTCGCCGGCGGAGCGGGCGTTCGCGTGGCGTTAGGCGTGGCGGCGGTCGCGCCGCGACCCTGCGCGGCAAGCGCACCGGCGGAGGCGACAACGATGGCAAAAGCGAGAGTGATGCGCATGATGCGAGCGATTCCGATGGCGGCGCGCTCAGGCGCCGGTTGAGTTGATTCGGGTATCCGATGGAACGACGGCAGTTGCTTCGATCTCGACCATGGCACCAGGCTCCAGGAGCCCGGCCACGACGATGACCGACATCGGTGGGAAATGACGGCCAATGACCTCGCGGTAGGCAGCCCCGATTGCCTTGCGGTCCCGGGTGTACGCCTCGCGGTCGGTGATGAACCACGTGAGTCTCACGAGGTGATTGGCGTCTGCGCCAGCAGCCTCGAGCACCGTGGCAATATTCGCGAGGGCCTGACGCACCTGGGCGGCCATTCCACCAGGCACGATCGTCTGCGTGACCGGGTTCCACCCGATCTGCCCGGCGATGAAGACGGCACGGCCTTCAGCGGAAAAGCCGTGTGAGTAGCCTGAGCCGACAGGCCAGTTCGCGGGACGAACGTCGGTGGTCATTCAGGTGGTTTCCTGTTCTCGCAATCGAAATCTCTGGAGCTTCCCCGTGTCCGTCCTCGGCAGCTTCTCCACGAACTCGATCCGCCGCGGATACTTGTAGGGCGCGATCTCCGCCTTCACGAAATCCTGCAGCTCCTTCGCGAGCTCGGGACCGGATGTGAACCCCTGACGCACGACGATGAATGCCTTCACGACGTGGCCTCGCTCCTCGTCAGGCGCGGCGACGACGCCGCACTCCTGCACCGCCTTGTGCTCGAGCAGCACGTTCTCCACCTCGGCGCCGGACACGTTGTGCCCGCCGGTGATGATCATGTCGTCGGTGCGCGCCACGTACCAGAAATAGCCGTCGTCATCCTCGCGGAACGAGTCGCCGGTGATGTTCCAGCCGTTCTCGACGTAGCTCCGCTGGCGTTCGATGTCTGCGAGATACCGGCAACCCGTCGGACCGCGAACCGCGAGCCGGCCGATCTCGCCGCGCGGGACCTCGTTGCCGTTCCAGTCCACACAGCGCGCTTCGTAGCCCGGCACTACTCGCCCCGTCGAACCGGGTCGAATGTCTGCACCGTTCGCCGATATGAAGATGTGGAGCATCTCGGTGGCGCCGATGCCGTCGATGATCCGGATGCCCGTCGCCGCTTCCCATGCCTGGAACGTCGCGCGCGGCAGGTGCTCGCCAGCCGACACACACTTGGTGAGCGACGAGATGTCGTAGGAGCCGTGCATGCCGAGCATAGCACGGTACGCGGTCGGCGACGTCCAGCAGAAGGTCGGACGGTACTCCTGAATGCCCTTGATGAGATGCGGCGGGGCGGCCTGCTCGAGCAGGAGCGACGCGGCCCCGACGCGCATCGGGAACAGCACGAGCCCGCCCAGCCCGAACGTGAACGCGAACGGAGGCGAGCCGACGCAGATGTCGTCGGGCGTGATGCCGGCGATCGAACGCGGAAAGCAGTCGCAGATCGCGAGCACGTCGCGGTGGAAGTGCATCGTTCCTTTCGCGTTGCCCGTCGTGCCCGACGTGAACGCTATCAGCACCGTGTCGTCGGCGGCCGTGTCGCAATTCTCGAACGCGGTGGGTTTACCGACCATCATGGCTTCGAGCGAGCCGGGCTCGTTGGACGCGAAATGCACCGTGCGGCCGCCGGGCCGCGGGCTGCCCGTTGCGGTCTGCCGCATCGCGGTCTCGCACTCGGGCGCGAACCTCGTGTCGCATAACGCGAGCGTAATCGCCGCCTTGTCCGCGATGTACGACAGCTCGCGCACGCGCAGGAGCGGCATCGTGCACACGACGACCGCCCCGACCTTCACGATGGCGAACCAGCACGCGACCATCATCGGCGAGTTCGGGCCGCGAAGCAGGACACGGTTGCCGGGCACGACACCCAGGTCCTCGACCAGGACGTGCGCGATCCGATTCGACATCTCGAGCAGATCCCGATAGGTCCAGCGTCCGCCGGGGAACAGGAACACGGTGCGGTCGGCATGCCCGGCGTCCACCATGCGATCGAGCAGCTCGGTTGCGCAGTTCAGCTGGCCCGGATACGCCAGCTCGGGCAGCGAGCCGTAATCCATGCGCGGCCAGAGCTCCGCCGGCGGGAGATGCTCTCGGCAGAACGTGTCCACGTGGGCGGATCTGCCCGTTGGCGCGTTAGGCGTCGTAGCGGTCACGTTGGTACCTGGTCATCGGGTTTACTTCTGTTGTCCTTCCGCTTCGGCGATCATCTGGCCCGCGATCACGAGCTTCTGGATCTCGCTCGTCCCCTCGTAGATGCGCAACGCACGGATCTCGCGGTAGAGGCGCTCGACCGGTTCGCCGACTACCACGCCCCGGCCGCCGAACAGCTGGACGGCGTCGTCGATCACCCGCTGCGCCGCTTCGGTCGCGAACAGCTTGGCCATCGCGGCCTCGCGCGTCACACGCTCGGCGCCACTGTCGCGGGTCCATGCCGCCCGATACACGAGCAGCGCGCTCGCGTCCACCGCCATCGCCATGTCGGCCAGCTTCGCCTGCGTGAGCTGGAAATCCGAGAGGTGCTTGCCGAACGCCTCGCGCGCGAGGGCGTGGGCCGTGGCTTCCGCCAGCGCGCGGCGCGCGAACCCCAACGACGCGGCTCCCACGGTGGACCGAAAGATGTCGAGCGTCCCGAGCGCCACCCGCATCCCCTTGCCGGGCTCACCGACGATCGCGGCCGCCGGGACGCGACAGTCCGTCAGGTCGAGCGTGCCCAGCGGGTGTGGCGCGTTGACGACGATGCGCTCGCTCACGCGAAGTCCGGGATTGTCTGCGTCCACGACCACCGCGACATAGCTTCGCTCCCCGCCCTCGAGGCGCGCGAACACGACGTAGAACTCGGCGATGCCGGCGTTCGATATCCAGGTCTTGCGCCCATTGATCACGAGATCCTGCCCGTCACGCCTCGCCGAGGTCCGCATCGACGACACATCACTGCCGGCCGCCGCTTCCGAGATCGCGAACGCGGCGATGGCCTCGCCGGATGCAACGCGCGGCAGATAGCGGCGTTTGAGCTCCTCGCTCCCGAACTGCGAGATCGGCCCTGACCCGAGGCCCTGCATCCCGAACGCAAAGTCGGCCATCCCGTGAAGCTGTCCGAGCGTCTCGCGGGCGAGGCACAGCGTCCGCACGTCGAGCCGCGCGGGCGCGAGGCCGAAAGGCTCGGGGACGGCGTACTGCAGCCAACCCGCCTTGCCTAACCGCCGAACGATCTCGCGGAACGTGCCGTCGACGTCTCCCGGCTCGTGCTCCACCAGCGGGGCGATCTCGCTATCCGCCCATTCGGCCAGCTCGCGAGCGAGCTCGCGGTGCGCGTCCGTGAAGAACGGCCACGCGAGGTGGGCGAGCGACGATGCCTGGCGCGCCACTACTCGCCCGTGAACGCCGGAGACGACCGATTCACGAACGCGCGGTACGCGCGCGCGAAGTCTTCCGTCTGCATGCACAGCGCCTGTGTCTGCGCCTCGGCTTCGATTGCCTCGTCGATTCCCATGTTCCACTCCTGGTGGAGTGCTTTCTTCGTCATCGCGTGTGCGAACGTTGGCCCCTCGGCGAGGGATTGCGCTAGCGCCGCGGCCTGTTCAGCGAGGTCCGTTGGCTCGACGACGCGATTGTAGAAGCCCCACCGCTCCGCTTCGCCGGCGTCCATGAAGCGTCCCGTGTACAGGAGCTCAGCGGCTCGTCCATGGCCGATGACGCGCGGCAGCAGGGCGCACGCACCCATGTCGGCCCCGCTCAGTCCGACGCGGGAAAAGAGGAACCCGACCTTGCTGCGCGGCGTCCCGATTCTCACATCGCTCGCGAGCGCGATAGCCGCTCCCGCGCCGGCGCACACGCCGTCGATCGCGGCGACGATGGGCTGGGGGCAATGCCGCATGGCTTTCACGAGGTCGCCCGTCATACGGGTGAACGCGAGGATATCTCCGGTCCGCCCGGAGTCCTTCATTTCCACGAGGGGCCCGATGATCTCGTGCACGTCACCGCCCGACGAGAAGTTGTTGCCGGCGCCGGTAACGATTACCGCACGCACGTCCGTCACATAGGAGAGAGTGCGGAACGTCTCGGTGAGCTCACCGTACGACTCGAACGTGAGCGGGTTTTTTCGCTCGGGTCGATTCAACGTGATCGTCGCGACGCGTCCGGCGACGTCCCAGCGAAAGTGCCGAGGGCGAATGGTGGTGACGTCGATGCCGATTGGGGACATTGAGGGTATGATGGTGACCCGGCCTGCGATGACGCGGGAGCCCCGCGTGGTGGCGTCTAAGAGTCTAGCCATCAGAGCGGCCGCCGCGTAGGGTCGACCCACGGTGACATGCCACGAGGTGAGCGATGATGCGGGCCAGGCTCCTGCTTCCAGCGCTTCTTCTCGTTGTCCCCGTTGCTGGCAGGGCCCAGACGCCGAGGCCTGGCGAAACGGTCATCCGCGGCGTCGTGTTCGACAGTCTCAGGATGCGCCCGCTGCGCCACGCGAACGTGCAAATCGCCGTTGCAACCGGAACGTCTTGGATCCGGGCCTACGAGACCGATTCCACTGGGGCCTTCGAGTTTGCTGCCGTCCCGAACGGGACGTACCTGATCGGGTTCTTCCACGCGACGCTCGACTCGCTCGGCCTCCTGCCGCCGACGTTCCGTCTGGATGTCCGCGCCGGACCGCCGATCCACATGCCGCTCGCGATTCCATCACCTCGGACCATTGCGCGCTCGTTATGCGGCCGCAATGGGACCAGCGACTCGACGGGCGTCTTCACGGGATACGTTCGCAGGGCCAGCAACTCGCTGCCGCTGCCTGACGGGAGACTCGTCCTCCGATGGGCCGAAATCGTCATCCGGAAGCATTCGATCACTCGCGAAGTTCGAACGACGAGAGCCTCCACTGGGCCCGACGGCTTTGCCGCGGTTTGCGGGTTGCCCCTGACCACGCCAATTCAGATCCAGGGCGCCAGCGCGGGCGACAGTAGCGGCGCGTTCGAGATCACGCTGCCATCGACCCGGATCTACCATCACGACGTCTTCGTTGCCCCGCTGACGCGAACATCGGTCTCGGCATCGGACTCGGCCCCATCGATCGCGCTCTTGCGGGGCAGTGGCCGCGTTCGCGGGCGCGTGAATGCCGTAACGGGTCGGCCAGTTTCGGGTGCGCGCGTAACGGTGTGGGGGACGGGTCTCGAGACAGTCACGAGCGCGGACGGCGAGTTCACCCTGGGCAACTTGCCGGAAGGCACGCACACGCTGGAGGCTCGCGCGGTGGGCTTCGCGCCTTCGCGGCAGCCAGTCGACATCGTACGCGGCACTCGAGGAGCCACGGAGGTCGAGCTCGCGAATCTCGCCATCACCCTCGACACCGTGAAAGTGTTCGCGCAGCGAGTGTACCCGGCGCCTTTCGCCGGTGACTTCGAGCGGCGACGGCGAATGGGTGGCGGCCGTTTCTTCGACGAGAAGGAAATCGAGGAGCGCAAGCCGACGCTCCTGACCGATCTGATTCGCACGATTCCGGGTATCCGCGTCGTGCCGACCATATGGGGCGGCGTCGAGCCGGTCATGGGCCCCGGACACTGCCGGCCGGATCTGATCATTGACGGGAGTCGGCAGATCAACGACCCGACCTTTCCTTTCAACACACTCGTGTGGGCCAACGAGCTGCGGGCGGTGGAGGTGTACACCAACCCGTTGAAGGTACCGGCGGAGTTTCACAGTGGGTCGGGATGCGGCGCGATTGTCGTGTGGACTGAAATTACCAGGCGATAACCTCACCAGTGCGAGCGAACGTGATGCGAGCCGGACTCCTGCTTCCAGCGCTGCTTCTCGCGCTCCCCGTCGCTCGCGAGGCACAGACACCGACAGCAGGTGAAACGGTCGTCAGGGGCATCGTATTCGACAGCCTCACCATGCGGCCGCTTGCCGCGGCGACCGTGCAGATCGCCGCGGCAACCGGAACCTCGTGGATCAGAGTCTTGGAGACGGATTCCAGCGGAACGTTCGAGTTTACCGGGGTCCCGACCGGGACGTACCTCATTGGGTTCTTCCACGCCGAGTTCGACGAGCTAGGCCTCGTGCCACCCACGTTCCGCATCGACGTCCGTGCCGGGCCGCCGATTCATGTGGGGCTCGCGATACCGTCGGCTCGGTCGATTGCCCTCTCGTTATGCGGCGTCAACGCAGTGAGCGACTCGACGGGGCTCTTCCTGGGCTACGTTCGCGGAGCCGACGACTCGATGCCGAGGCCGGATGCCAAACTGGTCCTCAGGTGGGTCGACTTCGTCATCCGGAAGAAGTCGATCGGTCGCGAGGTTTCGACGATCGAAGCGTCGAGTGGCCCCAGTGGCCTGGCGGCCGCTTGTGGAGTTCCGCTGGGCACGCCGATTCTCGTGCAGGCCGCCAGCGCGGACGACAGCAGCGGCGCGTTCGAGATCACCCTGCCGTCGAGCGGTCTGTACCATCGCGACGTCTTCGTTGCTCCACTCCGGCGGACGTTGGTCGCGACAACCGATTCTCTGCCGGCGGTCGCGCTCTTGAGCGGCGCGGGCCGGGTTCGCGGGCGCGTGATGGGCGCAACCGGGCGGCCGATCTCCGACGCGACGGTGACGGTGTGGGGCACCGCCGTCGAGACGGTCACGAACCAGAGCGGAGAGTTCGCCCTGGGCAATCTGCCCGGAGGCACGCACACGCTGGAAGCTCGCGCACTGGGATTCGCGCCGTCGCGCCAACCGGTGGATATCGTTTCCGGCACTGCGGGGGACGCGGCGGTCGAGCTCACGAATCTCGGCATCATGCTCGACACGATCAGGGTAGTTTCACAGCGCGTCTTCACCCGTGGGCTGGCGGACTTCGAACGGCGAAAGCGAATGGGTTTCGGGCGCTTCTTCGACGAGGCGGAGATCGGCCGGCGCAACCCGATCGTCCTGACCGATCTGCTGCGCGCGCTTTCCGGTGTCTACGTTGTGCCGGGCCAGTCGGGCGGGGACGATGTGCTCATGCGCGGGGACAGGGGGACGTGCCGGCCGGATCTCGTCATCGACGGCGTTCGACACGTGAATGACGCAACATTTCCGGTCAATACGCTCGTGTGGGCCAGCCAGCTTCGGGCGGTGGAGGTCTATTCTCGATCTACCTCGGTGCCCATGGAGTTTCAGTCGATGACCGGCTGTGGCGCGATCGTCGTGTGGACCGGGGCAAGGCGATGAGAACTGAACTGGTAACTGGTTGCTGGTAAGGGTTACTGGTTAGGCAACCAGTAACCAGTCTCATTGACGAGTAACCAGTTCCAGCAACCAATAAACCAGTTCAGTTCGCGCCTTTTCGTCTTTCGATTAGCCGCTCGAGCTGCTGTTTGCCGGACCGGTACTGCCACGGCCACCATTGATCCTTGTAGCCCAGCTCCGCCGCCGCGTGAAGGGTCCACGCCGGGTCGCTCAGGTGCGGGCGGGCGAGCGCCACGAGGTCGGCGCGTCCCGCGGCGACGATCGAGTTGATCTGGTCGGCTTCGGTCACGTTGCCGACGGCGATCGTCGGGATGTGCGCCTCGTTCCGGATCCGGTCACTGAACGGCGTCTGCCACATGCGTCCGTAGACGGGTTTCGCGTTAGGCGATGTCTGGCCCGTCGAGACGTGGATGATGTCGGCCCCGGAGGCAATGAATGCCCGCGCGATGTGCACGGCGTCCTCGCCGGTGATGCCGCCGTCGACCCAGTCCGTGGCGGAGATGCGCACGGACATCGGTCGCTCACCGGGCCAAACGGCCCGCATGGCAGTGAAGACCTCGAGCGGGAATCTCAGGCGGTTCTCGAGGGAGCCGCCGTATTCGTCCGTGCGCTGGTTGGAGAGTGGCGTGATGAAGCTGGACAGCAGGTAGCCGTGCGCGCAGTGCAGCTCCACCATGTCGAAGCCGCTCTCGATCGCCATCTCGGTGGCGCGCGCGAACTGGTCCCGCACGGTCTCCATGTCGGCACGCGTCGCGACGCGGGGCACCTGCATGGTGGGGCGATGCGCGAGCGGTGACGGGCCGATGACTTCCCAGTTGCCCTCGTCCATCGGGATGTCAGACCCTTCGAGGCTGGCCTTCGTCGATCCCTTGCGTCCGGAGTGTCCCAGTTGGAGGCAGATCGCGGCCGGCGTCCATTCGTGCACGAACTCGACGATGCGCTTCCAACCGCGAACGTGCTCGGGCGCGTACATGCCGGTGCAGCCCAGGCTGATCCGGCCTTCCGGCGACACGCAGGCCATTTCGGTATATACGAGCCCGGCCCCTCCCATCGCACGGGCGCCGAGGTGGACGAGGTGGAAGTCGTTAGGCACCCCGTCGGTGGCGCTGTAGACGTCCATCGGCGAAACGACGATGCGGTTGGGGAGGGTGAGCGAGCGGAGGCGGTACGGCGTGAACATAGGGGGAATCGGGAATCGGGAATCGGGAATCGGGGCTGCCGGCTGCGGGCTACTCGCCGTTTCCAATTCCCGGTTCCCGATTCCTGATTCCCGATCCGTACGCGCCGCGAACCATCTCTCCACCCCCTCGAGATATCTGCGATCCCGCAATCGCAGATTCTCGTGGCTCACCCGTTGGCTGCGTGTCAGCAGGCTGTAGGCGAACTGCTCCGGCGGGAGGTGGATATAGCGCCGCACGTTCTCGAACCACTCCATCGAGTTGCGGGCGGCGTTCTGCAGTCGCAGCGCTTCGGTGCTCCGCTCGTCCTGATAACGTTCGAGCGCGCGCGAAAGCGAGCCGGCAGGCCCGCCGTTCGGTTCGTCAGGCTCCGCGCGCGGCTCGTTGAGAACGCGAGCCAGCGCGATGGCGTCCTCCATGGCGAGCTTCGTGCCCGAGCCGATCGAGAAGTGCGCGGTGTGGGCGGCGTCGCCGACGAGGACCACGTTGTCATGATACCACGCCGCGTTGCGCACGATCGGAAAGCTCAGCCACTGTGACCCGCGCAAGTGCCGCATGTTCGTGAGCAGAGCGTGACCATCCAGCCACTCGGCGAACAGACGCTCGCACGCCTCGATCGACTCGTCCGTGTTCATGCGGTCGAACCCGGCCGCGCGCCAGGAGCGCTCGTCGCACTCCACGATGAACGCCGACTGCTGCTCGTCGAAGCGGTAGGCGTGTGCCTGGAAGACCCCGCATTCGTTCTCCACGAACGCGAACGTGAACGCGTCGAAACGGCGGCGGGTGCCGAGCCAGATGTACTTCGCGTGCCGCACATCGACCGCGGGGCGGAAGTGCTCGGCGTATCGTTTTCGGATTGCGCTGTTCACGCCATCGGCCGCAACGAGCAGGTCGTACTCGCCGATCCCCACGGCGGTGACGTTGGCGTTGCTCGGGAGCTCCGTCCGAAAGCGAAGGTCGACGCCGAGGTCAGTGGCGCGCCGTGCGAGGATCTGGAGCAGCGTGCGACGGGCGATCCCGCTGAAGCCATGGCCCCCCGACGTGATGGTCACGCCCTTCACGTGGACATCGATGTCGTCCCAATGCGCGAAGTGATCGGTAATGGCCTGGTAGGTCTCTGGGTCTGCCTGGCGAAAGTTCTCCATCGTCTGGTCGGAGAACACGACGCCCCAGCCGAACGTGTCGTCGGCCGAGTTGCGCTCGATCACCGTGATGTCGTGCGCCGCGTTTGCCTTCTTCATGAGGAGGGCGAAATAGAGCCCGGCGGGCCCTCCGCCGACGACCACTACCTTCACTTGAGCCTCGCGTGTGGGACGAACGGAACGTAGTGTGGAAGCAGGTCACACCGCCCAACGCACGCCATGTGCACATTGGAGCATGCTGCGCGTCTAATAGATAGCCGAAAGCGCACGGTGTGAAACGGTCATGAATCGCTTCCTCTACTTCGCCGCGTTCACGTACATCGCCCTCTGCGGTGCGATCGTCGCACGGAAGCTCGTGACCGGCGGCGGACCTCGTATTCGCACGGTCGACAGGGTGGTCGCGGGTACTCCGCTCCCGCCGGACCGCGCGACGACGTCTGGCGCGCAGTGGTTCGCCGCCATGAAGCCGTACTGCAACCAGGTCGAGGTAGATGTCCGCGAACGGTATTCGCCGCCGCCGGGTACGAGCGAAGGGGCGGGGTATGCCGCCGCCTGTTTCGCGCTGGCCGGGAAGATCGACCGCGCCCGCCAAATCATCGAAGGGATCGCCCCGAGCGATCGCGCGAGCGCAGCGAACGTCCTGTTCGCGGTCGCCCACCCGGTGGCCGACGCGGGCGACGACCGCGCCTCCGGCCCCATGATGGAGCTGGTGCTGGAGTACTGGCCTAACAACTACATGGCGCTCTATCACGCCGGCATGTCCGAGTACTCACTCGGCCAGCGAATGCTGGCGGAGAAGCACCTACAGGCGTTTCTCCAGATGTACACCGTCGCGGACTACTTCCACGAGAACGCCGAGAAAGCGCTCAGGGCGCTGGACGACCCGCGGTCGAGGGCTCCCGGCGCGCCGCCGCGCCAGGTCGAGCGCGTGGAGCCGCCCCGCCCGTGATCGGCGGCGGGTATCTCGCGGAAGGGTCGCTGTTCGCGGGTCGGTATCGGATCGCTCGTGAGCTGGGCCGCGGCGGCGTGTCGGTCGTCTACGCCGCGCGAGACACTCAGGTCGGGCAGGACATCGCCCTCAAGCTTCTGGTCCCGTCGCCGGCGACGGCGAACCAGACGCGCGAGCGCATGCGCCGCGAGGTCAATGCAGTCCGGCGTCTCGCCCACCCGAACATCGTCGCGGTCTACGATTTCGCCGAAGATGGGCCTTACGGCGCCGTCATCATGGAGCTCGTGGATGGGGAAGATCTCGACCGACGCGTTCGTCGATCGGGTCCGCTTCCGCCTGATGACGTCGTGCGGATCGGCGGCGAGGTCGCGGCCGCGCTGGCCGCGGCGCACCGGCACGGGGTTCTCCATCGCGACGTGAAGCCGAAGAACATCCTGCTCGACCACGACGGCCGCGCCCGGCTCACGGACTTCGGCTCGGCGAGGATGGAGGGCGACGCCACCATCACCCGGACGGGGGCGATCGTGGGGACGCTGGCGTACATGGCGCCCGAGACCGCCGAGGGACGGCGCGGTGACGCCCGGTCGGATGTCTTCGCGTTAGGCATGACGCTGTTCCACGCCGTGTCCGGACGCCTGCCCGACCGGCCGTCGCCCCACCTGCCGCTCCCGCCGTCCTCGACGGGGTATTCACCGATTGCCGTCGACGCCGCCGTCCCGCTGTGGATCGGCCACGTGATTGCGCGGGCGACGTGCGCGGATCCCACGGACCGCTATCCGACGCCCACGGCGCTCGCGGACGCGCTCACGAGTGGCGATGCCGGAGTCGGTGCCGGGCTCGTGTCGCTGGCGCGCGATCAGTGCGTCATCTGCGGTGCGGTGGACGTGTTAGGCACGGTGGTGTGCCCGGCATGCTCGAGCGCGGCGTCGCCGGCGGATGCGCTCGTCTTTCTGACCGGACCGCGATCGCCCCTCGAGCGCGACAGAATGCTCGACGCGGCAGCGGAGCTGCTCGGCCCGGAGGTCCAGGCAGAGACGCTCGCCGCAGTGGCGAAGGGAGACAGGCCACTGATGCGCGTGCCGGCCGAGTCCGAGCGTCGCGTGGTGGAGATTCTCGGAGCACGTCGCATCGGCGCGCGCGTCGTGCGAGAGCGTGAGCTCTGGCGTGCGCTGCCGCTGGGATTCCTGTTCCTGGTTGGCATGGTCATCATCGCCGGCATGGTGGCGGGCGCCGTCGTGGATCCGTTGCTCGCCGCGGCGGCGGTCCCGTTCGCGCTGTTGTTGCTGGGGGGTGGCGTGCTGGGGCTTCGGCGACCGGCATTGAGCATCTCGCGGCAGGACACCGCGCTGTCGGAACCGACGCGCTCGCGGATCGCCGAGACGTTCGCCGTGCTCCCCGTCGGCCCGGCGCGTTCGCTGCTGGCGGACGTGGTCCGGCGCGGACAGTCCGTGCGCCGCGCGCTCGCGCTGCGGCAGGACTCGTCGGGCATTGGCGTGACGGTGGATGACCTTCTCGCGCTCGCGTGCGCGTCGGCGCGGGACCTCGCGTCACTCGACGACAGCCTGGCGCAGTTCGATCGCGAGCGGGCTCGCGGTGACGGCGACGCGGCGTGGAACGAGAGTCTGGCGGAGTGCGAACGCGCGCGTGACTCGGCCGTGCAGCACCTGCTGGATGCCGTGACGGTGCTCGGTCAGCTCGACACGCAGTCGATCCGCGGGTTCGCGGATGTGAACGCGAGGTTGAGCGAGCTGGTCGCCGAGATCGCGGGCGAGGTCAAGACCCGGGTGGCGACGCGCGAAGAGATGGAGTCGCTGCTGACTCGCTAATTGGTTACTGCCACAGGTAATTGGTTACTGCCACAGGTAATTGGTTATTTGGATTGGTTATTGGTTGTGTGAGCCCTCGGGATGCTCTACTCGCCGAGCGAGGCTTCCCGAGGGTTCGATCACCTGTAACCAATCCCAGTAACCAATTACGGCTCTTCTGCATTTCGTGTGGGTAAAATCGGACGCGTTTGGGCCTGACACGCGGCGATTGTCATAGGAGAATCATGGGTTGCGGGCCGGTGCCGGAGGGCCTGAAGTTCCGTGCATGCGATCTTTCCCATCGGCGGGCGA
>DASUGD010000071.1:0-5778 GCA_036274195.1 Gemmatimonadaceae bacterium | reverse complement strand
CGGGCAGTGGCTGGTGGACGTGATCGACTACACGAAGGATCCCGACATCGCGTACACGCCGCGCACGTGGGTCACCAAGAAGTATCCGGAGATGCAGAAGGCGATTGCCGGGAGCATGGACACGGACCCGTTAGGCGTGCGGCGCCGCTTTGTCGAGCACGAGCTCGCCATCGTTCGCAAGCTGCACGCGGCGAGCGTCCCGCTGCTCGCCGGCACCGACACGCCCGCGGGCGTGGATGTAACGCCGGGCATAAGCCTGCACCTCGAGCTGCAGCGGTTCGTTGCCGCGGGGCTCACGCCGCTCGAGGCGCTGCAGACGGCGACGATCAACCCGGCGCGCTTTCTCGGAAAGACGTCCGACTTCGGGAGCGTCGAGCGCGGACGGATCGCGGACCTCCTGATCCTGCGCGCGAACCCACTCGAGAACATCGCGAACACGCGCGCGATCGCCGGCGTCGTCGCCGATGGGAAGTACTGGTCGCAGGCCGAGGTCGATCGGCTGCGCGAGCGCCTCGTACGGGAGGCCGCCGCGCGCTGACCCAAATTGGGGTCAGAGTCGAATTTCATCATTCGGTTGCGCGCGACGGCGGTTTTCTTGCGCACGCCGGACCGCGTTCAATCGTGCATCAATGCGTTGAAACGATGAAATTCGACTCTGACCCCGTCAACAGGAGCTCGTAGTACGCGAGCGGGTTGCCCTTGTACACGACGTGCCCACGGTCCGCATACCCGCACCTCACATAGAACTCGCCGGCGCCAGCCGCGTGGTCGTAGGCGTCGAGCCGAATCGCGTCCGCAGGCCAGTCCGCCGCGACAGCGCGGGCGTCGTCGAGTGCCAGGCGACCGAGCCCCTGCCCTTGATGCGTCACGGCGACCGCCAACCCCGTCAGGTACAGCGGCCGCTTTACGGGCGTGAAGTACGACACGTCGATCGCCCACGGCTTCTTCGTGGCGAGCCGCAGCACCGTGAGGATACGCTTGCCCTCTCGGCCCACGCGAACGCGCGCGTGGCGCTGGGCGAGCGCGGCGGAGCGCTCGGTCCCGAGCGTGGACCAGTGCCCGACCCCGAAGCGCGCGGTCAGCGCCCCCGCCGCCGCGTTGTGAAGCGCGGCGATCGCCGGCACGTCATCGAGCGTCGCGTCGCGAAACTTGAGATTCACCAGGGGTTCAACGAAGATGATCACCACAATGACGCTGCTGCCAAGCGGATATACGAGCGTGAGCCAGCCCGCGCCACCGAGCCTACCAATGTCATTTTCGCGAGCCTGTCTACTGATCCTCCTGGCCGGTTGCGCACACCAGGCCGGTCGATCGAGCGCGCCGAGTAGCCAATCCCGCACGCTCCTGGCAGTCTTCGCGCACCCGGACGACGAAACGCTCGTTGCGCCGGTGCTCTCGCGCTACGCTCGCGACGGAGCGCGCGTCATCCTGGTCATCGCGACTGATGGTCGTCGCGGCGCCGCGGAGTGGACCGGCGTGCCTGCCGGCGATTCACTCGCCAAGGTTCGCGCGAACGAAGCTCGCTGCTCAGCGCGCGCGCTCGGGATCGAGCCGCCGATTCTGCTCGGCTTCCCAGACGCGGGACTGTCGGACTTCGCACCGTGGCCCGGCAAACGGCTCGACACGCTGGCCGTTCGCATCGACTCCGTTCTTCGCGCCGTGCGACCTGATGCCGTCGTCACCTGGGGACCAGACGGCGGGTACGGGCACGCCGATCACCGCCTAACGGGGCAGGCGGTCACCCAGGTGTTCCAGGCCGGGCGGGTGTCAGACAACGTTCCGCTCTTTTTTCCGGGATTCCCCGAGACGCGAACCGAGCAGGCGCCTCCGTGGTACGGCCAGCATCTGCACCCGCTGAGCCCAGCGTTGTTGACGGCGACGGTGTCCTTCACGCCAGCCGATCGCGAAGCGGCGTGGAAGTCCATCGCGTGTCACTGGTCGCAGGCCACCGCGGAGGAACAGGCCCAGAATCGCGCGGCGCTCGACTTCCTGTGGCAGGGGACGGTCACGTTCCAGCAGTGGGGGCGAGGGGCCAAGCGCACCTCGCTGTTCTGATGCGACGGTTCCGAAGCCAGAGTATGGCGTCGACCAACGAGTGCTACCTGACCTCCAGCTAGATTCCAGCATGCCGACCTACGTCTACGAAACGATCTCGCCAACACCCGAGCGCTTCGAGGTCCGTCAGGGCTTCGACGATCCGATACTCACCGCGCATCCGCACACCGGCGAACCGGTCCGCCGAGTGATTTCCGGTGGCCTGGCCGTCCTGCCTAACGGGACGTCCGACGGCGCCGGACCGGAGTCGGGACGTGGACCGGCGAACTGTCGTTGCGGCCGTTTCGACTGAGCAGAATCCCCTCGCATGGCATGTTCGAGTCAGCCAGCTATCAGGCGTTCAGCGATACGTTGAACGAGCTGCACCCGGGGTGGACGGTCAGCGGCAATCAGGTCGTCGGCCCAAACCGCGAGGCGGTCCGTCTCACCCAGCAACACCACTCCTCGAGCGTCGGCCACTACGACGTCGAGTTCATTCTCGACACAACGTCGCCACGGCCGGTGGCCATCTGGGATTGTGTCGGCGGGTTCGGAACGACCGAGGCCGAGCGCGCCACGCAGTGGTGGGTAGCCAATCCTCCGCTTCCTGTCCTGCAGACGCTCTGGTCGGCTCGCTGAACGACGATGGTGCTCCGTACGGGCTCAAGATCCTCTTTGGCGGAGAGGGTGTGGGCGAAGTGCGGGTGAACGACGAGAGCCACGAGGGGGCGTCTCGTGCGGTTGCGGCGTTACCGTGGCCGCGACTGCAACCGCCTGCCTTTGTGCGATCGTTCGTGATCCTCGTGCATCCAGATCCGGTGTTGTAACGGCACATCGGACGACGAGGGGCCGGCCACATTGGTGCCGGATTCCACATCCGGACACCGCCGCTGCAACTGCCGCAGCCCCGCCTACCTCGAACGGGAGATCCCCCACTCGGCGGAAAGGTGCGCCCATAGACTGCCCGATCTGGCGACGCCGACGCGCTGCCGCCAATGCCATACTCCTCCCGCACGCAATGAGACCTAACGAGGGAGGATCGATCCATGAAGATCGCAGTCATTGGCGGGACCGGGCTCGTCGGCTCCAAGGTCGTCGCGAAGCTCCGCGACGGTGGGCACGAGGCCGTGGTGGCAGCATTCCCCCAGGTCGACACGCTGACGGGCCAAGGCCTCGCTGAAGCCCTGTCGGGTGCCGACGTCGCCGTCGACGTAACGAACTCACCGAGCTTCGAGGACGCAGCGGTTCTGCACTTCTTTCAGGCCTCGACTCGAAATCTCCTGGCAGCCGAGGCGGCGGAAGGGGTGCGTCACCACGTCGCGCTGTCCGTGGTAGGGACCGAACGATTGTCCGAGAGCGGGTACTTCCGCGCGAAGATCGCGCAGGAAGCGCTGATCGAGAGCGGGCCAATCCCGTATTCGATCGTGCATGCGACGCAGTTCTTCGAGTTCGTGAAGAGCATCGCCGACGCAGCCACCACGGGCAACGTGGTGAAGCTCTCGTCGGCGCTCATCCAGCCGATGGCGGCGGACGACGTCGCGGGCGCGGTCGCCCGCGTGGCGGTGGGCCCGCCGATCAACGGCGTCGTCGAGGTGGCGGGGCCCGAGCAGTTCCGGCTCGATGGGCTCATCCGCGTGAGCCTGGCCGCGAAGGGTGACCCGCGCGAGGTGATCAGCGATCCGGAGGCACGCTACTTCGGCGCGGTGTTGCGGGAGCGGACGCTCCTGCCCGGCCCTCGCGCCATGCTGGCGTCGACGCGCTTCGAGGATTGGATCTCGCAGCCCGCAAGCCGTTAGGCCTCGTCTACGAATCGTTAGGTGTAGGCAGCACAGTCGACGCAATTCCGCGCCGACCTCCCTTCGCAACCCGACACAAGGAGCGGTGCGATGCGTACCAACGATCTTGGAGGGAATACTCCCTCGACTCTCGAGCCCACGACGCAGCGGTTCATCGACAGCCTCGCGGGGGCGCCCCCGCTGTCGACGCTGACCCCCGAGGCCGCCCACGCGGTTCTCACCGACCTTCAGGCCGAGCCCGTCGCCATGCAGCCAGCGGAGATCGAGGACACTACCTGGCCGGTGGGGCCCACGGGCACGACGAAGATCCGTATCGTGCGCCCAGCCGGCGCGCGTGGAACGCTTCCGCTGCTCTTTTACACCCACGGCGGCGGCTGGGTGCTCGGGGACACGATCACCCACGAGCGGCTGGTCCGCGAGCTCGCCAACGGCGTGCAGGCCACGGTGGTGTTCGTCGACTACATCAACTCGCCGAAGGCCCAGTTCCCGACGCAGAACGAACAGGCGTACGCATCGCTGCTGTACGCGGTGGAGCATGCGCGCGAATTGCGCATCGACCCCAGCCGAATCGTGATCGTCGGTGACAGCGTGGGAGGCAACATGGCGGCGTGCCTCACCCTGATGGCGAAGGAACGGCGCGGCCCACACATTCGCTTCCAGGTCCTGTTCTATCCGGTCACCGACTATCGCAAGGACAACGCGTCGTGGCGGAAGTTCGAAAACGGACCATGGCTCACCGCTCGGACGATGCAATGGATGTTCGACCTGATGGGCTACACGGGCAACGAGGGGAGCGAAGCGTTCCCGCTCCGCGCCACGATCGAGCAGCTGCGCGGGCTCCCCGACGCGCTGATCGTGACCGACGACGACATCCTGCAGGCCGAGGGCGAGGCGTACGCACTGAAGCTCTCACAGGCGGGCGTCCGCGTCACGTCAGTTCGCTACAATCAGACGATCCATGATTTCGTGATGCTCAACCCGATCGCCGACACGCCTGCCGTTCGCGGCGCGGTCCAGGAGGCCATCACGGCACTCAGGGGCGCGTTGTACGGCAGCGAAGTCGCGCTCGGAGTCGCGGCGTAAATCACTTGCAATGACCCGTTAGGCACTCCGCTGCCGCTGTCGCAGGTCGACGGCGGCAGCGGCTTCTTTTGTGAGCCTCGCCGAATTCGGGTAAGGCTCGCAGGTCTCCCCCCAGAAGGTCGTGAGCGCGCGACCCCTAGCGCGCAGCGACGGCCCCGATGGCACGTCGGTTTCTCCCCCATTTTGTTCACGACCTCGGAGACGCATTGCATCCCGAGGTTGTCATTTCTTCAACCCCGGCTCGTCGCGAGCGGAGGCCTCACGGCCGAGGAGTGAGCCGAAGCATCCGGGGCATCCGCTGCATCCGAACACCCCATTGTCTGTGGTGCCGGCCCTCTCGGGTCCGGCATCGACCGGTCCGGCATCGACCGGTCTGGCATCTACGACGAAGGGGGTCGGATGCATCAGGATGTGGCGGATCCTTCAGGATCGCCCCCGCCACAGCCTAACGTGGTGCCACAACGAGCCGGGGCCTTTGATAAACCACCTCGGGGCGCACTGACTTCCCGAGGTCGTCATTCTACTGAACCATTCTCGTTGCGAGCGGAGATTCCGGCGCTGAGGAGACCTATCCTGACGGATCCGCTCCATCCCGATGCATCCGAACACCCCTTCGTCTGAGGGGCCGGCCCTCTCGTGCATGAGCAACCCAGGGCGACAATCATTGGCGAGCGCATCCCGACTCCCCACGTGCCGGAAAAGAGACGAGCCGCGGCGCCGTTGCTTTGCAACGGCGCCGCGGCTCGTTTCTTTCCGGCACGTGGGGAGTCGGGATGCGCTCGCCAATGATTGTCGCCCTGGGTTGCTCATGCACGAGAGGGCCGGCCCCTCAGACGAAGGGGTGTTCGGATGCATCGGGATGGAG
>DASUGD010000070.1:0-14285 GCA_036274195.1 Gemmatimonadaceae bacterium | reverse complement strand
GGAGATCGCGCTCGAGCACCGCCACCGCGGACGCGTGTTGCGCGTCGAACTCCGCCCACAGCGGTCCGCCAGTCAACGCCTCGCGCTCGGCCTCATCGAAGAACCTGCGTCCGTCGGGACGAGTGACGATGAGCGGCAGGTCCACCATTCCACCGAACAGCGACACAGGCCGGTCGTTGTAGTGGACGTTCCGGAGCTCCTTGAGCTCCGCGATTACCTCGGGCATGTCGCGCGTCACGAGGCGCCGGATGTCTCGGAGACGGAACGAGAAGTCGAACGCCAAGCCTTCCTGAGCGTAGTAGGCCGGCATGTGCGCGGACTCGCCGGCGCCCGGGTCGCCCTCGCGGATCAGATCGACGTCGCCGACGTACAGCGACTGATAGTCCGTGAGATAGAGTTGGACTTCGTCGCGCTCGCCGGCGTCGAGCTCCTTCGCGATCCGGCGGATGTCATCTGCGTTGGCCTGCGGGCCTTGCCGGTTAGGCGACCGCACCTTGCCCCACCAGACGTACAGCTGCGCTTCGCCGATCGCTTTCTTGTCGTACTCGGCCGCGAGGTGGAGCAGGAGGCCGAGGTGCTGCTCCATCGCGTCGGCGGCGTACGACGGGTTCCACACCGTCACGAGATGATGCTCGGCGCGTTGGTTAGGCATGGGGAGTCATGCGAAGCGCTCCGGGTCGATGTCAAGTCGTCGATGCACGAGAACGCCTGGCTCGGCGACTGTTCGGTTGCGCATCCCGCGTCGCCGAGCGTAGCGTGCGGCATGCGAGACGCGTCGGCATTGCCCACGATGACGGCCGAGGAGTACTTCCGCTTCGAGGAGAGCTCCCCGATCAAGCACGAGTACGTGGCGGGCGAAGTGTACGCGATGTCGGGAGGCACGGTACGGCACGACCGTATCGCGGGCAACGTGTTCGTACGCTTGTCCCTGGTGGCCAGGTCCGGCCCGTGTGATGTGTTCTCGAGCAACATGCGCGTCGAGGTCGCCCGCGATCGGTACTACTACCCCGACGTCACGGTCGTCTGCACACCGGTCGCCGAGTCGGACATCGTCGCTCGGAAGCCGTGTGTGGTCATCGAGGTCACCTCACCGAGCACCGCGCGGATCGACCGTGGCGAGAAGCTCGACGCGTATCGTTCGATCTCGTCGCTCGAGATGTACCTCATCATTGATCACCGCCGCCGTCGTGTGGAGCGACACTTCAGAGAAGTCACCAGCGGCGAGTGGCGCCGCGAGGAGATCGTGGGGGAGGGGCGCGTCCGCGTTCCGTGCCTCGATGTCGAGCTCACGCTGGATGAGATCTACGAGCGGGTCGAGCTGCCCGCTGTGGGTGAGCCGGAGCCTGCTGGCTACGAGGTGCCTGCATACGACGTTGACGCGGACGAGTGATCGGGCCTGCATTCCCCATCCGATCGACCTCCTTCCCATCTTCCAGGTTCACGCCCGGCTTCGCGATCGATCCCCGTTGCCGGACGGTCTCCCTTCCCTTGCGCGCTACGGATGCAAGCTTCGCGCGTTGGGCTCCGCCTCATTGACGTTCGCTCGGCGGATGCTGGGGTCGGAATGGCCATCGTAGCAACGCGCGGATGACGGCGATTTCACCCGCCCACGTATCCTCGGCGCATGTTCGCTTGCCCGCCTCCGGCCTAGGCGTCTATCGTATGGCCATGCCCGCCCAGCCCACGGAGTGGACCGTCGAGATGGTCCGCGCTCTCCCCGACGACGGCAACCGCTACGAGGTCATCGACGGCGAGCTGTTCGTGACGCCCGCGCCGAGCCTGTTCCATCAGCGGGCAGTACGCGAGTTGCTCCTTCTCGTTGCGCCGTACGTGCGCCAGCACGGCATCGGTGAAGCGCTCATGTCGCCGGCCGATGTCATCGTGTACGGCCCCCGCAAATTCGTTCAAGCCGATCTCTTCGTCGTGCCACTCGTGAACGATGCTCCGGTGCGGGCGTGGACCGACGTCGGTCGCCTGCTTCTCACCGTCGAAGTGCTCTCCCCGTCAACCGAGCACACCGACCGCGCCCGCAAGCGACGCGTGTACAAGGAAAAGGGCGTTCCGGAGTACTGGGTCGTCGACACCGACGCGCGCACGGTCGAGCACTATCGACCCGACGATTCCTTCGAGATCCTCACCGAGTCGCTCGAGTGGCGACCGGATCACGACGCCCCTCCGCTCGTGATCGATCTGCCGGCGTACTTCGATCGTGTGCACGGCATCGTATAGCGACGCGAGGCAGCTCACCGCGACGACAGCAAGTTCGGATGATGTTGTCGTAACCACACAACGACGTCATCTCGAATTCGAATCGCGAGCCGCCGCATCTCCGTCGCCTCGCCATCGGACACGGCGCCGGCGCGTTCATAGTCGACGATGTTTCGCTTCTTGCGAAACGAATCCAGGACCGCGATCAGCTCTGGCTCGGCACCGATCGTCGCTTCCAGCGACTGGATTACCCTGTAATGATGTTGGTCGCGCGACGCACGATACCCTGCCGCCGACAGCGCGGCCGTCGCCGCTTGTAAGGCGGCGTTGTACGCAATAGTCAGCCGCCAATCGGCACTCAGCTTATCAGTGTTGCTATCGTGGAGGTCGCGGTCGACCACGGCGAGGAGATCGCGAATCTCGGTCGCGCTCGTCCGATGTGCCTTGAGCCACCCGTTTCGCTCCCAATCGGTCAAGGTCATCCACGCCTCCGATGAGGAACACGATCGGCTCGCTGAGTACAGCGGTCAGAAAGTGGTGACGCGCCCGAAGCTTGTCGCGGAACTCGCTCGCAGTATAGACGGTTGGATTTGCTTCCCGACCAAGCCGTCCTTGGGCCTGACGAAGCGCGGCGACGACCTCCGCGAAGGTCGTGTCTCCGACAACAACCACGTCGATATCGCTGTCGCTTCGCAATTCGTTCCGCGCGGCGGAACCGAACACGAACGCGACACGAACCTTGTCGACAAGTGGGGTCAAAGCCTCGCGAAGGACGTCCGTCAGGCCAACGGTCTTCGCGAGAATCGACTGCAACTCCGGGAAGATCGGCGACTCCCGATTCGCCCGAAAGTAAACATGCCGCCCGCGCACCTCGCGCTCCAGGAGCCCGGCGCCGGTCAACAACTCCAGCTCGCGCTGAACCGCCCCGTGTGCGGCTCCCGTCTGCCGAACGATCTCCCGCAGATAGAACTCCTCGTCCGGATGCCCATAGAGCCAGCCGAGGACCCGTTGGCGCGTTTGCCCAAAGAGCGTTTGCGCAGGTTCACTTCCGCCCGCTAGCAGACGTCGCGGTGTACGCATAATGAGTACAATCGTACTCTAAACGAGTACGACAAGCAAGCCCGTCCAGATCTATCTCTTCGCTGATCACAGCGATGGATGCGGACCTCCTCCGCCGTCAGGCACCGCTTCCCCAAAGTGGCGAGCCAATCCGTGTGCTCAATAGCGAACGTAGGAGCACGAGGGCCCTTGTCCACGCGCCCGATACTCCGTGCATCCAAGAAACGGGTTCCCTCTCTTGCTCTCCCGCTCAACGAGCATTCCAATCCCGCAGCCCGGGCAGCGTGGTGCTGTGAAGTCACAGCCAACGTTTCTGCAGCGGAAGTAACTGCCCTCTGATAACAGCGGGCCAACGCCACACTTGGGACAACGGCGAGCCTTGCCCTCGCACCGCGGGTAGTGACTACAGACCCAATAAACTCCGTGTCGTCCCGTGCGAGGCACGAGAGGCCCGCCGCAGACCTGACATGAATGTTCGGCGTTCCCATCACCGCTCGACTTCACCCAACTTCGAAACGCCGGCGCCTCCAGCTCGCCGACAAACTCCGACTGCCGCGCTGAATGCGTGAGGACCACACACAGGCGACGCGCCCTGCTCAACGCCACGTAAAACACCCGGCGCTCCTCCGCGTGCGGATACGGGTCCGGCCTCGCAAGCACGAGCCCGAGAAGCGGATCGTCGGCGATCTCGGACGGAAACCCATACTCTCCAGCAGTCGCGCCCACCACGACGACGTAGTCGGCCTCGACGCCCTTCGCCGTGTGCACCGTCATCCATCGGAAGCTCAACGGAGCGTAGGCTTGCTCTATCTCCTCTTGATTCGCGGGAAGCGAGTGCCGGTAACGCCCCAGCACGAGCACGGATCGGCGCTCGGGCACGCTCGTGACTGCGGGACCGGACGCACGCCGAACGTCACCTGAAATCTGCGCAAGCGCGCGCCCCAGCATTGCCTCCTTGCTCTCTCCGTTCGAAGCGGTGAGCACTTCTACCGCGGGGCTGCCACGGTCCTTTTCCGCCGTGAGACTCTTGGCGATCTGCGCCGGATTCCGCTGAACGAACTCCGAGCTAGCGGACAGAAGCTCGGAGTTGAATCGGTGTGTTCGCGTTAGGTGGCACCGATGAGCGAACCCAAACTCCTGCTCGAAACCCGTCATGATGCCGACGTCGCTGCCCGCGAACCGGTAGATGCTCTGCCAATCATCCCCGACGCAGAAGAGCCTCGAGTCTTCCACTTGCGCGAGTAGTGCCTTGAGCAGCCGTGCTCGTCCTCGCGAAATGTCCTGGAACTCGTCGACCACCACCCGCGAGAACGACGACTGGTACCTGCCCTCCAGAACGTGCGTTGTCGCTCGGCCAATCATGTCGTCGAAATCGATCTCCTCGTTCTCGGCGAGTGCTTTCTCGTACTGAGCGTATATGTGTCGAAAGAGGCGAAGGAACGCGTCGGCGCGCGGCCGATCCGCTTTCGCAAGCCTCGAGAGCTCCAGCTCGGCGAAGGTCCACTGGTTTCCCTTGAAGAGACTCAAGAACGTCCCGAACAACCGGGCCACCGGCGCGACGAACAGCTGGCGCTCCACTGCGCGACGTAACTCTGCCGGCGTTAGAGGACGCAATGTTACGCGGTGCTCCGTCAGTTTTCCTTCGAGCTTCTTCAGGAAGGCGTGGGCGGGCTCGAGCTCCCACGTGTACGTCGTGACGAGGCGAGTCTTGTGCTTCTTGTGTACCTCCTGCTTCCACAGCATCCCGGCACGGTACTTCTCCGCGTCGATCCCGGGCGCGGTCCTTCCGTCGCGATCGACCCCGAAGTGCTCGATGTACACGCGGTGCTCGGGCAGGTAGAAGTCCGGCTGATACTGCCGATACTGAACGGTTGCGACGTCGTGCTCGTACTTGGGCTCGTACTGATACTCGATGCCGTTTCGAAAGAGCCAGTTGGCGATCAGGAGCTCCGCGTTGCTCTTCACGCGTTCGCCGCCGAGGGTGCGAAGGCCATGCGACTCGACGAACGAGTGGTGCGCGTGTGGCGTGTCGAAGTCGTGCGGCCGCCGGAGCGGAAAGAGATGGTAGGCGAAGAAGTCGAGTACATCGTCGCGGAGCTCGGGCAGCTCGAATGACTCACGAAGCACGCGAGTGATGAGCGCACCGCGGGCCTTCGCGTCCTCGGCGAGCCTCGAGAGTGTTGGCTTCTTGCCCTCCGCCTGGGCGATGATCTCCATGCCCAGCGCGTGGAAGGTTCGAACCGCCATTCGATCGTGAGACGCCGTCCCAATTCGCTCGCTCACTTCGCGCGCGGCTTTTCTCGCGAACGTGAGCGTGAGGATCTGTTCCGGTCGAGCGATTCCGGCTCGTACGAGATACCTCAGCTTCGCGATGATCGTGGTCGTCTTCCCGGTCCCGGCGCCTGCGACAACGAGACATCTGTCCTCATCGCGCACGGCGGCATCGGATTGTTCTTCCGTGAGACCATGATCACCGCCAACAGCGCTCAGCAGTGCGGCATGGCGGACCCTCTGCCGTTTGACGTAGTCGTCGTTCCGATCCCGGCGTATCGTCTCACCGCTCTCTCGAAATCGGCGGCAGTTTCGGAGCGCGTCGGCAAAACCGTTCGAGGGGAGTAACGCGTCCACGTGGTGCGGGATCCGCGCCAGCAGTCCCTCTACGGACGAAGCCCAGGTGACGAACGCGCGGCGGTTGAAATACGCGTCACGCGTCAGCAGTTCGTTGAACGCGCGCTCTGCGGCGAGAACGGCCTCGTAATGGGCGAGCGCTTGCCAGACATCGACGAAGCGACCACCATCGCCACGGCGGAGCCCACGGACCGTTCGCGTCTGGACACCGCTCGCGCTCTTCCACCGCACGGAAATGCTGTCCCAGAAAACATCTCTTCCGCGCGCCACTTCCAGGACCTGATTCCGTTCGACGCGCTCCCGGCCGTTCGACTCGCCAAAGTACACGGCGTCGACGTCAGCGCGCATTGTTCGGAGCTCGCCGCGGAATAGCGCGCGCGCGAGCCTCGTTTGTTGCAGGATCATTTCGGGCGGCGTACGGTGAACCAGGCGTCGTTAGGCGACGTTAACGACTCGCCCCAGGTGACCGTGCAGGACGCCATGGCACCTCCTCGACATCACCGACACGAGCAGTGCCTCTCGAGCGTCACACGTCGCTGCCGCGTCTCCGGAGCTCCGACACTTGGCGTCGGGATCGCGGCGTTCGCGTGACAACCGGCGCAGCAATTCGGTGGCACACGACACACTCACCCACGCCATCCTCGGCCCATGTTCGCTTGCCCGCCTCCGGCCGAGGGGTCTATCGTATGGCCATGCCCGCCCAGCCCACGGAGTGGACCGTCGAGATGGTCCGCGCCCTCCCCGACGACGGCAACCGCTACGAGGTCATCGGCGGGGAGCTGTTCGTGACCCCGGCGCCAAGCTGGACCCATCAGCACGCCGTTGGAGCGCTGTATAGGATACTGATGCCGTATCTGGAGGAGCATGCCTTGGGCGTCGCGATCATCGCCCCGGCAGACGTGCTGTTCGGGCCGAAAGACATGGTCGAGCCGGACTTGTTCGTCGTCCCACTCGTCGATGGGAATGCACCGCGCTCCTGGGAAGAGGTAGGTTGCCTGTCGCTCACGGTAGAAGTCCTCTCGCCCTCGACGCTGCACACCGATCGCGGCGAAAAGCGCGAGCTGTATCAGCGGAAGGGTGTGCCGGAGTACTGGATCATCGACGTCGATGCTCGGCGCGTGGAGCGGTGGCGGCCTAACGACGCGTCGCCGGAAACACTGACCGACGCGCTCGCATGGCAGCCGGATCGGTTCACCGAGCCGCTCGTCATCGATCTGCCAAAGTATTTCCGGCGTGTCCTGGGCGAGTCCCGGTAACCGTACGACTCTTCGACGAAAGCGATACGGCGCGGATCGGCCAGTACAGCGACGGCGTAAGCTCGTCCACCGCGGCGTCGGTTCGATGACGCAACGACACGCTTGCCAACGCTACCCTCGGCACATGTTCGCTTGTTCTCTCGGCGCCGAGGGATCGTCGACACCGACGCGCGCACGGTCGAGCACTATCGGCCCGACGATTCCTTCGAGATCCTCACCGAGTCGCTCGAGTGGCGACCGGATCACGACGCCCCTCCGCTCGTGATCGATCTGCCGGCGTACTTCGATCGCGTGCACGGCCTCGCGTAGCGCCGCGAGGAAATCGTGCGCGGTAAGGCGTTTGGACCCCGCCGAAGGCGAGCCCTCGTGCTGAGCAGCGATTCATCTGCGTGTGGCGCGCCGGCTGACAGGCTTGTACAGATCGGCCAGCGTCCACAGATAGACCTCGTCGCGACTCGCCCGCGCCACACTCACGAAGTCCCTCGTGAATCCCCCGGCGGCCACATACAGGAGCGGCGAGTCCGGCCGCCTGGCAGCATGCGCCCACTTCACACCCGCGTGCGAAAGCCGGTCGAGCATGTCGAGGTGATGAAAATGCCACCGACGATCGAGTGCTCTCTTGTTCCACTTCACGCCGCCCGTGAGCACGCGACCGTCGGTCAGCGGTGCGACGATGTCGATCTCCAGCGACTTGCCCTCCCGGTCCGTTCCCTCCCACCTCCCCCACTCCCGCGGAATCGGCAGTCGAAGGCGCTGCTCACGACGCGCATAAGCTTCCGCGGCGATCCGCTCGAATGCATGGCCCATGTAGTCATCGAGTCGCGCCTCGACGACCTGGCGCCAGAGCCGTGCGGGATCGCTCCGCTCGAGAGCGGCCTCGTGAGGGGCAACGAACTCATAGTAGAAGGCGAATGCGGGATCGGCGATCCGGTAACGGAACGGCACCGTCGATCCCGCCCCGATGTTTCGCTCTTGAGCGACGTAGCCGAGCCCCACGAGCCGCTCGATCTTGTCCCGGAGTGTCGTGTCGCCGGGCAGTCCCGCACGCTGTCCGATCTCGTTCAGCGCCGTGCTCCCGGCGCCGATCGCACGCAGGATGGCCTGATACTTCTGTACGTCGCGCAGCCCCTGCTCCTGCAGGATCGCAGTCTCCACCAGCCCGCGAACCTCTCCCCGCGGAGCGAGCATGAGGGTCGTGGCGTTCGACGCGAGCGAACGGGCGGGCCGTATCGACGTTAGGTATCGCGGCGTGCCGCCGAATACTCCATACGTGCGCGCGCGGTCGCGCAGCGACCGAAAGCTCGCCATCTGGGCGGCGTGCCAGTAGTCGAACGGTCGAAGCTCCGCCTTCCACGCGAACCGCCCGTGAAGTGGTGCACCCCCGCCGTCCAGGGCTTCGAGCGTGCTCACCGCCGAACCGGAGATGACGAACACGAGCGGACGAGCGGGTCTGCGCTGTTCCCATGCCGCGTTCAGCTCGGAGGCAACGCCGGCCAGGTTCTTCGGGTCGTCCCCCAGGTACTGGAACTCATCCAGGACGATCACGAGCGGTTGTGGGACGCGAAGGTCCAACAGCAGGCGGAACACGGTTCGCCACGTTGGATAGTCCTCGACACGGATGGACTGGCCCGACCACTGCGCGGCGTCGCGGATCAGTTGCTCGCGATTCTGGCCGGGTGTCGTCGCCGATGCCGTCCAGTAGAACGTTCGCTCGGCGGGCCATGTGTGCGTGAGAAGGAATGTCTTTCCGACGCGGCGCCGGCCGTACAGCAGCACGAGGCGCGGCTCGCCGTCCTCGAGAAGCGCTTTGAGCTCCTGCTGCTCCTGCTGCCGGTCGATGATCGCGGCCATGCCTGGTCACGGAGGGAATCGGTTCATGCTACTTTAGCATCACGGTACTATAGCATCACGATGCTATAGTTGGCAGATTGCGTTCGCCGCACATCATCACCTCGGTGCTACGAATGACGTTTCCCCGCGGACTCTACGACCTCTTTCTCACCGAGGCCGTCGCGCGCGCGCTCGACGGAGTCGCCCCCGATGTTCCCGACGTTCGCGTGGAGCATCGGCGTGCGACCGGCATCACCTAGTGCGTTCGGGACCCGCTGCGAAATAGCGCTCGGCCATGCTACCCTCGGCGCATGTTCGCTTGTTATCTCGGCGCCGAGGTGTCTATCGTATGGCCATGACCGCCCAGCCCACCGAGGTTTCCCTCGACGCGATCCACCGGCGGGTCGAGCTCCCTTCGGTCAGTGAGCCAGAGGGCCCGGACGACGACGCCTGACAACAACCTCCGTGTGTGGCCGCTCGACGGCCTGCCGGCCAGCATGCTCGACGCCATCGTGTCCGGCCTCGCCACGCTGCGCTCGACGGTTCCTCGATCTGCCGCGGCCCCGGCCGCCATCGATCTGATTGCCGCTGAAGCACCCGAAGGCGCGGTGATAGCACAGACGACCCGGCTCCTCGCCTTGGGGCTCATTGATGAAATGGTTGCGGCCAGCGGCCGGCCGTCGCAGTTCACCCGCGGAGCGCCTGACGAGCTCGAGGCCCTGACTCGTGCCGCTGCGTCGTTCCACGTGAGCGCCGCGCAGCGCCAAGCTGCCCTCGGCGACGCCGACGCGATCATCCGCGAGGTCGGGCTCGAGCACGACCTCGATTGCCACCTCGCCACGGGCCGCGACGGTCGCGACGTGATCGCTTCCATCCCCATCCCTCGGGCCACCGCGCATGTCTGGCTCCTCGACCGGCTGTTCCAGCGCGCCGAGATGTTCGTGCTCGGCGACGAAGTGCTGGCCTACGAGCGCATGGCGTCCGCGTGGTACTTCTCGCGATGGAGCGTCGGCGGTCGCGGACTGGACCGCGAAAGCATGGCGTTCACGCGCAACGTCCGCGAGCAGGAATGGAGTCTCGTCGAGCGCGACACCGTGACGTTCGACATGCCCGTGATGGAAGCGCTCGTCCTGGACGAGCGCTTCGCCGAGATCCCCGCGCGCCAGCAGCGGCTCGCGCGCGGGCTCCTGGGGTCCATCCTCGACATCTTCGCCGTGGAGACAGTCGAGGAGAGTCACATCACGGTGCGCTCCGTGCGCGGCGGGCGCGCGCATCGCGTGCACGAGCATAACGAGGAGGCTCGCGTGCAGCCGGGGTATTTCGTCATCGGCCGGTTGATTCCGTTCGAGAACGACCTCTGGCTGCGCTCGCCCGGCACCATCTCCTACGTACCGCGTGGCCCGGACGAGGCAGCGGTGCTCGCGGAGGCCCTGACGAGGGTAGCGGGTGCGATGCCGTTGCCGATTGCCATCGAGGCGCTGATCTCGACACTCGTGCTCGGCGGCAAGCCACCGGCCTCACCGAAGCCGGCGTCGTCGGCGGCCGCCGCGCGCGAGGTCGTGGAGTTCATGACGGACGCGCTGGACAAGCTCGGGCTGCGCGAGGAGGTGGCGGCCGAGGACCTGCCTGACGACATGGCGGCACGCCTGCCGCGGCCGGGGTCGGATGTCAGGTACTATGACTTCTCGGTGGACGAGGCGCTCGCGGAGTGGTTCGCGGCGCTGTCGGCGCAGGCGGAGCGCGGAGGGGAACGAGCGGCCGGGGGAAAGGTTCGCGGGCGCAAGAAAGGCAAAAAGAAACGCCGGCGCTGATTCGGCCGATGCCCTCCCAGCCCACTGAGTGGACCGTGGAGATGGTCCACGCCCTCCCCGACGACGGCGTACGTGCGCGCGCACAGAATCGGTGAGGCACTCATGGCGCCCGCGGATGTGGTGGTGGCCGTCTGCTTCTCGCGGTCGAGGTAGTACCGCGAGGCGCGCTCGGAGCCGGATCGTCGAACCAACAGGACGGGAATGAGCGGCGTTACCGCGCGATAACGCCCGCGGACTCGGACGGGTGACGCCACTGCCGCAGCGTGGGGGGAGCAACGGCGTCCGAAGGTGGATGCCTCCGCCGGATCAGAACGCGACCGATCCAACCCTTCCCCGAGGCACCCGCCCAATGAACCGCTCCCCGCGTTTCCTCGCCGCCATTCTCCTTGTTCTCGCTGTCGCCGCATGCGACAGGGTACCAGACGCCGCCGGACCGGTCCCGCCTCTTTCTCCGAACGCCATGGTCCAGCCGGAAGAACGCATCGGCCCGGGGGTACTCGAGGCGATCCGCGCCGGTCGGAGCCCGCGCCTCGTCATCGCGCTGCAGGTGCCGGAGCTCGAGACGACCAGTGCGGACGCGACTGCGCCGGAAGCCGGGCTCCGCGTGCCCCCGCCCCCGGGCCTCGCTCGACTGCGGGACAGGGTAGCAGCCGCACAGCGGTCCGCGATCGGCCGCGTCAAACCGGAAGCACTCGTCGCCCTTCGCCAGTATGAGTCCGTACCCGCGTTCTCGGCGAATGTCCGCTCCGAGGAAGCGGTGCACGCGCTTGCAGGTGATCAGAACGTGCGTCGCATCGATCTCGACGTTGGCGGTGCCGGCCAGCTCGCGTCGAGCGTCCATGTCATCGCCGCGGACGAGAGGCGCCAGGTCGGCAATCTCGGGCAGGGCGTCGTCGTCGCCATTCTCGACAGCGGAATCGATACCGACCACCCGGACCTCGCCGACGCCGTCGTGCACCAGGCGTGCTTCGGAAATCCGGACGGCCCCGCCGGAGTCGGATTCTGCCCTAACGGGACCGACCGACAGGTCGGCCCCGGCGCCGCGGAGGACGACGCGGGCCACGGCTCGTTTGTGGCCGGGATCGTTGCGTCGAATGGGATCGTGAGCGCTCCGGGCGTCGCGCCGGCCGCCAGCATCGTCGCCATCAAGGTGACGGACAACTGCAGCCTCTCCGGATGCTTCTACGCGTTCAGCGAGATCGTCGCGGCACTCGACTATCTCATCAGGAACAACGCGACGCTTCAGGTGCGAGCGATCAACATGAGCTTCGGCACCAACACGCTCTTCGCGGGCGCGTGCGACAACGCCACGGCGTTCACGATGGCAGGCGCGGCGGCCATCAACACGCTTCGCTCGATGGGCGTCATCGCATTTGCCGCGGCGGGGAACAACAGCTCCGGCACGATGATGACGGCACCAGCGTGTCTCAGCAACGTCGTGTCGGTTGGCGCGACGACCGACGACGACGTGGTTGCGGCGTTCTCGAACAGCAATGCCACGACGGACATCTTCGCGCCGGGTGTGTCGATCACGTCCGATTTTCTTGCCGGAGGCACGTTCACTTCCGCGACAGGCGGTACGAGCGCGGCGTCACCGCACGCGGCCGGCTGCGCGGCGCTGCTCATCGAGTCGGGGGAAGCGCTCACTCCGGCCGCCATCGAGACGCGTCTCGAGACGAGCCCGGTCACCGTCACCGATGCCAAGAATGGCCGGTCGTTCCCTCGTATCGATTGCTCGTATTCCGCGGTCACCGCGCTGCGCGGACTCGTGACTCGCATGGGGACGGTGGGACTTCCGGGCAACTCCGCGACCTCGTACGTCATCCTCCTCAATCAGGCGCTCGCGAGTCTTCAGGCGGGCAACGTTCAGCTCGCGAAGACCGTACTCGGTCTGTTCGCCGAGCGCGTGCGGACACAGTCGGGTAAGCAGCTCACGCCGGCCACGGCCGCTGGGTTGCTGCGGACGGTGAACCAGGTAATCGCGGGCGCACAGGCGGGCTACCTCTAGTCTCGATCGACGGGGGCGGCGCCTAACGGTGCCGCCCCCGTAATGCTCTCGGCGCGCTATCGGCGAACCGCTTCTAACTGCTTCTCGGTCCCCGGCCAACGGCTGACGTTGCTGCGCGGCCACACCGCACCATAGATATCGCGGGACGACGCCGTCCCACCATCGTGCGCAGCCGTACTGCAACGGAGGAACCCATGCCTAACGCGAAGTTGGTACGTGCCGTACTCCCCGCCTCGCTCGCCGCCGCGCTCGCCTGCAGCGATCCCTCCGCCAACGCCCCCACCGCACCATCCGCCCGCGTGCCCGATGGCCCGCACCTCATCACCAACGGCCAGCCGACCGGCAGCGCGTACGGCGGCGTCGGCGTCGTCCTCATCGACCAGGGCGGCGAGGGCACCATCGACTTCCTCTGCAGCGGGAGCCTCATCTCGCCGACGGTCCTGCTCACCGCCGGGCACTGCCTCCTCGGGCCCGGTACGGTCTACTACGTCTCCTTCGTCCCGGACGTCATCCCGCTGCCGCCGATTTCGGCGTTCGCTGTCTCCACGACCGCATTCGCGTCCACCGACGATGACATCGGCGTGATCATCCTGCCCGCGGGCTCTACCACCGGCATCCCCGTGTACGACCTTCCGACCCTTGGCCTTCTGGGCGAGCTCTACCAACGGGGAGGGTTGGCCCGCGACCGGGCACTTGTCGTCGGTTACGGCGAGGGTCGTCTGCACGGCATGCAGACCTCCGGTCTCGACGGAGTCCGCAAGGTGACGACGGCCAAGATACAGGCGCTCGTCGGAGGTTTCATCAAGCTCTCCGGTGCCGAGGGCGAGAGCAGCCACGGGAGCGTGTGCTTTGGTGATTCGGGCGGGCCCATGTTCCTCGCCAACGGGGACCCGAACACGATCGTCGGCGTCAACGACGCAGTGCGACACTTCGGCTGCCAGGGTTACGCCGTCGACGTGCGGCTCGACACGCCCACGGCGCTGGGGTTCCTGAGCCAGTACGTGACGCCCTAACCATCCGGCAGAACAGTTGCACTCCACGGGCGGCACCTAACGGGTGTCGCCCGTCGTGCTGGGGCGTTAGGCATGACCGGACTCCTGCACGTGCCTGAGCCACGCACCGAAGAACGGATCCTCCAGCCTGTACCTCGGCGACGCCTCCGCCTCGTCCTCCCGGATGATCCCCTTGTCGTCGAGAACGCCGAGTGTCTTGTGCATCGTGGCCGCCGCCACACCGTGCCGCCGGAGCACGTCGGCCGACGTGAGACCCCCACCACCCTCGAGGATCACCGCCTTCAGCACCTTCTTCTGCGGCGTCGTTAGGCTCGTCCAGAGCTGTGCGTACGCCGGGTGCTCCTGCGTGATGATCGTCGTCCGCGCCCGCTCCACGACCTCCACGGTGAGCGGCGCGTCCGGCTCCACGCGCAGGAGCTCCCACGCCACGTAGGCGATCCGCTGGACGTTGTACGGGACATCATCCGCAACG
>DASUGD010000069.1:0-17614 GCA_036274195.1 Gemmatimonadaceae bacterium | reverse complement strand
AGCGATGCAATCCGACTCCGACCCCACTATCCAGTGACGCGACGAACCGACGTCAGGTGCTCGATGAACCACCGTCCGCGCGGGGACATCAGGTCGTCGTAGCGGACGCGCCGGCTTCCCGAACTGGCGTGAATGATCCGGCCGTTGCCGGCGTAGATCGCGACATGGCTCGCGGCGCCGCGCCTGGTTCGGAAGAACAGCAGGTCCCCAACCATGAGCGAATCCACGCCCACAACTATAGAATGGCCTACTGCCGCCTGCTCGCTCGCCGTCCGGGGCAGCCCCACGCCGTGACGCGCGAACACGTAGCGGACGAACCCCGAGCAGTCGAACGCGCCGGGTCTCGTGCCGCCGAAGCGATACCGAGTCCCGAGATAGCGCGACGCGGTTCTCAGAATGGTGCGCTCCGGGCTCGCCGCCACCGGGCTGCCCCCGATCGGCATCACGCGAACTTCCGGAGCATTCGCGCTCACCGCGACCACCCGGGAGCTATCCACGGTTGCACCGGCAATCGATGCGATCAAATTGACCGAAAGAGCGGACACGAAGGACAGCATGGGACCGTCTCCTGTTTGCGACGATCCCTCGTAAGGCACTCCCCGCACCGTGCCGCCGGCTGATTGGCATGGCGATTCGCGACTGAACCGGCCAGGTGTGGGATTGTCGCCGCGCCGCTGCAACGCAGTCCGTTGCCCGCCTGCGGCGTGCATCACGCCCGCAAGTCCTCCGGCAAAGTTGGGAGTGTCGCCAAACGCGACAGGAGGCACGGTGCGTGCGCGCCGGGTCACGTGTAGCGTATTGCCGTCTTCATTCAAGCGAGCGCGCATGCACGGTCATGTCTGGCAGCGAGCGGTGGCGTCCACGGCGGTCCTCCTGGGTCTCGCGGCATGTGCTCCACCTCGCCCGTCGCCCGGTCACGCGGCGAGCGGTCCGGTGCGGGAGGAGATCATCGCGATCGAGCGCCAGGCGTGGGAGGCGTGGAAGCGGAAGGACGCCGCGTTTTTCCGCAGCTTGCTGCTACCGAACGCGGTGTACGTGAGTGGCACCGGACTGAGCAGCCGCGAGGACATCGCGCACGGGATCGAGACGGACACGTGCAAGGTCGGCGGCTATGTGCTCCGGACCGAGGAGGTGCACGCGCTCTCGCCGGACGTCGCGCTGCTCACGCTGCGGGCCATGTCCGACGTGACGTGCGGGGACCAGCCGGTGCATTCGGACGCGTGGTCGACGACGGTCTACGTTCGGAGCGGTGATACGTGGAAGGCGGCGTTCCACCAGGAGACCGATGCGCAACGTTAGGCTCCGTCAGGGGTCAGGGGTCAGAGTCCCAATTGATCATTCGAACGCCCTGCGTTCGAATGATCAATTGGGACTCTGACCCCTCACGTATCACGCATCGCCACCAACGGATCGATCCCCGTCGCCCGACGGGCCGGGATGTAGCTCGCCACGAGCGCCACGGCGGCGAGCAGCGCGGCCACGCCGGCGTACGTCGCCGGGTCCGTGACGCGGATACCGTACACGAGCTGCGTCATGAGCCGGCTCGCGAGGAGCGCCCCCACGAGCCCGACCGCCACCCCCACGCTCACGACGCGCATGCCCTGCGCGACGACGAGCCTAACGACTGCGGCGGGGCTCGCCCCGAGCGCTACTCGCACGCCGATCTCGTGCGTCCGGCGAGATACTGCGTAGCTGATGACGCCGTAGATACCCACCGCCGCCAGCACCAGCGCCACCGTGGCGAACGTCGCGAGCAAAACGAGCGTGAACCGCGGCCCCGCGTTCGCGCCGGCGATCACGTCCTCCATAGTCTGGACGTCGGTCACCGGCACCGATCGGTCGAGCGAGCCGACGGCGTCGCGAATCGCAGGAGCGAGCGACGCCGGGTCGAGCGACGCCGGGTCGCAGGAGCGCGCGCGGCCACACGATGCACGCACCATCAGCGTCATGTATCCGACGTGCCCGCCGTCGCTCTGGAGGTACTCGCGCTCCTGCAGATAGGGGAGAAACACCTCCTCCTGCGGTGGCCCCGACCAGTCCGACTGCACGTCGTTCTTCACCACGCCGACGACCGTGAACCACGTCGGCGCCACGGCTGACGGCTCGAACGTGACGCGTTTGCCCACGGCGTCCTCGTTCGGCCAGTACCGCCGCGCGAAGAAGTCGTTCACGACCACGACGCGCGGCGCGTCCGCGCGGTCCGTCTCCGCGACGTCTCGTCCGCGCAGCAGCGGGAGTCGCATCGTCGCGAAGTAGCCCGGGTACACGACACGAAACGTCGCCCTGGGGACATCCGCGGGCCGAGGACGCGGGCGCCCCTCGATCAGGAACTGCAGGCCCCAGATGTCTCCGGCGATCGGGAGGTGATTGATCAGGCTCGCCGATTCCACGCCGGGCAGCTGACGTACGCGCTCGAGCATCGCCGTATAGAACACCTCGCGGCGTCCCGGCGGTGCCTCGGCCGTTCCGTACAACGAGACGACCGCCGACAGCACGCCGCGCGGCTCGAACCCCGGGTCGATCGCGCGCAGCGCGGCAAAGCTGCGCATCGCGAGTCCCGCGCCCGCGAGCAGCACCAGCGCGAGCGCAATCTCCGATGCCACCAGGATCGAGCGAACCCGGCTCCGCCCTGCACCGTCGGTGGAACCTCGGGCGCCGTCGCGAAGGGCCTCCGACATATCGCGTCGCGATACCCGAAGGGCCGGGAGCAAGCCGAAGCCGAGTCCCGTCACCAGCGAGATGACTATGGTGACGACGAGCACGGTGAGATCGAGCCCGATGGCGTCCGCTCGCGGAAGGCTCGCCCCGGCGAGCGCCACGAGCGTGCGAAGCCCGAGCCGGGCGAGCGCGATGCCTAACGCACCGCCGGCGAGCGCGAGCACGACACTCTCGGTCAACAGCTGACGGAGCAGTCGCGTCCGACTCGCCCCGAGCGCGAGCCGGACCGTCATCTCGCGATGCCGCGCCGATGCCCGTGCCAGCAGCATGTGCGCGACGTTGGCACAGGCGATGAGCAGCACGAACCCGACCGCACCGAGGAGGACGAACAGCGCGGTCCGCACGTCGCCCGTGACCATGGTGCCGAGCGGCGTCACCTTCACGGCCGGATTCGTTCCGGGAAACGCTCGCTCGAGATTCGCGGCAATCGCGGACATCTGCGCCTGTGCCGCCGCCACGGACGTGCCGGGCGCGAGTCGCGCGAACAGGCGCAGGCTCTGCGATCGCCGGCTCGATGCCCGCTCGCCTAACGCGAGCGGGGTCCACATCTGCGCATCGGGTGCCCAGAACATCGGAAAGTCGAACCCGCGCGGCATCACGCCGACGACCGTGTACGACGTGCCACTCACGATCAGTGGGGTGCCAAGGATGTCGGGCCGCCCGGCGAATCGGCGCTGCCAGTACCCCCAGGCGAGAATGATCGGGCGATCGCCCGTCACGGCATCGTCGTCCGCGCGGAACAGGCGACCGAGCACCGGGCTGACCCCGGTCATCGCCAACACGTCCGATGTGACCTTGAGTCCGTGCACGCGCTCGGGCACGTCGCCCGTCACGGTCCCCGACCAGTATTCCGCCGCGCCGAAAGAGGAGAAGAGCGAGCTCTGTCGCTTCCAGTCCAGATAGTTCGCCGGCGCGACCGGGTTACGTCCCTCATGCAGGATCACCACCAGCCGGTTCGGGTCGCGATACGGCAGCGGCCGAAGCAGCACACCGTTCACGACGCTGAAGATCGCCGACGTCGCACCGATTCCGAGCGCCAGGGCGATCACCGCCACCACCGTGAACCCGGGCCGCCGAACGAGCGTGCGGATCGCATAGCGAATGTCGCGTGCCGTGGCCTCGAGCAGTGCGCCTGTTCGCACCTCGCGGACCTCGTCCTTCACGCGCTCGATGCCGCCCAGCTCAACGAGTGCGGCACGTCTCGCCGCACTGCAATCCATGCCGGCGCGGATCTTCTCGTCGGTCAACAGGTCCGCGTAGGCGCGCACGTCGGCATCGAGCTCGCGCTCGACACGCCGCCGGGTGAACAGGTTGCGCAGCGCGCTGCGGAGCCGCGAAAGCGTGTGGCTGAACGGCGACATGGGCACCAGCTCCCGTGGTGGGTATTCGTTAGGTGGCCTGCAGGGCAAACCCGATCGCGACGGCAATGCGCTTCCACTCGCTGGTCTCCGCGTCGAGCTGCCGGCGTCCGGCGGCGGTGAGCTTGTAGAACTTCGCCCGACGGTTGTTCTCGGACGCTCCCCACGACGACGTGAGCCAGCCCGCTTCCTCCATGCGATACAACGCCGGGAAGAGCGATCCGGGCTTCACCTGGAACGTACCGCGGGTGATCTGCTCGACGCGCCGAGCAACGCCCAGCCCGTGCAGATCGCCGAGGGCGAGCGACTTGAGGATGAGCAGGTCGAGCGTTCCCTGAAGCAGGTTGGTCTGTCGGTCGGTCATTGGTTTCGTATAGACACTCGATATGAGAACATGGTTGCGTCGTATCGGACGTCTATATAAGAACCGGGGACGGACGACGGGGGACGGGCGCGGTGAAGAAGCGGGCAAACTCTGAAGGCCTCCCTCAGCGAGACAAGCATCCCGAGGGTTTCCGCTGGTTAACCCTCGCCCCTCGCCCGTCCCCCGTCGCCGGCTGTTGGTCGCCAGTCGCCAGTCGCCACCTCAGATTTGCCTTATGCCATCCACCCTCCGCGTCGCCATCGTCCAGGACGAAGTCGCCCCCGATCTCGAGCGCGGGCTTGCGCTCACCGACACCCGCGCCGCCGATGCAGCGCGCGCCGGTGCCGCCCTCGCGGTATTTCCCGAGACCTGGCTGCCAGGGTATCCCGCATGGCTGGACGTCTGCCGAGACGCGGGGCTCTGGGACCATGCCCCGGTGAAAGCAGTCTTCCGACGGATGGCGAACGAGAGCGTCGTGGTGGATGGCGAGTCAGGACGCGCGCTTGGCGCCATCGCGGCGCGTCACGGCATCGCGCTCGTCGTCGGCGTCACCGAGCGTGTCGACCACGGGCCAGCGCGCGGCACGCTCTTCAATGCCCTTCTCACCTTCGGCCCCGACGGCACGCTCCTGAATCATCACCGCAAACTCGTTCCCACCTACACCGAGCGCCTCGTGTGGGGGCAGGGAGACGGACATGGGGTGCGCGCCGTCGACGTTCCCGCAGTCGGCGGCTCCGTCCGCGTCGGTGGGCTCGTGTGCTGGGAGCACTGGATGCCGCTCGCTCGTCAGGCACTTCATGAATCCGGCGAGGACATTCACGTCGCCGCCTGGCCGACGGTAAAGGAGATGCTGCAGGTCGCGAGCCGACACTACGCGTTCGAGGGGCGCTGCTATGTCCTCGCGGCCGGCTCGCTCCTGCGCGTGTCGGCGCTCCCGCCAGAGCTCGAGGCGCATCCGGCCATCGTGACGAGCGAGCAGCAGTTCGTGCTTCGCGGTGGCAGTGCGATCATTGCGCCGAATGGCCGCTACGTCTGCGACCCGGTGTTCGATGCGCCTGCACTCCTCGTCGCCGACCTCGACCTGGGCCTAACGAGAGAGGAGTCGATGACGCTCGATGTCACCGGCCACTACAGCCGGCCGGATGTGTTCGCGTTCGAGACCAATCGTCACCGACGCTGACTCGGCAACTCAAGCGTAAAGGTCGTCAGGCATCCAGAACGAAGGGAATCGGATCCCACGGAAACTGCTGATAGCAAGGGTCGAGATCAGTTGTGTCCTCCGTTTCCGATGCATCCGTATCGACCCTCTCTCTGGATGCTGGCCCCGACCGCCAGGCCAGCGAACGATTCCGAGCCACGACATGTCCAAGGTTCAGCCCTTTCCTCCCGGGTCCCATGGACACTCTGATCAGCGACATCCGCTTCTCACTGCGAAGCCTCGTTCGCAGCCCGAGCTTCGCCATTACCGCCGTGCTCGCCCTCGGACTCGGCATCGGCTCGACCGCCGGCGTGTTCAGCCTCCTCGAAGGCGTCGTGCTCCGGCCATTGCCGTATCGCGATCCAGGCCGACTGGTCACGATCTGGGATTCGAATCGGGAAAAGGGGCTCGAGCATGAGCCCATCTCGCCCGTAACCTTCCACGACTACCGCGCGCTCTCCTCCGTCTTCGCCGACGCGGCAGCGTGGTGGCGTCCGGAGCTCAATCTCGCCGACGAAACCGGCGATCCCATTCGAGTCTCGGCGGTCGAGACGACGGAAAATCTGTTCGACGTGCTCGGCGTACAGCCCGCGGTCGGGCGTGGGTTCACCGTTCACGCGGGTCTGTTCGGTCCAGAGCACGAAGCGATCATCAGCCACCGCCTGTGGCAGACGCGGTTCGGCGGTGATCCGGCAATCGTCGGGCGAGCAATTCGACTGAATGGCTTCAGCTACACCGTCGTTGGCATCATGCCGGCCGGCTTCGGGTTTCCGGGCGAGACCGATCTGTGGCAGCAGTTGCAGTGGGACCTCCACTACCACAGCCGTGGCGCGCACTTCATGGAGTCGGTCGCGAGGCTCGCGGCGGGGGTGACCGCCGACCGCGCGAACCGCGAGCTCGCCGCGCTCGGGCTGAGGCTCGGGAACGAGTTCCGGGGGACCAACGCGGGGTGGACGCCGAAGGTGATCGAGCTCGATCGCGAGACGGCCGGCGTCTTTCGTCCCGGCCTGTTCGCGCTCTTCGGCGCGTCGGCCCTGCTGCTGACGCTCGCCTGCATCAACGTCGCGAACCTGCTGCTCGCGCGCGCGAGCGGCCGGCGTCGCGAGGTCGCGCTGCGGTCCGCCATTGGAGCGAGCCGAGGGCGACTCGTTAGGCTCTTCCTCACGGAGAGCGGGGTGCTGGCAGTCGCCGGCGCCGTGGTCGGACTCGTCGTGGCGGTGCTGAGCGTGAAGGCATTGATGGCCGCGTCGCCGGTTCGAATCCCGCGCGCCGATGCTGTCGGAATCGATGCACCAGTGCTCGTCTTCGCGATCATCGTGGCTGCGCTCACCGCCCTCGCGTTCGGGCTCGTGCCGGCGTTCATCCTGTCGCGCTCGGAGCTGCAGGATTCGCTCAAGGACGGCAGCAAAGGCAGCGGCACGCACGGCCGCGCGTTGCGGAGCGCGCTCGTGGTCGTCGAGGTGGCGCTCGCGGTCGTCCTGCTCTCGGGCGCAGGGCTGCTCGTTCGCAGCGTGACGCGGATGCTCGCGGTGAATACGGGCGTCGATCCGGCATTCACGATCACCGCGGACATGCAGTTGCCTGACGCGGCGTACCGTGAGTGGCCGCGCGTCGAGCAGTTCTACGCCTCGCTGGTGCGTGCGCTCGAGCAGCGGCCCGGGATCGCCGCGGCGGGGACCACGACCTTTCTGCCGCTCGAGCCCGGGTGGCGCATTCCGTATCTCCCGGTCGGTACCGCGCCGGTTCCCGCCGGCGAAGAGCCAATGGCGCAATTCCACTCGGCCGATGCCGGGTACTTCGCGGCAGTCCGCGCGCCGATCGTCCGTGGGCGCACGTTCGACGCGCACGACGACGTCGGGTCGACGCCGGTGGTGATCGTGAACGAGACACTCGCCCGCCGACTCTGGCCTAACGAGGACCCGATCGGGAAGCGCATCCGGACGACGGTCCGGAACATCGGCCCGCTCGCGAGCCGCAACGTTCCTGGCGATGAGCACCAGGTCGTCGGCGTCGTGCGCGACATTCGCAACACGTCGCTCCGCGATGACCCGGAGCCCGCGATGTATTTCGCGACGGGGCAATTCCCCGCGCGGAAGATGCATCTCGTCGTGCGGGGGCGCGGTGACCCGGCGCAGCTCACGGCAATCGTCCGCGAGGAAGTCCGCCACCTCGACCCGACGCTCCCACTCGGCGACGTCAAGTCGATGGGCCGGGTGCTCGAGGCGGTCGTTGATCCGCCGCGATTCGTGATGATGCTCATGGCCGCGTTCGCCCTGCTCGCGCTCGCGCTGGCGGCGGTGGGGATCTACGGCATGCTGAGCTACGCGGTGAGCCACCGCCGGCGTGAGTTCGGCATTCGCCTCGCGCTCGGCGCGCGACCGTCGGGCGTGGTGCGTCTGATCCTGCGGGAAGGGTTGACGCTCGCGCTGGCAGGGTACGCAGCAGGGATTGCCGGGATGGTCGTCGCGAGTCGCTCGCTGTCCGGCTTCCTGTTCGAGGTGAAGCCGTGGGACGCGACGGCGCTCGGAGCGGTGCTCGCTGTGGTGGTTGTGGTGGCAACACTGGCGTGCCTGATCCCCGGCAGGCGTGCCGCTTCGGAGGATCCCGCGGGAGCGCTGAGGGCAGACTAGGGCCACGCACGTCACGTCGTTCGAACCACGAACCGCGGTAACCACGAGGTCGGAGTCGCGTTTACCAAGTGTTCGCTGGTCGGCCGCCTTCCGTTTGACCCAACCGGTCAAACCTCGACGTTTAGGACGGTGTCCAAGACATCGACTCCTGAAACAGAGGCTGCGGCCTGTGCCTGCCCCCACCGTCGTCACCGAGCTACTCGCCGCCGTCCGTTCGCTCCGGCGAGCCCCCCTGGTCTCCGCGTCCGCCATCCTTTGTATTGCACTTGGCATCGGCTCGACCGCCGCCATCTCGAGTGCGATCAGCCGGGCATTGCTGCAGCCGCTTCCATTCCGCAATCCCGAGCGTCTCGTCACCGTCTATCGGACGACACCACACTTCGACACGGGACCGTTCTCACCGCCGAACTACGCGGACCTCGCCCGTGAGACGCATCAGCTCGACGGACTCGCGGCGATCGCGCCGACGACGGCGCTGCTTCAGCTGACAGACGAGACCGCGCAGGTCAGCGTGAAGAGGGTGACCGGTAACCTGTTCCCGCTGCTGGGCGTTCGGGCGGTTCGCGGGCGCATGCTCACCGCCGACGACGACCGGGCCGACGCTCCCCAGGTTGTCGTGATCGGCGAGGAACTGTGGCGCGAGCGGTTCGGTGGGGACGCGGCCCTCGTCGGGAAAGCCATCCGGCTCGACGGTCAGGCGTACACGGTGGTGGGGATCGCGCCGCGCAGGCTGGGAATCCCGCATGGCTCGCAGGTGTTTCGCTCGCAGGTGTGGAAACCGATGCGGTTCAGCCCGGACGAGCTGTCGCAGCGTCGGAGCAGCTTCCTGTCCGTGTTAGGCAGGCTCGCTCCGGGCGCGACCGCCCAGTCCGCGCATGCGGAGCTCGTGCGCCTTTTCGATGGCGTCGTGGCGGCCAACCCGGTGCTGCGTGGCGAGCAGGTCCGAGCGTTGCCGCTCGTTGGCGAGGGGGTGCGCAGCGTGAGGAAGCCACTCCTCCTCCTGTTCGGCGCTGTGTGCATGGTGCTGCTCATCGCCGCCACCAACGTCGCGAGTCTGCTGCTCGCGCGCGCCGTGCAGCGGCGGCGCGAGCTGGCGATCCGGTCCGCGTTAGGCGGGACGCGCGTCCAGCTCATGCGCCCCGTGCTCGGCGAGAGTCTCGTGATGACCGCGATCGGACTCGTCGCGGGGCTGGCACTGGCGTGGGTCGGGGTGCGGACGATCGGCTCGGTTGCCGCAGTGCGTCTTCCCCAGCTCGCGGGGCTTTCGGTCGACTACCGGGTAGTCGGCTTCGCCGTCGGGCTCGCGGTCGTCGTCGCGCTCTCGTGTGGCGGGTTGCCCGCCTGGCGCAGCTCGGCGGTCGACCCACAGGACTCGCTCCGCGACGGTCGCGGGGGTGGAACGAGCCGCGCGCATCACCGCGTGCTGCGGTCGCTCGTCGTGGCCGAGGTGTCGCTGTCGCTCGTGCTGCTGCTGGGAGCCGGTCTGGTGATCAAGGGGTTCGCCGCGCTCATCGGCAGGGACCCCGGCTTCGACCCCAACCCGATTCTCACGCTGCAAGCGACCATCTCGCCACAGCGCTACCCTGACGGCAAGACCGTAGAGCGGTTCCTCGAGCCGGCACTCGAGAAGATTCGCGCGATTCCCGGCGTCGACGCGGCAGCCTCGATCTCGCTCATCCCCTACGACAACTGGGGCTGGAACTTCAACATCCGGTACGAGGGCCAACCCGGCGACGACCCGACCCGTCTCCCAATGGCCGAAAACCGAGTCGCGTCGCCCGAGTTTTTCCAGGTTACGAAGCAGAAGCTCGTCGCCGGCCGGATCCTCGGGCCGCAGGATGACGGTCGTCCGGAATCGCCGACGGTCGTCGTGGTAAACCAGGCGCTCGCAACGCGCGACTTCCCCGGCAAGGATCCGATCGGCCGGCGCTTCTACTACACGAGCGACACCGGCTTCGCCACGATCGTCGGCGTCGTGACAGACATACGGAACTTCGGCCCGGTCGAGGAGGCGCACCCCGAGGTCTACAGCCCGTATCGTCAGACGGGTGAGGGGTCCTCCAATTTCCCCATCATGGTTCGCGTGCGGCGCGGGAATCCGGCCGACCTGGTGGGTCAAGTCCGCGCGGCCGTCCGCTCGGTGGACCAGCAGGTCGCGATCACGGATGTGAGGACCATGCCGGAAGTCATGGCACTCAGCACCGGACGCGCGCGCTTCTACCTGACCCTCCTGTCGGTATTTGCGGCGGTTGCGCTGGTGCTCGCGGTCTCGGGGATCTACGGGGTGCTGAGCTACGCGGTGGCCCAGCGGACCCGTGAGTTCGGCATTCGCAGTGCGCTCGGGAGTACGCCGGCGGCCACGCTGGGCCTCGTGACCAGCGAAGGGCTCCGGCTCATCGGTCTGGGCATTGCGATCGGCCTTTTCGGGAGCCTCGCCGTCACGCGATTGCTCTCGGCGATGCTGTACGGCGTCAGCCCGCTCGATCGCGCAACATGGGGCGTCACCACGGTTGTGCTCGTGACGATCGCTTTGCTCGCGACGCTGATCCCGGCGTACCGCGCCGCACGGGCAGACCCGTTGCTGGCGATCCGATCCGATTGATGCTGGGTTCAGGAGCTTGCCGCCAGATTCGGGTCCAGCCGGGGGCTCTCGCCCCTGAGCCTGGTGTCAAACGGTGGAGAAAGCCGAAAGCCGGGATGTCGCCTGCGTCACAGAGCGCGGCCCAGCCGCGTTGCATCCTGGATGGCAGGACGCACCCGAGTTCCGCCATGACCGAGCTCAACTCTGAACGCATAGCCCGTGAAGTCGGCGCCGACGAGTCGTTGGTGGCTGACGTGATCGCACGCCTCAGCCCTGTCCGTGGCGATCTCACCGATTCGGGGTTTTTCAGCCTCGTCCGGGACGTCGTGCGCACGAAGGTCAGGTTCGCTCAGCGCGACGCCGATGAGGACTTGTCCGCCGTGCGCGTGCGATCGCGTGATGACTGAGTAACAGCGTGGAGTCGGTCACGAGGCACTCGTGATTGCGGACCAGTCCTTGCTCTATTGCTGAGCAGATTCCCACCCGTGGAGCTATGGACCAGCCGAATCGCCGAGGGCTTGTGGCCACGCACACCGAGCCAAGTGGGAGACGGTGGACGGCAGAGGAGGTGGCTCGACTCGAGACCGTGGTTCCGTCGATCGACGGACCGTCCCCTCGCGTGGTGCTGCGGTTCACCAGCGAGGACTCGATCCGCGAGCAGCGCTTCACGCGGTGCGGCCCAGTCAACTGGACGATCCCGGAGATCGTCGAGGCGCTATTCCTGAGCGCTCGCCCGATCCGCGCCGTGCGTGAGCCTACCCCACCAGGATCGCCGACGCGCCGCGCGATGCGCCGGGACTGGAAACGCGGATCGCGTTAGCCATCTCGAGCTGAGTGTCAGCGGGGCACGACCACGCCCGCGAGCCGTCGTTCGAGCTCCGCGATGTCCACGCCGGGATCTTTCCCGTCCGATGCCTTCCCCTTGAATGGAGACTGGGGGCTCAGCGACCAGTCGGCGTTGAATTTCACATCGGCTTGCGTGGCGACGAAGCTGTTCCCCGCCGGATATGCCGCCGCGCCCGGGTGCGAGTCCCAGCATCCGTTGCCGACGAAGGACCACTGCTTCGCGTACTTCGCCAGCGCGTCGCTGCCGCTTTTCCCCTCGCCGAACACGCAACCGTAGTCGAGGCCGGGGCCGATCAAGTTGTCGACGAAGTCCACCCGCGACGCCGGCGGACCCGAGCCCTTCTGGACGTAGATGACCGAGCCCTTTCTCGGCGTCTGCCGTCGGATGAACGTGTTGTGTCGGAGCTGCACGCCTTGCAGGTCGGCGGTGAGCAGCAGCACGCGGTTCATCGAATCGACACCGATCTCCGCACACAGGTTCTGCTCGACCTGGACTCTCGCCATGGGTGAGGCGACGCCGTTGTAGCCGCGCGCGCTCATCGTGATGCACTGCCCCGCCTGAGTGACCCGGTTCCACCTGACTGTGATGTCGGTGGCCTGGACAGCGGCGTTCTTCTCGTCGGTCAGCGACTGGAGATTGATGGCCATGGCGCTTTGCGCCTCGAACCAGCTGCGCTCGATCACGTTGCCTTCGAGCAGTACGCGCTGCCCGTCCTTCACCTCGAAGAGGTTCTTGGCGACGTAACCCTTATAGGCCGAGTCTTTCACGAAGTGATTGCCGCGGACCTCGATGTCCGAGGGCGCAACGTCGGCGATCGCGCGGGCCGCGCCGCCGATGAGCACCCCGATTGATGCGCAATCGAAGTGGTCGTTCATGAGCTTCAGCGGTCCGGCTCCGGTCCAGGCGACGACGCAATGCGATTCGATGCCCTTCCAGCGTATCTGATCGATCCACGAATCGATCAACGCCAGCGACCTGCCATTGAAGATGGCGCCGTTCTTCGTGCTCGTTGTTGGCGAACCGTGAATCCAGACACGATCGAGGGTGATCTCCGACGGCTGCGCGTCGAGCGTGCTCTCGCCACTGCCGATCGTCACGAGCCCGTCGTTGTGAATGGCGGTTGCGCTCTGCGCGGTCGCCGTGATTTCCAGCCGCGACAATCTGAGTCTGCATCCGCCGTTCCTGGCCAGTAACGCCGGCGAGACCGTCGGCGAGATGAGTCGCGGGTATCGGCTTGCCGCCGCGATCGTCGGCGTGACGCGCACGCCTTCCGCCGGGCCCTTCGGCCCGGTCACTGTTACGTAGCCAGCCAGGCAGCGAGTCCAGGTGAAGTTGCCGATGTATGATGCACCCGCTTCCAGCACGAGCTCGTCACCCGACCGGGCGGCGTCGAGTGCCCTCTGCAAGCTCGACCCGGCCGGCACCCGGACTTTCCGAGTGACCGCCGGATACTTCGTGTCGAGATAGACGCGCGGCAATTCAGGCTTCGCTTCCTGTGCGACACCGGCTTGGGCGCCAGGAGCGATCGCCGCGATGATGGCGAGGATAAATCGCATAGTGGTGTGCCATGGAACTTAAGGGGACCGACCGTGCTGGCGCTCCGAGCGCAGCGCGGTAGCGTACGGGTACCGCACACCCCGCGGCATTGCCCTCGATTCAGGAGACGCTGGATGTACCGCGCCTACGCTCGTCTCATCGTACTGGTCCTGACCGGCTCCGTTCCAGAAAATGAATGAACCGCGGAGGACGCGGAGACCGCGGAGGGAGAGCGGTCAAAGTCCCTTCGCGACCTCCGCGACCTCCGCGGTTCGATGGTGTTGCCTTTGTCGTTCTCCGTATCCTCTGTGGCCTCTGTGGTTCATCAGAGAGCGGCGTTACTCGATCACCGCCCGGAAGCGTTAGGCGGAACCGCGAGCGGGGAGCTCAGCGTCCGCAGGAACGCCTCGATCTGGCGACGCTCCGTGTCCGAGAGGTGCAGCGGCTTGAGCTCACTGTGACCGAACGGTGCAGCCGCGGCGCGATCGTAATGCGCGATGACGTCGGCCAGCGTGGCCAACTGCCCCGCGTGCATGTACGGCGCACGCTCGGCCACACCGCGCAGCGAAGGCGTCTTGTAGGCGCGCAGAAGCTCCTCGCCCTCCGTCACCGCGAAACGGAGCTCGTCGCAATCCTCCGGCTTCGCATCGCTGTATCGGCTCGTGCAGCTGAATTCCGACGCCACGACCTGTCGCGCACCGACGGCCCGGCCGCTGTCCACAGCAGCGACGGACGTGGACGCCGGCACGCCCGTGTTGTGGAAGTGGTTGTCGGTGAACAGCGCGCCGTTATGACACGTGCTGCAGTTTGCCTTGCCAATGAACAGGCGTAGCCCGGCTTCCTCGTCAGGCGAGAGTGCGTCAGCGGTCGTGTGCGTGCGACCCGCGAGCTCGGCCTCGACGTAGCGATCGAACCGCGACGGTGTGAAACCGATGCGACGCTCGAACGCCGCAATCGCCTTGCCGATGTTCGCGTAGACTCGTGAAATGTCGTCCTGTGCGGACGCCGGGATCCGGCGCCACGCGGCCGCCCGTGTCGAGTCGGCAACCGGACCGGCGTGGGCCGGCGCTCCCTCGAGCGGCGGCAAGGGACCGAACACCGCCTCGTACTCAGCGCGATAGTGTGCGGCGATGACGTGCGCGTATTGGGTCCGGTCGCCTCCGTGCTCGACCGCGCTCTCGAGCGGGCCGAGGGCCTGCGCCCACTGACTGTCGGCGCGGCCATCCCAGAACATCCATGGGCTGTGCGCGGTGCCGGCAATCGGCATCGTGCGTCGGTTCGTCGTTCCCACGCCGTGGGCCAATGGCGTTCCGTCCTGGAAGTCGCGCGACGGCATGTGGCAGGTCGCGCACGAGACCTTGCCGTTGCCGCTGAGCCGCGTGTCGGAGAAGAGCCGCTGCCCGAGCCGCGCCGCCGACGTGTCGTCGGCGTAGCGGTTCGACGGATCCGCCGGCAGCGGACCGAGGCTGGCGAGTGACAGCGAGCGAAGCGTCTCGCGCTCCGCTTTCGACCAGCGTGGGCCTGAAAGCCCACGCGTTTGCACGGCCGCGGCGGAGATCACGGTGGCGGCGACGAGCCCGAGCGATACGAAACGCAGCATGGGTGGCTCCGGAGACGTTAGGCGCAGTCGACCCGATCGATCACAGCTTGACGTTGAACACGAGCGAGTCACTGCCGGGCGTCGCATTGACGCGGAATTTCACCACCCACCAGCCACCCATGTTGAACTTCATCCCTTCCACGAGGTGGTCGCCGTTGCCGAGGGCGCGGGTGACGCGTGGCTTCGTGGGGAGCCCGTGGCCGTGCTGTGGCATCCCACCGTCCACGGAGACCGTCGCGCTGTCGATCGGCGCTCCGCCTACGGTCTCCAGATGCAGCGTCCACCGCTGCAGGCGACCCTGCGGAATCGAGTCGCCCTGTGGCCGAATCGTCCCGCGGTAGAGTCCAGCCTCGCTCTGACGAGTGCGGGAGTAGTCGAGGTCCTCGGGCGCCCGCGCGAACATCATGCACCCGGTGAACAGGCTCACGATTGCCGCGGCGCTCGACACGCGGGTAACCATGCGGAGAGACGACGTCTTCCGAGTTTGCTGTATGGCGGACATTTGGAGACCTCTTGGCAGTGGGAGAAAGCGAAGAGCCACGTCGCGCTGGACGTGGCTCTATGCTAGCCGCGAAAAGATGTCCGCTCTTGAATGGAGGGGCTGGGCTGTTGAACGTAGGGGCTAACGTTTCGTGACGCCGACCTTCGCTGCCGGTGCAGGCTCCTCGGGTTGCAGCGTGCCGAGCTGCAACGCCGACGGCGGAAATCCGAACATGCGCCGCGATGTCCGCGACAGGTGCGCGGCGTCGGCAAACCCGGCGCCATGTGCCGCGGTCGACAGCGACGCCCCGGCCGTCATCAATTCCCAAACGCGCACGAAGCGCCGCCACAGGATGTACGGCCGGAGCGCCATCCCCGTCTCCTCCACGAAGAGATGGCGGAAGCGGCTCGGCGACAGATACGCCTCACCCGCTACTTCGTCGAGTGTCAGCTGGGAATCGAGGTGACTCTTGATGTAGGAGATCGCGCGCAGAATCCGCTGATCCGAGACGACCGCCGGCTCGACGCCTCCCGTCAGTGTCTGTACGACTCGCTGCGCTGCATCGGTCACGGCCCGCACGGTTCGCTGCTCCTGCCAGGCCGCGAACAGGTCCGGCACGACGGCGGCGAGCCTGTCGTCAGGCAGCGCCGCAATCCCATCGCGGAGGTAGATCTCGCTCAGCGCACGGCCCTCGCGAGTCTCGGGCTCGATGAAGATGACGACGTTGAACGGAACCACCGTGGCGTCCATGGTATGCGGCTGCCGCGACGGAATGATTGCGCCCCCGTATTCCGTCCACGCCTCCCGCTCGCTCGAGCGAAACCGGATACCCGGCTGGGATCCGAACGCAACCTGGATCGCGTAATGGGCATGCACGGGGACGATCATTTTCGCCCGCCCCACCACCAGGCAGCCGCCATCCCATGAGGCGAAATGTCCAATCCCCGTGCCGTCGCTCATGATCCGCTCGCCCTCGTGACGTGGGAAAGTTGTCGCGATGGCGGGAAGGTTGGAGGCCAAAACGACCCGGCACCAGGCGGGCGGGTGGCTCCGCGGTCAAACGGGTCACCCTCGAACGGCGGGTGCCTCCATTCGGGCCTGATCCAATTCGCCAACTAATGAGTGTCGGCCGATCTCCGCCGCGATGAAAGCGGCGTCGCGACCCACGCCCCCGATGAGCGAGGAACTGACCCGGTATTGGAACCGCAAGCCGGCGAAGTAGAGGCCGTCGACCGTGCTCGAGATTCCTCGCCGATGCGACGGCGTTCCGTTCTCGTTCAGGACCGGCAGGTGGATCCAGCGATAGTCCGGCTCGAACCCGGTGCACCACACGATGGAGCCTGGCTCGATCACGGCGTCACCGCAGACCGGGAGCCCGCCACGCTCATCGACGACGCGACCAACGCGAATGATTCCCGCCGCACGGAGCGCGCGCTCAGGGATGCCGATGCGCTGATCGCCGTGCTCCGCGCGTTTTCGCATGCGCTGGCCGAGTGGGGATTCCATCGTCGCCCGATTCATGATGGGCCACACCCAGTCGAAGAGGTCGCGGCCGAAGAGCCGACGCGGGAGGTGCCCGGGACTTCGGCCTGCGAGCCAGACCTTTCGGGACCGTGAGAGCTCCATCGCGATCTGCGCGCCGGAATTTCCCGCGCCCACGACGAGCACGGGACCGTCCGGCAGATCGTACGGATTGTGGTAGCTACTCGAATGAAGCTGGTGGATCTCCGGCGCGAGCCGTCCGCTGATCGCCGGAACTCTGGGTTGCTGGAAGGGGCCGGTCGCCACAACCACCTGATCGGACTCGTAGTCGCGGTCGCCGGCGTGGACGACAAAGCGCGCGCCATCGTGCCCGAGCGAGCGGACCTGCGTATCGAGACGCACCGGTAGATCGAACCGCTCCGCGTATCGCGTCAGGTAGTCCGCGACCTCGTCCTTGTCGGGCAGATGACCGGGCGGCGCTGGGAACGGCATCCCGGGCAGACCACTGTATGCAGCCGGCGTGAACAGGCGGAGCGAGTCCCACCGGCGGCGCCACGAATCGCCAACGCGAGACGCGCCGTCGAGAATGACGAAGTCCGCGTCGTCCGAGGCGAGGTAGTGTCCGACGGCGAGGCCGGCCTGGCCGCCGCCGATGACGACGGTCTCGAAGCGCTCGATGCGCCCGGGCCGGGCGCTTGGTGTGTCGGTCGAGAAAGGCATGGGGCGAAGATGCGAACCTGGCCGCTCGCCGCGCTTGAACGGAGGGGCTGAACCGATCAAATGATACGGATGGGGTCAGAGTCCTAACGCATCATTCCA
>DASUGD010000068.1:0-5543 GCA_036274195.1 Gemmatimonadaceae bacterium | reverse complement strand
CCTCGGGATGCTTGGCTCATGGAGAGCGGCATCCCGAGAGTATTCGCATCTTACCCTCATCCCTCATCCCTCATCCCTCATCCCCCATCCCCCATCCCCCAGAAATGCGCACCGCTATCCCGCCCGTGACCGCCGCCCTCGCGATTCTCGCCTGTAGCCCGCGCGCGAAGACCGCGACTACCGACACCGCCGTCGCGACCGCGGCGGTTGCGACGAAGCCCAGCACGGACCCGTCGTTCCATCCGGCGTGGTCGAAGAACGCGGTGATCTACGAGGTGAACGTCAGGCAGTACACGCCGGAAGGGACGCTGGCGGCGCTCCGCTCGCACATCCCCCGCCTCGAGGCGTTAGGCGTGGACATCCTGTGGCTCATGCCGGTGCAGCCCATCGGGATGAAGAACCGGAAGGGCAAGCTCGGCAGCTACTATGCGATCTCCGACTATACGGCCGTGAACCCGGAGTTCGGGACGCTTGCCGACTTCAAGGCCGTCGTCGACGCGGCACACAGCAAGGGGCTCAAGGTCATTCTCGACTGGGTGGCGAACCACACCGCCTTCGACCACGAATGGGTCGCCGCGCATCCGGACTTCTACGAGCGAAAACCCGACGGCTCGCTCATGAACGCGCGCGACAACGAAGGCCACGAAACCGACTGGACCGACGTGGCCGAGCTGCAGTACACGAACCCCGCGCTGCGCCAGGCGATGATCGGCGAGATGAAGTGGTGGGTAGACTCGACGGGCATCGACGGGTTCCGCTGCGACGTCGCGGGCGGCGTCCCGACGGATTTCTGGGTTCAGGCGCGAGCAGCGCTCGACGCCGTCCACCCCGACCTGTTCTTCCTCGCGGAAGCGGAAGACCCCGGGATTCACGCGGCGTTCGACATGACGTATGGGTGGGAGCTCCACCATCTGCTGAACGCGATCGCGCAGGGAAAGCAGCGCGTGTCAGCCCTCGACGCGTACTTCGCGAAGAACGACACGCTCTATGGGCCGGGTGCCTATCGCATGTACTTCACCACCAACCACGATGAGAACAGTTGGAACGGGTCGGAGTTCGAGCGGATGGGCGCGAACCACAAGCCGGCGTATGTCCTCAGCGCGACGGCGGAGGGCTCGATGCCGCTGCTCTACAGCGGTCAGGAGGTCAGCATGAAGAAGCGCCTCCGGTTCTTCGAGAAAGACACGATCGACTGGCGCGGCCCGTCGCTGGCCGAGTTCTATCGGTCGGTGTTCGATCTCAAGCACACGCAGCCGTCGCTCGCGAACGGCCCCTGGGGTGGGCGTCAGACGAAGCTCGAGACGACGGGCGGCAAGGCGGTCTACGCGTTCTCGCGGTCGCGGGATACGAACACCGTGGTCGTCGCGGTGAACTTCGACAGCAGGCCTGCGGCGGTCACCTACCGGCGCCTAACGCGCTCTGGGGCGTATCGAGACTGGTTCCGCAAGACGACTGTTACGTTAGGTGATTCGGGACGAATAGAGATTCCCGCGAACGGGTACCGGGTGTTCGTAAGGTAGGATGAGGGATGAGGGATGAGGGATGAGGGATGAGGGTTAAAGGCGGAAACCCCCATCCCTCATCCCCCATCCCCCATCCCTCATCCCCCATCCCTCGACGTGCTGCCTAACGGCGCCAGCACCTCGAGCTCTCTCGCTTCCAGATCGAACCGCTGCCCGGTCCCCACCAGTCCCACGCGCAGGTGGCTCAACGTCAGCTCGCCACCCTTCGTCACCGTGCTCGCGTTGTCGAACCGCACCGTGTCTCGCCCATCCACGAACGTCACGCCACCCTTGCCGACCACCTCCCCGATCGACCCGTGCACCACGAGCCCCGTGTCCTCGTCGATCCCGAGGCCGAGGAGTTGCGGATAGCCCGCGATCGCCACGAAGAGCCGCTGCAGTCGACGCCGCTGCGCGAAGTGCGTATCGATCAGCGCACCGTAGCAGAGCAGGCCAAGGCCCGGGCCAATGTACATCTCCACCTCGTTGCCATCCTCGTCCACCTCGCCGCCGGCGAGCGTCGTCTCGGTCAGCGCCGCGGCGCCCGCGCTGGTGCCGCACACCACCGCGCCGGCGACGAACGCGTCGCGAACCGCCGCGCCGACCAGCGTGCCACTCAGCGTGGCGATGAGGTGCACCTGATCGCCGCCGCCGAGGAAGATGCCGGTCGCGCCGCGCACGCTCGCGGCGATGGCGGGGTCGTTCGCCTTGTCGCGGCCGTCCACGATCGGGATATCGACATGGGCGACGCCGGCAGCCCGGAAGTCTCGCCGCCAGGCCGCAGCCGCTCTCTCGGGATTGCTCGACGCCGTCGTGAGGCCGACGATCGGCGCCCCGCCATCGGCGCCGGCCAGACGGATGAAGGCGCCTAACGCTTCACCCTCCGGGGTGCAGGCACCGCCGATGAGCACCAGTGCCCCGCGCGCACCGTCGGCGGGTTTGCGGCGCACCGTGCCACTGGTGGGCGGCCTCCGCCCGCGACGCCCGTCGCCCCGCTCGCTACGCGACGCCACGAATCGTCGCGCTGCCTGCGGCGTCGCGCGGACCGACTTCCGCGAGCCCGAACGCGCATAACGCGGCAGCGACCTGCGCCGCGGCCGGCGTGTCTTCGCGAAGGGCGCCGCGCTCCAGGAGAGCGTCGCCGTGCTCGATCACTACCCGCCCGTCGCACACCCACGCCGCCGCGCCCGCGACCTTCTTGTCCTTCGTCGAGATCCGGTCATCGGCCGCGAAGACGGCGACACGACAGCCGGCATCCCGCGCGCGGTCCTGCACGTCCCACGCGCGGGCCGGCGCGACGACGAACCCGCCCGGGTTCACGGCGTCGCCGACGACCGATACGAGTCGCGCGGCGCGCTCGGGGTCGCGATATCGATCGGGAACATCGGTCGGTTGGTCGTCGAGCACGATGGCCGCATCCGAGTGCGAGTACGGGAGACCTGCCTGAAGGATGTATCCGGGCGCCACGTCCACGACCAGATCATCCTCACTCCCAAACCCGAGCCGTTGCAGTTCGGCGCGCGTCTCGCCGCGAAGCGCCCCGCCGGTGATCCCGCAGAGCACGCGCGAACGGAGCGGCGCGGCGCGTGGCAGCGCGGCGAGCGCCCTCAGCTCGGCGACCGCGAGCTCGACGGAATCCAGCGTGCCCGCGAACGCTCGCTGGACGACGTCGAGCGCTAGGGCCGCCGCCCGGACACCAACGCCCTCGTGCACGTGCTCGAACACGATCGTGTATTCGCCGGGGACATCGCCGCCACGCGTGCGTCCATAGCCCACGTCGTGGCCGATCAACCCTTGCAGCTCGAGCGCGACGTGCTCGATGATGTGTGGCGCGTATGTCCCGCGCCGGAGCCGCGCGATGAACCCGCCACGCTCGCCGATGCTGCAGCGGTGTTCCACGAGGCCCGGCATGGCAGCGATGAGCGACGCCGTGACGCCAGGCACCTGCGCCGACGAGATGTGCTCGTACGCGCCGACCAGAACGTCCATTCGCGTGACGGGCTCGCGCGACCAGTAGTTCGCCGCGCGCGTCGCGTGCAGCGTCGTCATCCGGATCTCCAGCGCCGGATCGGGACGCGACAGGACTTCCTGAGCCGTCATGACACCGCCGCCGGCTGCGAGCGGCCGCGCAGATGCTCCAACACGGCGGGCACGTCGTCGGCGAGCACGACGACGATGTCCCGATCCTCGAGCAGCGCGACGCCGCGATCCACCGCCGCGAGCTCCTCGGCCACGACTTCGATCTGGTCGTCGGCGAGGCCGCCGGCGATCAGGCCCTCGCGAACGAGACCCGCGACCTCGCCCGGCTCGCGGCCTCGGAGATCGCTGTCTTCCTTGATGATCACGTGGTCCAGCCGCGCGGCGAGCCGCCCGAGCTCACGGATGTCCTCGTCGCGGCGATCCCCCGGCGAGGCAATCACGCCGATCCGTCGTGCGGCGTCGATGCCTGACACGAGCTCCATGAGGCCGCCCACGGCCACCGCGTTATGCGCGTAGTCCACGAGGACCCGCCCGCGCGCGACGCGCATGAGGTTGAGACGCCCGGGGGTGAGCGCCGGGGAAGGGAAGAACGACAGCAGACCCGCGCGGATGTCGTCGTAGCGAATGCCCTGCACGTACGCCGCGGCAATCGCCGACAGGATGTTGCCGCGCTGAAAGCGCGCGGCGCCTCCCATCATGAGCGGCACTTCGTGCGCGGCGGCGATCGGGATGCGCAGGCGGCCGCGGCGAATCACGAACGTGTCGCGCTCCACGAGCACCGCGATGCCCGCCTGCGCGAGATGCTCGTCCAGCGCCGGGTTCTCGTCGGGTGACGTCGACACCAGCACCACATCGCCCGGTGACCGCTCGCGCATTGCGAGCACGAGCGGATCGTCGGCGTTCAGCACCGCGTGACCCTCTCGCTTCACCACGGCCGCGATCACGCTCTTCACCTCGGCCAACTGCTCGAGCGTGTTGATGCCACCGAGCCCGAGATGGTCGGCGCTGACGTTCAGCACGATGCCCACATCGCACTCGTCGAACCCGAGTCCCGCGCGAAGGATTCCACCGCGCGCGGTCTCGAGGACCGCAACATCCACCGTGGGATTCGACAGGATGATGTTCGCGCTGAACGGCCCGGTCATGTCGCCTTCGATGACGAGCCGGTTGTTGAAGTAGACGCCGTCGGTCGTGGTGAAGCCCACGGTCTTGCCGGTGTGCCGGAAGATGTGCGCGATGAGCCGGACGGTGGTCGTCTTGCCATTGGTGCCCGTGACGGAGACGACCGGGATGGTCGTCGGCGCGCCGGGCGGGTAGAGCATGTCGATGACCGGTGCGCCGACGTTGCGCGGCTCACCCTCAGTGGGATGCGTGTGCATGCGAACGCCGGGCGCGGCGTTCACCTCGATGATGGCGGCGCCGTTCTCGCGGAACGGCACGGAGATGTCCGGCGTGATGACGTCGATCCCCGCGATGTCGAGCCCGACCACCCCCGCCGCCATCTCGCAGGCGGTCAGGTTGCTCGGGTGAATCTCGTCGGTGCGGTCGATCGAGGTCCCGCCGGTGGAGAGGTTGGCCGTGGCCGTGAGGTCCACGCGCTCTTCGTCGTTAGGCACGCTGGCGAGGGTGCGCCCCGACCGCGCGAGAAACTCCACCACGGCATCATCGCACTCGAGGCGCGTGAGCACCTTGGTGTGCCCGATCCCTCGACGCGGGTCCTGGTTGGCGGCGTCGATCAGCTCGCGGATCGTGTGCACCCCATCGCCCCGCACGTGCGCGGGCACCCGCTCGGCCACGGCAACGACCTTTCCTCCGATCACGAGCACGCGATGATCGCGGCCCTCGGCGAATTGCTCCACGATGAGGCGGTCGGAGATCTTGCTCGCGCGCGCCCAGGCTTCGCGGACCGCGCTCTCGTCGGCGAGGCGTGGCGAGATCCCTCTGCCGTGGCTCAAATCGAGCGGCTTGAGGATCACCGGAAACCCAATGTCCTGCGCGAGCTCGACGGCCTGCTCGGCCGACTCGGCCACCGCGCCATGCGGCACGGGCAGGCCGATGGCC
>DASUGD010000067.1:0-10466 GCA_036274195.1 Gemmatimonadaceae bacterium | reverse complement strand
TCCCTCATCCCCCATCCCTCATCCCCCATCCCTCATCAGTTCACCCCGTTCAACTCCTCGAAACACGCGCCGGCTCCTCCCTCCAGGCCCGTTCGGAAATTCCGCATCCGCTGCTCCTTCGTCCCGTGGGCCATGATGGCGGCCCGCCGCAGGATCACGCGGTCGACGCGGCGATCGCCGGTCAGCTGCGGTGTGGGGTCCGCGGCGGCGGCCATGCCGAAGAAGGCCTCGTCCACATCGCCCTTCTCGAGCGAGCCGTTGCGATTGGCGTGCTGCGCGAAGGCCCCGGCCAGGCAGTCGGCCGCGGCTTCGTTGTCGTACGGACGTGGGGCGTCGTAGCCGAGCTGCATCGCCACCGCGTGACCCATCTCGTGCGCGATGACGCCGATGCCCGCCATGTCGCCGTCGGTGCCCAGCTCCAGCGCGGCGGCTTTCGCCTGTGCCGCGACGAACACCTCGTCGTAGTAGATCGCGTTCTCGTTCGCGCAGTACGCCGCGTTGCTGGGCTGCATGATGCCGCACGCGCTGCGCGCCGCGCCGCGATAGCGAAGCAGTTGCGGGACGTCGAAGCGCTCGTGCATCCGCGCCAACCCGTTGGCCCACATGGACGCGAGATCCGCGTACGCCATCCGAATCTTCGCGTTGGATGCGGCGACGTCGCGTTCCGTCAGTTCCGCCGTGCGGCTGACCGAGAAGCTAGAATCCTTCGCGACCGGAGCGGCGAGCGCGGCCGAGACCGGTAGAGCAAGCGAACCAGTGAGAGCGAGCACCAAGAAACGGCGCCCCACGCTCGAAAAGACAGTCCTCATCGACACCTCCCCTCGCTCGGTTAGTACACCAACCTCGACGGAGGGTTGCCGCGACCACGTGCGTTATGGACGGCATCCGGCCTGGCTTGGCCGGTTCCAAGTGAGTCAGTCTGTCAGTGATTGGCCATCAGGCATCAGGTTCCGTCTCCTCGAGATGGGACGCGAGAGGACCGCGGCGATCGACCACTGGAGGAAACGGGACCTGATGCCTGATGACTCAAACCGATGACTGGCCTGCTTGTGACTTGCATCTTGACTTTGTCGGATGGCCAACCCTCAACGGCGTTGGCGTGTCTCACCCGACGTACCAGCGTTGACATCCACAGGGATCGGTCGTAGGCTATGCCTAGATAGTTATGGATAGCTAGTTCTGCCAGCCACCATGTCCAGACAGCGCAACGACATCCTGCAGGGCACGCTCGTGCTGCTCATCCTCAAGACCCTGTCTGCCCAGGGCCGGATGCACGGCTACGCGATCACCGCGCACATTCAGCGCGCGTCCGCCGACCTGCTCCGCGTCGAGGAAGGCTCGCTGTACCCCGCGCTCCACCGGATGGAACAGGACGGATGGCTCCGCGCCGATTGGGGGCTCACCGAAAAGAATCGGCAGGCGAGGTTCTACACGTTGACCGCCGCCGGCAAGAAACAGCTGGCCACCGAGCAGGAAAGCTGGGCGCGCCTCACCGAAGGCGTTACGCGCGTCCTCCGCTACGCATAACGAGTCACTCACCGGGATTGCTGCTATGGGATGGTACCGGCGGTTCATCAATGTCGTGCGTCCCGATCGTCTGTCGCGCGAGATTCGGCGGGAGATGGACTTCCACATGGCCGAGCGCGCGGACGAGCTCATGGCCGGCGGAATGGGCGAGGCCGACGCGCGGCGCGAGGCGCGCCGACGCTTCGGCAACCCGAGCACGCAACAGGAGCGTACCCGCGACACGGACATCCTCACCTGGCTCGAGTCGCTCGGCGCCGACCTCCGGTATGCGCTGCGAGCCCTGCGCGCCAGTCCAGGGTTTGCGATCGTCGCGATCGTGTCGTTAGGTCTCGGGATCGGGGCGAACACGGCAATCTTCAGCCTCATCAACGCCGTCATCCTGCGAACGCTGCCCGTCGAGCGTCCGGAAGAGCTCATGCAGGTGACCATGGGCGGCAAGGAACAGGGAACGGTCTTCACGAATCCGCTCTGGGAGGCGATTCGGGACCGACAGGACGTGTTCGCCGGCGTGTTCGCCTATAGCGGGACGGAGTTCGACCTGACCGCCGGCGGCGAGAGCCGGCGGGCGAGCGGCGCCTGGGTCAGCGGGGACTATTTTTCGACGTTAGGCGTCAGACCGGCCGTCGGGCGACTGCTCGTGCGGGATGACGACGTGCGCGGATGTCCACCGATTGCGGTGCTGGGCTACGGGTTCTGGCAAAGCGAGTACGGCGGTGCTCGTACGGTCATCGGCAAGACGATCTCGCTCGATCGCACACCGCACACGATCGTCGGCGTCGCGGACCCGTCATTCTTCGGGGTGGAGGTCGGCGAATCGGCACAGGTCTACGCACCATTATGCCTGCGGCCGGGGCTCGACTCGAGGAGCAACTGGTACCTCCGCATCGTGGGCCGTCGAAAGCCGGGCGTGGCACCGCAGCAGGTCGCGACGCGGGTCTCGGCGATAGCGCCGGCGGTGTACGAGGCCACCGTTCCGCCGCGGTGGGGCGTCGGCGAGAGGGCCGAGTACCTGAAGAACGGGTTGAACGTGGTTGCGGCCGCGAACGGGCTCTCGCCGATTCGCCGGCAATACCAGCGCGCGCTGATAGTGCTCATGGCGGTCGTCGTCCTCGTCCTCTTGGTCGCCTGCGCGAATGTTGCCAATCTGCTGTTGGCGCGCGCGGCGGCTCGCGGCCGCGAGATGGCGATTCGCCTGGCAATCGGGGCGGCGCGCCGGCGGCTCGTACGCCAGCTCCTCACCGAGAGCGTGTTGCTTGCCGGGCTTGGGGCGACCCTCGGCATCGTGTTCGCGCGGTGGGGGACGTCGTTGCTCCTCGGCCTGCTGTCGCGCGGGCAGCTTCCGGTGTCCCTCGATGTCGGGCTCGACGTCCCAGTACTGGCGTTCACGTTAGGCGTCGCGATCCTGACCGGTGTGCTGTTCGGCCTCGCACCGGCATGGCGCGCGACGCGGATCGACCCACAGGCCGCCCTCAAGGCGAACGGACGCGGGGTCGCAGAGGGCCACTCGCGGTTCACGATTGGCAAGGCGCTGGTCGTCGGCCAGATCGCGCTCTCGCTCGTCCTGGTGATTGGCGCAGGCCTCCTGTTAGGCACGTTTCGCAGGCTCGTGACGCTCGACCCGGGGTTCAAGCGCGACGGCGTGCTGATCGTTTCCGTGAACCTGCGGAACGCCGGTTACCAGGCAAACCGATACGGGATGGTCCACGACGATCTGCTCGGCCGGTTCCGGTCGCTTCCGGGCGTACAGGCCGCGGCCGCGTCGGTCATCACGCCCATCAGCGGGAGCTCGTGGAACGACTTTATCCGAGTCGATGGGTTCACGCCAAAGAGTGCCGATGACGCGCTTGCCTATTTCAACGAGGTTACGGACGGCTTCTTTGCGGCCATGGGGACGCCACTGGTCGCCGGTCGCGACTTCGACGCGCGAGATCGACTGGGAGCGCCGCCGGTCGTCATCGTGAACGAGGCGCTTGCCAAGAAATTCTTCCATGGCGCGAGCCCGCTCGGCAAGTACTATCGCCCAGTGGAGCACGACAGCCTCGGCGCACCGATTCAGATCGTTGGCGTGGTCAAGGACGCGAAGTACCAGGAGCTTCGCGAGGAAGCGCTTCCCACGGCCTACCTGCCGTTGAGCCAGGACAGTGCACAGAGTCCCTATGCCAACTACGTGCTTCGCACTGCGGGAGAGCCCTCGAGTCTCGCGCCCAGCGTCAACGCGATGGTCGCGGAGGTCAACCGGTCGATTGCACTGGAGCTCACGCCACTGTCGGACCAGGTCGATGCGTCGCTCGCACGCGAGCGTCTGCTGGCCACCCTGTCCGGGTTCTTTGGCGCGCTCGCGCTCCTGCTCGCGACCATTGGACTTTACGGAACGCTGTCGTACAGCGTGGCGCGCCGGCGCAACGAGATCGGCGTCCGGATCGCGTTAGGTGCCGGCCAGGACCGTGTCCTGCGGCTGGTGCTTGGTGAGGTCGCGCGGCTGATCCTCGTGGGCGTCACACTGGGTGTCGTGGCCGCGGTCTTCAGCACTCGCGTCATGACCTCGTTCCTGTTCGGCCTGTCGGCGTCGGACCCGGCGACGGTGGCCGGGGCGACCACGATCATGACCGTCGTCGGGTTCGCCGCGGGCGCCTTGCCCGCGTGGCGCGCCGCGCGCGTCGACCCGATCGCGGCGTTGCGAGAGGAGTAGGCGCCGGTCACTGCGGCCTAACGAGCCGTCAACCACGGAGTGCCAATGGGCTGGTACCGTCGCTTCGTCAACGTCCTGCGACCGAACCGCGTCTCGGCCGACATTCAGCGCGAGCTGGAGTTTCACCTGGCCGAGCGTGCGGACGAGCTCATGGCGAGTGGAATGGCCGAGGAGGACGCTTGGCGCGAGGCGCGACGACGCTTCGGTAGCCCCAGTGTCCAGAAGGAACGCACCCGCGACGTCGACCTCCTCACGTGGCTCGAATCGCTCGGCGGCGACGTCCGCTACGCGGGGCGCGCCCTGCGGGCGAGCCCCGGTTTCGCGCTCGTCGCCATTTTGTCGTTAGGGCTCGGCATCGGAGCGAACACGGCGATCTTCGGTCTGCTCAATGCGGTCGTGCTGCGAACGCTTCCGGTCGAGCGCCCCGATGAGCTCCTCCAGGTCACGATGGGCGGCGACCAGGGCGGGAGCGAATTCACGAACCCGATCTGGGAGCAGATCCGCGACCGGCAGGATGTGTTTTCGGGCGCGTTCGCGTATGGCGGCGCGTTCTTCAACCTCCGGTCAGGCGGCGAGGTGCGAAACGCCCGCGGCAGCCTGGTAAGCGGGGACTACTTCTCGACACTCGGTGTCAGGCCCGCGGCAGGCCGCCTGCTGACCAAAGCCGACGACGTTCGGGGCTGCCAGCCCACCGCCGTGCTGGGCTACGGATTCTGGCAGAGCGAATTCGGCGGGTCCCGAGACGTGATTGGCAAGACGATCTCGCTCGACCGCAAGCCGCACGTCATCGTGGGCGTCACCGACCCCTCGTTCTTCGGCGTCGACGTCGGGGAGTCGGTGCAGGTGTACGTGCCGCTGTGTCTCGCACCGCATCTCGACGCGCGGAGCACGTGGTATCTGCATGTCATGGGGCGTCCGAAGCCGACCGTAACGCCGTCGCAGGCGGCGGACCGGCTCGTCGCGCTCGCATCATCGGTGTTCGAGTCCACCGTCCCCGAGGACTGGGGACCGAGCGAGCAGGCGCAGTATCGGCAGACCAAGCTCGGCGTGATGTCCGTTGCCAACGGTCTCTCCGCCGTTCGCCGAGAGTACCAGCGTGCCCTCACGGTTCTCATGGTGATGGTTGCCGTCGTCCTGGTCATCGCGTGCGCCAACGTGGCCAACCTGTTGCTCGCTCGCGCCGCGGTCCGCGGGAAAGAGATCGCGGTGCGCCTGGCGATCGGCGCGGGACGCGGGCGGATTATTCGGCAGCTCTTGACGGAGAGTGTGCTGCTCGCCGGTCTGGGCGCGCTCGTCGGGGTCGCGTTCGCGCGGTGGGGGACGGCACTCCTGGTTGGACTGCTCACCCGCGCCAGTGATCCGGTGATCCTCGATCTGGGGGTGGACGTTCGAGTTCTGGCGTTCACACTGGTCGTCGCCGTGGCCACGGGGATTCTTTTCGGCATGGCGCCGGCGTGGCGGGCTGCCGGCGTCGACCCGCAGGGCGCACTCAAGTCGAACGGGCGCGGCATCGCTGAAGGTCACACGCGATTCGGCGCCGGCAAGGCCCTCGTGATCGGGCAGATTGCGCTCTCGCTCGTGCTGGTGATCGGCGCCGGCTTGTTGTTAGGCAGCTTTCGCAGGCTCGTGACGCTCGACCCGGGGTTCCAGCGGGACGGTGTGCTGCTCGTCGGCGTGAACCTGTCGGATGCGGGCGAGTTCTCCGACCGCTTCGGTTCCGTACACGACGATCTCCTGCGGCGTTTCCGCGCGCTCCCCGGTGTGCGTGCTGCGAGCGCCGCGGAGATCACGCCGGTGAGTGGCATGGCCTGGAACGGCCACATCGACGTCGACGGCTACGTCGCCAAGAGCACCGAAGACAACATGGTCTGGCTCAACCGGGTGACGGACGGCTACTTCGGCGCGATGGGCACGGCGCTCATCGCCGGCCGCGACTTCGACGAGCGTGATCGTCCCACGTCGCCAAAGGTCGCCATCATCAACGAGACGGTCGCGCGACGATTCTTCGCGGGCATGAGTCCGGTGGGGAAGTACTACCGCCAGCGCCTGCATGACACGCTGGCCACACCGGTCGAGATCGTTGGCGTCGTCCGGGACGCCAAGTACCGCGAGCTACGCGAAGATCCGCAGCCGACCGTGTACCTCGCCATGGCGCAGGGTGAACGGGGCTCACCGTATCGTGAGTACGAACTGCGGACGGACGGCCCGTTGTCCGCGATCCTGCCCGGGGTGAAACGCGCGGTTGCCGAGGTCGATCGGTCGATCACGATCGACCTCACGCCTCTTTCGGTGCAGCTCGACGCGTCACTCACGCGGGATCGGCTCCTGGCCACGTTGTCGGGATTCTTCGGGGCGGTCGCACTGTTGCTGGCGGCGGTTGGCCTCTACGGCACGCTGTCCTACAGCGTGACACGGCGTCGCAACGAGATCGGCATCCGCATCGCGTTAGGTGCCGCACGGGGCCGCGTCGTGCAGCTCGTGCTCGGCGACGTTGCGCGAATGGTGATCGCGGGGGTGATCCTTGGCGCGGTCGCCGCGCTCGCCAGCACGCGTCTCGTGCGGTCGCTCCTCTACGGTCTGTCGGCGTCCGACCCGTTGACCGTTGGCGCGTCGGTGGCGATCCTCACTGTGGTGGCCGTCGCGGCGGGTGCGCTGCCGGCCTGGCGCGCGGCGCGGGTGGACCCGATCGCGGCCCTCCGAGAGGAGTAAGGCGATCAGCTCACCGCTGGGACCGTGAAAACCACGGCTCGGCCCACCCGGAGACGCGTGGGCCTATGTTAGCCAATACTGTCATTCCCAATGACCGCACTCTCGCCTTACCACGCTGAGAACGCTCATCTCGACTGGCGAGTCTCCTCGCTCGTCGCCGCCGGCGCGTGCGCAGCGATCGGGCTGCTCGAGTGCGTGAAGGACTACGTGATGCTCGAGATCCAGGGCAGCAGCGAGCCAATGATCTACGTGCTCCGAAACGAGGCGCTGTGGTGGGTGCTCTGGATGCTCTGCATGCCGGGCATCATCGCGCTCGCCCGCCGCTTTCCGTTTGACGGCGGCCGGTGGGCGCAAGCCACGGCGATCCATCTCACGCTCGCGGTCATCCTGTCCCTGGTGCAGCTCGCTGCGTTCGGCTCGGCGTACTACTGGGTAGCTGGTCCGTCGACGTGGGGTCCCACCGTCGGCAAGACGATCTACGTGTTCACCAACCGCTACCTCGCCACGGATGTCGTCATCTACGCGGCCGCGCTCGGCGCCTACTTCGCGTTCGAGTACCACGAGCGGTTCCGGCGTATCGGGCTCGATGCGGCGCAGGCCGAAGGACGCGCAGCGCGCCTTCAGCTCAGCCTCGTCGAGGCGCGCATCCACGCGCTCCGCATGGAGCTCAATCCGCATTTCCTCTTCAACGCGCTGAACGCGGCCTCGGGGCTCGTTCGCAAACGCGAGAACGACGCGGCCGTGGACATGCTCGCACGGCTCGGTGATTTGCTGCGGACGACGCTCGACCGCGAGATGCCGGCCGAAGTCGCGCTGTCGGAGGAGATCCACTACCTCGGCCGCTTCGTGGACATCGAGCTCGTGCGCTTCGGCGATCGGCTGCGCGTGACGTGGGACATCGACCCCGACGTGAGGAGCGCGCTCGTCCCACCGCTCATCCTGCAGCCGCTCGTGGAAAACGCCCTGCGCCACGGGATCGCCCGCCGGCCGGGGCTGGCGCAGCTGAGAATTTCGGCGCGCCGCGTGGGGCTGCACCTCGAGCTCGCGGTCCGGGACAGCGGGGAAGGCCTCGTGCCGGACGGCCGTTCCCCGCGCGAGGGCATTGGCCTGTCCAACACGCGAGGACGGCTCACCGAGCTATACGGACCCGAGGCCGCCTCGCTCGAGATCGCCGATGCTCCCGGAGGAGGCGTTCGCGCGCGACTTCTCCTGCCGTTCCATACGAGTGTTCTTGCGCGCGATGTCGCTCAGACCGCAGCCGCTGGTGCCTAACGTGATGACCGCTCCCGCAACCGGAACCGTTCGCGTGCTGATCGTGGACGACGAACCCCTGGCCCGCGATTGCATGCGGCTCGCGCTGCACGGCGTGCCGGGCGTGACCATCGTGGCCGAGTGTGGCGACGGCGACTCGGCGGTCGAGGCGATCCGCCGGCACGGGCCCGACGTCGTCCTGCTGGATGTGCAGATGCCCGGCCTCGATGGCTTTGCGGTGCTCGAGCAGATCGACGCGGCGACGATGCCCGTGGTGGTCTTCGTCACCGCCTTCGACTCGCACGCCATTCGGGCGTTCGAGGTCCACGCGCTGGACTACGTGCTCAAGCCGTTCCCCGACGAGCGACTGGTGGCCGCGGTGGATCGCGCGCGGGCGACGATTCAGGAGCGACGGAACGGTGAGCTGGGCCGGCGCCTCTCCGAGTTCGTCCAGAGGTGGCAGGCCGGTACGCTGGCGCCCGCGCCTGATTCGTTAGGCGCCGCCGTCGCGCCGAGGCCGGATGGTGCGTCGATCGACAGGCTCGACGCAGTGATGGACGCGGACCACGAAGTGTCGGAGCCGCAACGACCCGGCGCGCCGTCATACATCGGCCGATTCGCGGTGCGCTCCGATGGGCGAGTGCGGTTCGTGGCGGCGGCCGACGTGGACTGGATCGAGGCCGACGGCAACTACATGGTGCTGCACGTCGGGGAAACCAGCCATCGCCTCCGGGCGTCGCTCGCCGGACTCACGGAGGGACTCGACCCGAGGCGATTCGTGCGCATTCACCGCTCGGTGATCGTGAACGTCGAGCGGATCCGCGAGGTGCAGCCGTGGTTTGGCGGCGACTACATCGCGATCCTCCGGACGGGCGCGAAGCTTCGGGTGAGTCGCTTGCGGGCGCCGCAGCTCCTGCGTCCGACCGCCTAGCCGGGGTTCGGCCGGACGACCCGAGACGGCCAGCACCTCAGACGAAGGGGTGTTCGGATGAATCGGGATCGAGCGGATGCTCCGGATTGCTCCTTAGTGCCGAAGCCTCCGCTCACAACGAGCCGGATTTGAGAATGAACCACCTCGGGAAACCGGATGCACCCGAGGCAGGTCACCACAAATTCCCGGCTCGCCGTGTCCTTCGCGCGCATCACGTCGAACAGCCGCCGCACTGTCGCGAGCACCACGTGCTCCTCGGCGCCTGACGATGGACCGGCCCGCCTGCGCTCCGAGCGACCGAAACAATCCACTCGCGACGACCGCTGCAACGGCGACCGGTGACATGAGTCGGCGCACGTCAGGCCACCCGTTCGTTGGTCCGAAGGTCGCAGCCGGCCCGGGCATACATCCCCGGTGTCACGCCCACGATGCGCTTGAAGTATCGCGTCAGGTGGCTCTGGTCGGAGAAGCCCGTCGCATGCACGACCTGCGTGAGTGGAAATCCGAGCCGGATGAGACGCCGCGCCTCCTGGATACGGATCTGCTCGAGATACTTGTACGGTGGGAGACCGAACGAGGCGCGGAAGGCGCGGATCAGGTGAAACGTGCTGAGCCCGGCCACGTCAGCCAGCTCGCGAATGGTGACCGTTCGCGCGTACTCCGCTTCGAGCAGGTCTCGAACGCGTTGCAGCGCGGCTGAGGACCTCGAACCCGACAGGGGTACCGACTCGTTCGCTCGAGTGGACGCGTGGCGGATCACGAGCTCGCCGACCACTTCGACCAGCGCACACTCCTTCTGCAGATGATCCGCGTCGCTCTCGAGGATCTCGTGCGTTGCGCGCAGCCGATTCGCGAGGGCGGGGTCGTGTACGCACGAGGTGTCGAACGTCGGCGTGATCTCGCGGCCCGTTGCTTCGTGCGCGACGAAGCGAACGAGCGACGCGCTCGGGTACAGCATGCGATAGCTCCAGCCCTCATCGCAGGCCGGCGCGCCGGTGTGCACCTCACCCGGGCCAAACGTGATCACCGACCCGGCGGCATGCACATCTTCCGCGCCCCGGAAGAACGTGCGCGCAGCGCCGGTTTCGACAATGCCGAACACGAACTCGTGATGGGCATGCGGCGCGAAGCGCTGCCGAGTGTATCGGGCACGGAGGAGCTCGAAGGTCTCGAAGACGCGCACGCGCGTCATGGCCGCCGATTCCGAAACGATCCGAGTCGTGGGCATGGCTCGCGCGTGAAAGAGGTATCTGGAACCTCGCACGTCGGCGCGGCCGGTCGGCAAACCGGAGAGGAGAACTGGGCCAGACCACCCTGGGACGAATTGGGGTCAGAGTCGAATTTCATCATTTCCACGCC
>DASUGD010000066.1:0-17495 GCA_036274195.1 Gemmatimonadaceae bacterium | reverse complement strand
GGTGGGAGCGCGGAGCGAGGCTGGCGAAACTGCCAGCCAGGAAGGGCGCCGGTTTTCACAGCCTCCGGCGTCAGTTCGCGACGGAAATGAAGCACACGCCCTTGCGAGACCTGGCGGATCTCGGCGGTTGGAAGTCGCCACAAACAATCCTGAGTTGCTATCAGCTCCCCGACGAAGCAACGCAGCGAAAGGCGCTTGCGGAGCGGCGGGAACTCCGGGCAGGCGGCTTGAGCTGAGTGGAATGACCAATTCGACACCTCGTTTCGACACCCAGGTCGCCTAACGGGAGAAAAGCACGCCCCGCTCACACCGGTAAGTGCTGACGGGGCAACGGATGGGGAGGGATTCGAACCCTCGAATGGCTTTTGACCATTACACGCTTTCCAGGCGTGCGCCTTAAACCACTCGGCCACCCATCCCGGGTGAAGCGCCACGCCCGAACACCGTGCCCCAGCGGGCCCGGCGAACACCAACGGCGCTCGGGTCAAAACGGGTCACGGACAGGGAGAGATTCGAACTCTCGATACCGCGTAAACGGTATGCCGGTTTTCGAGACCGGTGCCTTCAACCACTCGGCCACCTGTCCAGCAGAGCCAACAAAGCTAGTCAGGTAAAAAACGACGGTCAACGCGTGAGAATCACCGGCCTCGGCCACGCGCATCGGTCACGGCTCGCCCGGAAACTCCACCTCATACGCCACCGTCGTGCCCTGGCGCCGCTCCATGATGAGCCGCACACCACGCCGCTGCATCTCGCCAACGAGCGCCGGCTCGGCGCCGTCCAGCGCGAACATGTGCGACCCGAACACCCAGAGCCGACTGTGCGCCACTGCCGCCATACGCCCAACCTCGAGCTCGGCCCACCCGGTGTCGGGCTCGAGGGGGAGCGCATATTCGGCAACCGTCAGCGACGGGTTCAGCGTGCGCGTCGACGTGCGATACTGCCGCCCGGTCGGCGTGCCCACGAGCTCGACACGACCGTGGTAAGTTCGCGCGAGATCGCGCGCTTCCTTGGGTCGCACGCGGCCACGCGACGGCGCGTTGTTGTGAGCCGGGCCGCCGGCGCGCGCGATCGACGCCGCCCAGGTGAGACGCGCCTCGTCGGGCGCAGTCCAATCCGTCGTGTAGAACACCCAGAGCGGGAACGTCCGCGCGGCGATGTAGACGGGCTCGCGCTCGTAGCTCAGCGCATCGACCTGCGCGATGACGTCCTTGCCCACGGCGTAGAACACCGGGTGCGAGATGCGCCTCACGAGTGTCGGCGCGGCCGTGAGCGCAAGCGCGACGCTCGCTGCGACGAGTGTCGCGACGACAGCGCGCCTCGGAACGAGCTCGACGACCCAGGCGAGCAGCGAGGCATACGCGATCAACGTCAGCGGCGCAGCGAACAGGAACAGGCGATCCATCACCGCATAACGCCCTACTGCGCACGCGAGTGCAGCGAGAAAGAGTGGCGCCGCCACCATCACGGCGGTAAACCGGCGGCGTCGCCAGAGGGTCCATAGGCCCGCGGCCCAGGTAGTCGCCATCGCCCACTCGAGCCCCGCCGTCTGCCCCGTCAGCGTAGGGGCCGTGTACGTGGCGATGGCGAACAGTCGGACGCGTTGGACAATGTCCGACGCCCGCGGGTCGAGAAACGTGCCCTCCCAGAAACTCCGCATGTACGCGTTGTGTTCCGTCGCGCTGTAGACAGCGAGGTATAGCGCGCCGAACACCAGGCCCCAGACAACCACGCCGAGCGCGGCGTAGCGCCGCGCGGTTGCGTCGCGACGGACAGCCGGGTGAAGGGCCAGGGCAACTGCAGCACCGCCTAACGCAAAGATCGCGGGCTGCGACAGCAGCAAACCGGCCACACCGACGGCCACGAGTCGCAGCCACCGTCGGTGGTCACCCGGCACATTGGCGACTCGCACCGCGAACCAGGCAATCGCGGCGGTGACGAGCGGGTCGACGCCATACTGCTTGGCTTCGGCGCTGAACGTGATGAGCGAAAGCGACAGCGCCGCCAACACGGCCGCGAGCGCGGCCGTCGTCGCGCCGGCGAGGCGGCGAGCGACGAGCCACACGAGTGGAACGAGCGCGAGACCGGCAACGAACGGCAGCGCGCGCAGCGATCGCTCGCTGACGCCACCAACGTTCACCGCCAGGCGCTCGATCCAGAGATAGGCGAGCGGCGCGGACTGATCGTAGTCGAGCGGACGCGCGAGCTGCACGAATGACCGGGCGGCGATGTTGAGGGAGAGCATCGCCTCGTCGAGCCACAGTGGCCGGTTGCGCGTGAACTCGACGACACGCAACGCGATGCCGACGGCGATCGCAGTGGCAGCGATCAGCGTGGGCACAATGGGGCGGTCGTGTGGCTCGGAGGGCGCGTGCATCGCTGCAGTAGGACGCTCCGGGAGGGACGAAGGGAACTGGGGACTTAGGGACTGGGGACTTAGAGACTGGGGACTGGGGACTCGGCTGGGAGGCTATTACTCGAAAGCAAGCCTCGTCGGCGCTGATAGCGTCCCGGCCGAGTCCCCAGTCCCCAGTCCCCAGAGACCAGCCGCCTACCGCCTGTCCTTGAAGAACCCCGTCAGCAACTGCCCGCACTCGTCCGCCAGCACTCCACCCAGAACTTCCGGACGGTGATTCAGCCTCGGATGCCTCACGAGATCGTCCACCGAGCCAGCCATGCCCGCCTTGTCGTCCCACGCGCCAAACACCAGTCGACCCAGGCGGGAGAGCACGACCGCGCCGGCGCACATCGCGCACGGCTCGAGTGTCACGACGAGCGTGCAGTCGTCCAGGCGCCAGCGGCCGAGGAGGCGGGATGCATCGCGGATCGCGAGCAGCTCGGCGTGCGCCGTCGGGTCCTGATCACGAACGGTGCGATTGCTCGCACGCGTGAGAACGGCGCCATCGCGGACAACGACGGCGCCGACCGGCACGTCGCCGGCCGCGGCCGCATCGGCCGCGGCGGCGAGCGCCTCACGCATCCACTCGAGCTCCGTCAATCGATCAACGGGCCGCGACTGCGGGTTCTTCCTGCGATGCCTCTGCCTTCTGGAACACGATCTCGCCGTCCGGCCCTTCGGTCGCCACGATGTGGTCACCCTCGTGGAATCGACCGCCGAGGATGGCGAGGGACAGCGGATTCTGAATCAGCCGCTGAATTGCCCGCTTCAGTGGTCGCGCTCCGTACGTGGGGTCGTAGCCCTCGGATGTGAGCGCAGCCTTCGCCTCCGGTGTCAGCTCCAGCGTGATCTTCCGCTCCGCCAGCAGCTGCCGCAGCCGGGCGAGCTGGAGCTCGACGATCTCCTCGAGCTGTGCCTTGCTGAGTGGCCGGAAGACGATGATGTCATCGACGCGGTTCAGGAACTCCGGGCGGAACTGGTGACGCAGCGCGCCGAGCACCGCCGTCTCGACTTCGGCCCAATCCGCGGTTCCGCGCTCGAGGATGATCTGGCTCCCCACGTTGGAGGTCATGATGATGACCGTGTTCCGGAAGTCGACCGTCCTGCCCTGCGAGTCCGTCAGCCGGCCGTCGTCGAGGATCTGGAGGAGGATGTTGAAGACGTCGGGATGTGCCTTCTCGATCTCGTCGAACAGGATCACGGAGTACGGCCGGCGCCTAACGGCTTCCGTGAGCTGGCCGCCCTCCTCGAACCCGACGTAGCCCGGAGGCGCGCCGATGAGCCGCGCGACGGCGTGCTTCTCCATGTACTCCGACATGTCGATGCGCACCATGGCGTGCTCGTCGTCGAACAGGAACTCGGCGAGCGCGCGAGCGGTCTCCGTCTTCCCAACGCCCGTCGGGCCAAGGAAGATGAACGACCCGATCGGCCGGTTGGGATCCTGAAGCCCCGCGCGCGAGCGGCGCACGGCGTTGGCGACCGCTTCCACGGCTTCGCGCTGACCGATCACGCGGTGCGCGAGCTCATCCTCGAGCTTCGTGAGGCGTTCGCGCTCGCTCTCCAGCATCCTCGTGATGGGGATGCCGGTCCAGCGGGACACGACCTCCGCGATGTCCTCGGCCGTCACTTCCTCCTTCAGGAATTGCGGGCGGCCGGTGGCGCTCGCCAACTGCCGCTCGGACTCACGCATCTGCTGCTCGAGCTGCGGGATCTTGCCGTAGGTGATCTCGGCCGCCTTGCCCAGGTCGCCGCGACGCGTCGCCTGGTCGGCCTCGATGCGCGCCTGATCGATCTCCTGCTTGATGCGGCCGACGGCGCCTAACGTCTCCTTCTCGCGCTGCCACTGCGCCTTCATGCCGGCGGACTTTTCCTTGAGCTCCGCGAGCTCCCGCTCGAGGGTCTCGCGCCGCTCCACGGACGCCGGGTCTTTCTCCTTCTGCAGTGCCTGGCGCTCGATCTCGAGCTGCACGATCCGCCGCTCCACCTCGTCGATCTCCTGCGGCATCGAGTCGATCTCGATACGCAGGCGCGAGGCGGCTTCGTCGACGAGGTCGATGGCCTTGTCCGGCAGGAACCGGTCGCCGATGTAGCGGTTCGACAACGTGGCCGCCGCGACGATCGCGCCGTCCGTGATGCGCACACCGTGATGCGCCTCGTAGCGCTCCTTCAGGCCGCGCAGAATGGCGATCGTGTTCTCGACGGTCGGCTCACCGACGAACACGGGCTGGAAGCGGCGCTCGAGTGCCGCGTCCTTCTCGATGTACTTCCGGTATTCGTCGAGCGTGGTCGCGCCGACGACGCGCAGCTCCCCGCGCGCCAGCATCGGCTTCAGCATGTTGCCCGCGTCCATCGCCCCTTCGGCCTTCCCCGCCCCGACGAGCGTGTGCAGCTCGTCGATGAACACGACGAACGCGCCCTGGCTGTCGGTGATCTCCTTCAGGACGGCCTTGAGTCGCTCCTCGAACTCGCCACGATACTTCGCGCCGGCGATGAGCGCGCCGAGGTCGAGCGCGATGAGTCGTTTGTCTCGCAGGCTCTCCGGCACATCGCCATTCACGATGCGCTGAGCCAGGCCCTCGGCTATCGCGGTCTTGCCGACGCCCGGCTCGCCGATGAGCACGGGGTTGTTCTTCGTCCGCCGCGACAACACCTGCATAACGCGGCGGATCTCCTCGTCACGGCCGATGACCGGATCCAGCTTGCCTTTTCGCGCCGCCTCGGTGAGGTCCCGCGTGTAGCGCTGGAGCGCCTGATACTGGTTCTCCGGCGTCTGGTCGGTGACCCGGTGGGTGCCCCGCACCGCCTGAAGCGCCTCGAGCAGGGCGTCGCGCGTTGCGCCCAGCCCGGACAGCATGGCGCGGCTTTCGGCACCCTTCGTGTCGGCCAGGGCGAGCAGGAGATGCTCGGTCGAGATGTACTCGTCGCCGAGCTTCTTCGCTTCGTCCTCGGCCTTGTCCAGGATCTGGTTCATCTCCCGCGAGAGCGACGGCTGGGCGCCGCTCTGCTTCGGGAAGCGGGCCATCTCGCGATCGACCTGTTCCCTCAGCTGGGTGACGTTGAGCCCGAGCTTCTGGAGGATGGGGACGACGATGCCTTCATCCTGCGCAAGCAATGCGGACAGCAGGTGGAGGTCATAGACGAGCGGATTACCCGCACGACGCGCGAGCGCGATGGCTTCGTTGAGCGCCTCTGCGGATTTTACGGTCAGGCGGTCGGCGTTGATCATCTCTTTGCAGGAAGAGGGCGATCCCTCGCTGGCGCTCGGGACAGGCTGGGGACAGGGGACTCTGCCTCTCACGGGCTGGTCGCATGTCCTCAAGTAGCTCTGTTCAACGGGCAACTGCAATGCCGATCGTGGTACGCCAGAACGGCGTACCGAGACCGCAAGTTCCTGGCGATGTCAGCGCTGTTGTGCCCCTGCGGCAGCGAGTCGGCGCATCGCCAACCCGGCCTCGTCCGTGAGCCGCGCGATCGCTCGTGCGGCTGCCGAGGACAGTCCGGCGACGACGGCCTCGATGCTCCGGGTCTGCGCTATCGGCTCCATCTCCCGGGCCGCACCGGACCAGACGACGGAATCGTCCGCAACCCGGACCAGCTGAGCCACGAGCGACACCGACGTAGTCACCGAATTCGGGGCATCGACCTCGTCGAATTCGCGAACGGTCGCCCGCCATTCGTATTGTTCCCGCGTGACGGCTGACGGGGGGTAGACGACTCGGCCCGAGGTCAGTGAGCGCTGCCGCACGATCTCTTCCGTGATCGACCCGAGCATTTCGCCGAGCGGGATGGCCCACTCCCGGGATGGGTAGGCGCCGTAGGACGACGAGCCCACGCGGTAGACGAGCGAACCCGTGGCATAGATGCCCGGCGTCTCGTAGCGAGCGACGGCGATCGATCCGGTGAGGGGCGGCGCGCCCGTCGGTCGCCCCAGGGCAGTCAGGGAGTCAGGAACGGAGAGCCGGTAGAATTCGCGCGGCGGCAGGCTACCGCGAAAGCAGCCGCTCGCCACGACCGCCGCCGCGCACGCCAGCGTGGCCGCGCGCCTTCGGCGCGAGCTCGGGCGCCTAACGACTCCCAAGTCAGTCACGGATCGGTGGCCCTGACGGTTTCGCGGGGAGCGCTCGCTTCTGGAGCACGCTGGCCGGGTCGCGCTCGAGTCGTGCGGACAGTTTGGCGAAGTTCTCGGACGCGGAATTGAGGTTTCGCACGAGCTGGTTGACGCCGCCGCCCTGATCGAGCGCCTCGCGCAGCTCCACGACCAAAGAACGTGTCTCGCGCAACGTCTCGAGCGCTTCCCGTTGAGTGCCGCTCAGCTGCGGGCCGGCCGCCGCGACCGCCGTGTCGATGGCGCCGACGAGTCGCTCCGAGCGCGTGAGGAGGGCCGCGAGCTGCCGCGACGCGTCGTCGAGCCGGGAGAGCAGCCGCTCCGACCCCGTCGTTGCCCCTCGCACGAGCGTGTCGGCGCGCGCGAGGGTCGTGTCGAGTCGCGCGAGGGGATTCGCCTGCGCCAGGCGGTCGAGCGTCGCGAACGCGCTGTCCGCGCGGTCGAGCGAGAGGGCGAGGCGGCGCATCGCATCCTGCACGCTCAGGTTGTTCTCGCTCGGGATGATTGCCCCCTCGGCGAGAAGTGCCCCACCCTCACCTCCGGGATCGAGCGCCAGGTAGGGCTGTCCGAGCAATCCGAGCTGTGTGATGCTGGCGCGGGTGTCGGTGCGCACCGGTGTGCTCCGCCGCACGCGGAGCCGGACGCGGATCGTGTTAGGCGGCGCGGAGTCTATCTCGAGAGACGTCACCGACCCCACGCGGACCCCGCCGTAGCGAACCTCGTCGCCGACGTTGAGGCCGGCCACGTTCTGAAAGGTGGTCTGGTACTCGCGCTGTCGATCGAGGAAAAACGGGCGGCGGGCGAACAGGAGGATGCCGATGAACGCGATCGTCCCGACCCCAATCAATACCGCGACCCGGCGTCGCTCCGCGCGTCCCCTCACGTGGCCGCCCTCACGCCGCGCCTCGGCGATCGACGAACCGGCGCACGGCTTCGTGCCTGCTGTTGAGCAGGTCGTCGAGGCTGCCCTCTTCGACGATACGGCCATTCGCGAGCACGGAGACCGCGCTGGGCCAGTGGAACGCGTAGCGCACTTCCTGGGAGCAGATCAGGATCCCCCAGCGATATCGGTCATGAAGGGCTCGCAGCGTTTCGTCGAGCTCCGCCGCGGCATGCGGGTCGAGTCCGTTGCCCGGCTCGTCGACGAGCAGTACCGCTGGCGCGAGCACCAGCGCTCGCGCCAGCGCCGCGCGTCGCCGGTCGAGGCGCGTGAGCTTGTCCGGCGTACGCTCGAGGTCACCGACCACCCCAACATCGTGGAGCAGCCCGGCAGCCATCTCCGGTGCGTCTTTCGCGCCGACTGGTGTGTGCTCCGCAAGCGGAAGCATCACGTTCTCGAGCAGCGTGAGACGTGACACGAGAGCGGAGTTGTCGAACACGACACCGACGCGACGGCGCACCTGTCGGAGCTTGTCCTCCGTCGCGCGGGCGGCGTCGAACGTCGAGCCATCGATCGTGACCTTGCCGCTCACGGCTCGGTCGAGCCCGAGGATGAGACGCAGCAACGTGGATTTTCCGGAGTGCATGGGGCCAAGCACCACATGGCTCCCCCCGCGTGGAACGGCGAGCGACACGTGCCGCAGGACCGGCGCGGCGTGCGGCCCGGTCAGGTCGTCGACCCCGAGCGCCGAGGTGGCCAAGGCGTTAGGCGTGAATCCCGTCGCGTCGTGGTCGGTCACGTGAGCCCGGGGATGAAGTAGACGAACGCGTTCACCGCGGTGTCGGCCCCGAGGACGCCGAGCAGACAGTAGACGACGGATCGCGTCGCGGCGGCGCCGATCGCGCTCACCCGGCGCTCGACGCGCAATCCCTCATCGGCGGCCACGATCCCGATGATCGATGCGAACAGCACCGACTTGGCGAGCCCCACGCCGACGTCACGCGCGGCGAGGGATTCGTGCAGGTACTCGAGGAAGAGTGCCGTGTTGTATCCGAGCACCACCGACATGCCGAGCCATCCGCCGATCACGGCCAGCATGATGGCGATGGCGGTGAGCGTCGGGAGCGCAATGAGCAGCGCGGCGAGCTTCGGGACCACCAGGTATTTCACGGGGTCCAGTCCCATTACGCGGAGCGCGTCGATCTCGCCGTTCGTGGCCATCGACGCGAACTCACCAGAGATGGCTGCCGCGCTGCGCGCGACCACGAGAATCGCCACTACAATGGGTCCGATCTCGCGGGCGACGAACCAGGCGAGCGCGCGAGCGCTGACGACCTCCGCGCCGTACGGTGCCAACTGATAGGCAGCCTGGAAGATCGTTATGAGCCCGACGAGGAGGGCCGACACCGCAACGAGTCTGATCGCGCCAAATCCAAGCACGTCGAGCTCACGCGTCACGCTGGCGGTCACCGGTGTGGGACGCTCCGGCGGCTGCGGTGACAGAAGTGATGCCAGCCAATAGACGGACCGCGCAACGAGGCGTCCGCGCGAGATGAAGCGCCCCCCGGGGGGTGCGAAGGTTGGTGGGCTCTCCTCGGCCGACGCGTCGACGTCAGGCGTTACGCTTGCTTGACGCATTGGAGGCGGTCGGATAGCCTTGCGGCCTCATGACAGCGCTGAGCGTTCGCACCCATGTCGTGTCGCTCTCGGTAATGGTTCTCGTCGCATTTACCGCGTGCAGGCGCTCACGCGATCTGAACGGCGTGAGCGAAACGAAGTTTGTTGCCGTCATGGCCGCCTTGAAGCAAGTGCAGGACAGGCCGGGACTTGACTCGCTTCGTCGCGCCGCCAGCCGCGACTCGATCTTGCAAAAGGAGGGCCTCACGCCAGCTCAGCTGGAAGGTGCGGCCAGACAGCTGGCGCAGAACCCGGCGCGCGCGCAGACAGTGTGGCAGGCGGTGGAGCAGCGGGCAAACGACACGTCGGTGGTGCGGCCGCGCGGTAGACCCGTGGCGAAGTAGGCACGCGCCCGTGCATAACGAGAGCGCCCTCCGGAGAATCCGGAGGGCGCTCTGTTCAACGTGTCACGTTGTTGTCGCCTACTTCGTGACGAGCATCCGTTTCACGAGACTTTGGCCGTCGATACGGAGCTCATAGAGGTAGACGCCAGAGGCTACCTCGTTTCTCGTGTCCATGAATTTCCCGTTCCAGTACGCGACGTAGTCACCGCACGTCAACATCAAGTTGGCGATCTTGACTCCGCCTTGCGCCACGTTGCCTGTCCCGCCCTGTAGAACCGGGATCGCAACCAGTTGCGATAGGATGTTGTAGATCCGTAGAGAAACCTTGTACTGCCGGCCCGGATCTACGCACTTCTCATCGCCGACTGTGAATGGGATCCGGGTTTCAGGGTTGAATGGGTTGGGGTAGTTCTGCTTCAGTACCCCTGCTTTGCTCTCACGGCTGGGGTTCTGGCCCCCCTGTGCCGTCAGGACTCGTGGCATGAGCGCGCTGAGAACGAGCACGACCCACAGTGCCCCCCAACGTAGCTTCATGTTGACTTCTCCAACTGACGAAATAGGTCCGAGACGCTAACTCCTGAGCCAGGTTGACGGTTAACGAGCGTTCTTGGCGCGAACATATGACCAGCGAAAACGCTTGTCAAGCAACTACATCACCGCTTTCCCGCGATCTATCACGACAAAAAGTCGTATTGCGACCTACGTGCCGTGCAGTACCCGCCCCGTCGACCGCCGTTCCGTAATACCACGCCGGTCGCAGTACTCGAGAAAGGGGATCAAGTACTTACGTGACAAGCCGATCACCTCACGCAGCTCGCCGGGTGTGTACTCGCGACCGGCTACCATCCCTTTACGCAGCCGATCGACCAGCGCGGTCAGGGCGCCTGCGTCGTAGTACCGGTCCGACTCCACCGAGACGACCGCTCCTTCCCGTTCCAACATCCTGATGAGGGGCACCACCGCCGGGCCATGTGTCGTGGAGAGCTCGCCAAGACTCGGCGGTTCCGGGCCCGCGGTGCGAAGCGCACCTGCCAGTGTCGCCTTGAGATCGGTCTGATCGTTCGACAGCGTGGGTTTCCAACCCGTTCGCCGAACGAGCCCGTTCTCCATGGTCTCGATGTGTCCGCCGATTGCCGCCGTTCGCACGGCGTCATCGAGGAGCTCGGGACGGCCTGTCATCCGGGCGCGAACGGTTTGCAGCAACACCCCCGAATCCAGCGGGTTCCGCCGGTGATGCTCGGCCACGGCTTCGACGAGCGACGCGACGAGCTCATCGCGGTACCGCCGGTCGAAGATTCGCGGACCGATGCGAAGCAGGCCCTCCTGCTCTCGGTCGAGATGCGACACCGCCTCCGACGGCATCGTTCCGATCCGAACCGGTAGCTCCGCCACACTGAGCCCTTCTCCACCCGCCTCGCGCAGGGCCAGGGAAAGCCGGGTATCGAACGAGTCGTGCTGTGCCGTCCACGGACGGGCGCGCCGGTGTACCGGGTGAGGGTCCACAACGACTCCGCCGCCGAGCGTGGCGACCGGCGATCCGCCCCGGATGACAAATCGGTCGCCCGACCTCGCCACGACGGGATCGTCCAGCACGAGGCGAGCGGGCTTGGTTTCGCCGGCGCTCAGTGGTCCGCCGGGTGTCACGACACGCGCCCCAACCTCGGTCGTGCCGAGGTGAAAGCGCACCGCGGCCCGAGGGGACAACGCCGCCACGGTGTTCCCGAGAAGCGTGACGTCGGCCCGCAGGACGCGGCTCGGATGCCATCCGCCTTCGGACACCAGCACGGCGCCCCGCGTTAGGGCATCGTGGTCGACACCGGCCAGCGCAACCGCCAGGCGCGTACCGGGCTTCGCACGGTCGATGGCGGCGCCGTGCGCCTGGAGGCCGCGCACTCGGACGGCCTTGTCGTCGGGCATGACCCGCACGACGTCGTCCCGACCCACGGAGCCGCTCCACACGGTTCCCGTGACGACCGTCCCGGTGCCGCGCACGGTGAAGACGCGGTCGATGGGCATGCGGAACACGTCATCATCCCGACGAGGCGACACGTCGACCGCGGCGGCGCCGAGCGCCTCCCGAAGCTCCGGGAGACCGGCGCCGGTGACGACCGACGTCGCCACCATGGGCGCGTCGGCCATGGCGGTGCCCGCAAGCAGATCGGCGACGTCGAGCCTAACGAGGTCGAGCCAGTCCGGTTCCACCAGGTCGGACTTCGTGAGTGCGACGACGCCGCCGCGGATCCCGAGCAGGCCGAGAATCGCTACGTGTTCCCTGGTTTGTGGCATCACGCCTTCGTCAGCGGCGATGACGAGGAGCGCAAGATCGATGCCGGTCGCGCCGGCAAGCATGGTGCGGACGAACGCTTCGTGCCCCGGAACGTCGACGACGCCAGCCACTCCGACGTTAGGCAGCGCGAGCGGCGCGAACCCGAGATCGATCGTGATGCCCCGTCGCTTCTCCTCGGGCAGTCGATCGGTATCCACGCCGGTGAGGGCTCGCACCAGCGCGGTCTTGCCGTGATCGATGTGGCCGGCGGTGCCAATGATCATGTTCCAGCCTCGACGTTCCCGGCCCAACCGTTGCGCTCCCAGACGTCATAGGCACGGAGCGGACGCCCGTCGGCGAGATGCTGCGACAGGAACTCCCGCAGAAGTCGCTGATGCGCGCGCCGCGCCAGGTCGTCGGTGACGGGCGCGCGAGCGCCGGCTACCCACGCACGCAGCGCGGCGCGTGCGTCCGATGGCAGAAGTCGGCTCGTGCCCGCGAGTGACGTGCACCGTTTGCACAGTACACCGCCCGCCGGGTGACTGAACGCGGCGGTCGCGTCATCGGCAATCGCTGCGTGGCACGACGCGCACGTGTCCAGCGCCGGCGCGAAGCCCAACTCGGACACGATGCGCCATGCGCCACCCAGTGCCGCCTCGATGCTCGTGTTGGCCGGACTGTCGCCTATCGCGTCGAGCGTCGCCAGCAGCGCATCGTACAGTTCCGCGTGACCCTCGCTCGTGCCGAACCGCATGGCAAGCTCCGCGATGGCGGACGCGCCAGTGAAGCGCTGGAGGTCCGCGGCCAGCTGGCCGCGGGAGCGGGTGACGTCGAAGCTCGCGAGTGTGTGCAGTTCCCGTCCCGCTTTCACGTAGATCTCGGCGGTGCCCGACGCGAACAGATCGAGCGCAGTCCCGTACCGGCTCTTCGAGCGCTTCGCGCCGCGGGCAAGGACGGACTGCACGCCTGCCTCGCGCGTGGCCAGGCGCAGGATGCGGGACGTTTCCAGATAGTCGAACACATGAAGAACCACGGCATCCGTGCGGAGCGCAGGCATGCTCAAAAACTTAGCTGCCGGGTGCGTGCAGCTGCGTGCTGCGTGCGGCTGCTGGGCTGGTAGCCGACGGCTGCGCGCTACTGCCGCGTGCTGCGGGCTGCTGCTATTACCGCCCGGTTTGTCATTCCGAGCGGAGCGAGGAATGACGCGGCTCGGCATTCGGCGCTCCGCTCGGAATGACACGCCTTTCGTGTCGGCGCCCTTTCGCCGTCGCCCGTCGTCCGTCCCCCGTCCCCGGCAGTCGCCAGTCGCCAATCGCCAATCGCCTATCTGCCTCCAATCGCCACCTTGGCCCCCACCAGCACCATCCGTCCCGGCGCGCTGAAACCGAACGCCGGCTGATACTCCTTGTCCAGCGCGTTCTCGACGCGGGCGGTGAGCGTCACCGGCGTGAGCGACGGGGCCAGTGACGACAACGCCCATTCGCCACTCAGATCCAGCAGCGTGTACGAGGGCAGCGTCACGCGCACGTTGTTCGTGAAGTCGCGATCACCCCGCTCACCCACGAACCGAACGGCGGCGCCCACGCGCGAGTGCGAGGTCGCTCGATAGTCCGCGCTGAATGCCGCGGACTTGTCGGGACGACGCAGCAGTCGCTCGCCATCCACGAACGTCCCGAACGCGCCGTTGCCCGCATCGACGACTCGCGTGCGCAGGAACGTGGCGTTCGCCCCGAGATCGAACCGCCCGACAGCCGGCGCGCGAACCTCGAGCTCGAGCCCGCGCGCCGTTGCGGCGCCGAGGTTCTGATAGGTGCCGAGGAACTGCGTCGATTCGTCGCCATCGACGTACTGAATGAGATCGCGGAAGCGCTGGTCGAAATACGTTGCGGTCACCACTGCGCGGCCCGCGATCCGTTGTTCTGCCGACAGCTCCCAGCTCGTCGTGCGTTCGGGCGCGAGGTCCGCGTTCCCGATCGTGAACGCGGTCGAGAACGTCTCTTCGAACGCCGGCGCCTTGAACGCATTGCCCACCGCCGCGCGCACGCTCGTGTTGGCCGCCAGCTGCGCGGCGAGCGACGCGCGGCCCGTCGTGAACGTTCCGTATGTCGCCGTCTCATCGACTCTGCCACTCAGCGTGTACGTGAGTCGCGACGCCGTGCCGATGGCCTGCGCGTACACCGCCTTGTTCGTGCGGTGCTCGGAAAATGTCGTCGTGCTCGACGGAAACGTTCCGAACTGACTCTCGCTGCGACTCCGCACCTGCTCACGCTCGATGTTCGCACCGAGCGACAGCGTCGCATTGCCGCCGGCGCGCACATCCGTACGGAGGTCGGCGCTGCGACGCTCGATGCGAGAGTCGTCGTTCCCGTAGAAAGCCGTGGAGTCGCCGGGACTGTCCGGCGCGTTCGACGACGCGCCGTCGAGCCGCGACGCCGCGCCGAGCAGGCGCAGATCGACCCGTGACGTCAGGTGACGAGTCGCGTCGAGCCCGAGCACGGTTCGATGATCTTCCCGGACGGAGTTGCTGTCCACCACGGCACCCGAGCCGTCGGTCGGAAAGTGATACGTGGCATCGTTCCAGCGGCCGGTGAGATCGATCGTCGTCCTCGTGGGCATGAAGGTGAGGCGTCCGCTCGCGACCTGGTTCCGAAAGTCGTTGTTGAACGGCAGGAAGCCATCAGTCTGCCGGCTCGAGGCACCTAACGAGTAACCGACCAACGAGCTGCCACCGGCGACCCCGCCTTCGCCTTCGAGAGTGCCGAACGTGCCGCCGCGGATATCGGCGAAGCCGCGCACGGGCCCGGTACCGCGCCGCGTGAAGAGCTGGATCACACCAGCAACCGCGTCGGAACCGTACGCAACGCTCGCCGGCCCGCGAACGACCTCGATACGATCGAGGTTGTCCGTGGTGAGCGACGCGAAATCGAACGTGCCGCCCGGGCTGTTGACCGGCACGCCGTCGATGAGGACCTTGACGTAGTCGCTCTCGCCACCGCGCGCGAAGAGCGACGTGGTCGCGCCGAAAGACCCGCTGCGCACGAGCGTCAGACCGGGCACGGACGCCAGCGCATCACTCACCATCACGACGCCGCGCGCGCGAAGGTCCTCGCCACGGATGACGGTGACGGCGGCCGGCGCCACGCGCTGGTCGACCGGAACGCGCGTCGCCGTGATGACGACCGGGTTGAGCGTGGTCGTGTCCTTCGCCTGCTGCGCCGCTGCTCGGTAGGACGAGAGCAAGAGAGCGACCACTGAAATCGACGTTTGCATCGGTAGCGTAGTTGAGCGGATGGCTGATGGCTGATGGCCGGCTTCGTTAGGTTCTTCTTCGCCCGCGCAGTGGTAGTAACGCAGGCGCGCCCACAGCAGGGTCACGGGTGACGACGAGTGGCCACTCGTACACCCGCTCGAGAACATCGCCGCGCATCACGTCGGCCGGCGTACCGGCCGCGGCCACCAACCCGAGGTGGAGCAGCACGACGCGGTGCGCAAAGCGCGCGACGAGATTGAGCTGGTGGCTCACGACGAGGATCGCCTGCCCACGGCGCGCCAGCGTGTCGAGCAGCTCGAACGCCGACATCTCGTGCGCGATGTCGAGATACGTCGTCGGCTCATCGAGGACGAGCGCGCGAGCGGCCTGCGCGAGCGCGCGCGCGATTCTCACGCGCTGCCACTCCCCGCCAGACAGCTCCTCCGTCGTTCGATCGGCGAACGGACGCACCTCGGCGTCGTCGATCGCGCGAGCCACGGCCGTCGCGCCGGCTGGATCCACGGCGCTCCACAGATGGGCGTGCGGGTAGCGGCCAAGCGCGATGTAGTCCGCGACCCGCAGGGGAAACGCGGGCTCCTCTCGCTGCGATACGACAGCCACGCGACGCGCCAGCGCCCGGCGATCGATGGTGCTGACGTCATCACCGTCCACCTCGATCGCGCCGCGCTGGACCGGCACTCGGCCTAACAGCGCACGAACGAGTGTGCTCTTCCCGCTCCCGTTAGGCCCGACGATGGCCGTGATCGCGCCTTCCGGAGCGTCGAACGACACGCCATCGACCGCCGGCGCGTCAGCGCGTGGGTATCGCACCACGACGTCCGCGAACCGGATCATCGGAAGCGGCGCAACTGGAAGAGAAAGAACGGCACCCCACCCAACGCCGTCACGGCACCAAGCGGCAGTTCGCTCGGCGCGCGCAGCGTGCGCGCCACGAGATCGGCGAGAATGACCAGCGTGGCGCCCGCGAGGCCCGCCGCCGCAATCACCGCCCGGTGTCGGCTGCCGGCACGCGCCCGCACGAGATGCGGCACAACGAGACCGACGAACCCGACCAACCCCGCCGCCGCGACCGTTGCCGCGGCGAGCAGCGACGCGATGACGTAGGCTCGCCGGCCAGCGCGATCCACATTCACGCCCAGGCCGGCAGCCGCATCATCGCCGAGCGCGAGCACGTCGATCTCGGGCGCGAACAGGAGCAGCGCGCTCGCCGACACGACGCCGTAGGCCGCGAACCAGGCGATCTGCACCCACGTGGCCCCCGCGACCGATCCCATCATCCACCAGAGCGCATTGCGCACGGAGTCCGCCGGGGCCGAGGCGAGCGCGATCATGATCACGGCGTTCGCGAACGCTCCCACGACGACCCCGGCCATGAGCAGCACGCGTGGGTCGGGCCGGCGTCCGCCGGCGCGCGCGATCGCCAGCACGAGCATCACCGCCGCCACGGCGCCAGCAAATGCGCCAAGTGGAACGAGGCCGAACGGCGCCCCGCCCGCAACCGCGAGGACGGCTCCGACCGCCGCCCCGCCCGAGACGCCGAGCAGATACGGCTCGGCGAGCGGATTGCGCATCGTGCCCTGCAGTGCCGCCCCGCTCATGGCGAGCGCCGCCCCGACGAGCGCCGCGAGCACCACGCGCGGCGCTCGGATGTCACGCATGATGGCGACGGCGGTCACGTCCCCTCGGCCACCGAGGGCGTTCCACACGTCGACCGGCGTTAGGCGCACCGGCCCGATCCCGAGCCCCGCGATGGCGGCGAGCACCATGACGGCGGCGAGCACGAGATACAGCACGCCGTGCCGAGGACGTCCGCTCACGGCAGCGATCCGGGGTGGAGCAATCGGGCGAGCGACACGGCGGCTTCGCCCAACCGCACGCCAGGTCGGCCGACGAGCATCGTGTCCACGATGAGGATGCGGCCTTCACGTACCGCACGCAGCGCGCGCCAGGCAGGGGCCCTCCGCATCCGCTCGCCGGATTCCGGACCGGCAAACACCACGTCCGGATCGCGCCGAACGACATCCTCGATGGTGACGTCGAACGCCGGCCGCGAGTCGTCACCGTAGATGTTCTTCCCACCGGCGATGTCCACCAGCTCCGACAGGAAGCTTCCGCCGCCGATCGCGATCACGGGCGAATCCCACGCCTTCCAGAACGCCGTGAGCCGCGGCTTCCCCTGAGTGGCGACCCGCACCCGCTGGAGCGTTCCGGTGACGGTATCCACGACGACCGTCGCTCGCGCCGTATCGCCGACGACACGACCCAGAATTCCGACCGCACGGCGGAAATCCGCGATATGGTCGATCCGAAGCGTCAGCGTGGGGACGCCGGCAGCGTGCAGCCGCGACGCCGCGTCGCGATTGGACTCGCTGGCGTACAGCAGGACGAGATCGGGCCGCACGCCAAGCACCGATTCGACGTTAGGCGGGATCGCGCTCCCGAGGTCCGGCACCGCCTGCGCAGCCGGCGGATAGAGATCGAAGTGCGTGCGCCCGACGAGTCGGTCGCCCGCGCCAAGCGCAAAGAACAGCTCGGTGGTCGCCGGTCCGGAATC
>DASUGD010000065.1:0-5445 GCA_036274195.1 Gemmatimonadaceae bacterium | reverse complement strand
GGCGTGGAAATGATGAAATTCGACTCTGACCCCAATTTTCACTCGGCGCGAATCGCGGTCAGCGGGTCGACGTGTGACGCTCGTCTTGCCGGGACGAGACAGGCGACCGCCGCGACCACCAGGAGCGATGCAATGGCGCCCGTCAAGGCGATGGGATCCGACGGCCCGACGCCGTAGAGCATCGATCGCATTGTTCTCGTCAGGAAACCTGCGCCGACGAGCCCGAGCAGGACGCCAGGGACCACTGCACGCGCTCCGTCCTTCGCCACGAGTCCGACGACCTGCGCACGTCGCGCACCGAGTGCCATGCGCACGCCGATCTCCCGCTGACGTCGCGCGACCGAGTACGCGAGCACGCCGTAGACGCCGAGCGCGGCGAGAAACAGCGCGAAGGCGCCGAATCCCGTCATCACGAGCATGATGAATCGACGATAGGCGACCGACCTGGCCATGATCGCGTCGACCGACGAGATCTCGACGGGCACGTCGCGGTCGAGGGCAGACATCTGCCGCCTGACGCCGTCGAGTACACTGCGTGCATCGCCCGTATATCGCACCAGCACAGTGACGCCCTCGAGCGCACGCTCGGGGCGCTGCCGGTAGCTCACGTACACGGCCGGCCCGCTGCCATCGTCGGATGCAAAGCTCTTCGTGTTCTCGACGACACCGATGACGGTGAGCCAGTCGTCGTGGGCGTCGAACTTCGGCACCCACTTTATCCGTCGGCCGATCGGATTCGCATCGCCCCACGCCATCTTCGCGAAACTGCGAGTGACGACCGCCGCCGGCGGCGACGCCGGTCCATCGTCAGGCCCGAACGTCCGGCCGCGGAGCAGCGGAATCCGCATGGTCTCGAAGTAGCCATCGCTCGTGAGCCGATAGTAGCTGCCCTTTCCGGTGCTCTCAGGGTCGGCGTCCGTGACGATGCCGCCGCCGATCTGATTGCCGTCGTATGGCACGGAATTGACCAGTGACGCCTGGCTCACGCCGGGCATGGCTCGAATTCGGGCGAGCAGCTGATCGAAGTAGCCGACGACGCGCGGACCCTCCGTGTACTGGCTCTCCGGCAACGACACCGCGATCGTGGCGACGTTGCGCGGGTCGAATCCGGGGCTCCCCGACAGCAGCGTTTGGAGGCTTCGTATGAGCAGCCCTGCGCCGACCGTCAGCGCGACGGCGAGCGCCACCTCCGCCATCACGAGCACGCGGCGGGCGCGCGAGCCGTCGCCGGTGGTTCCGCGTCCGGCGCGAGCCAGCGAGCCGCGCAGGTCGGCACGACTCGCCTGCCAGGCGGGCAAGAGCCCGATCATGACGCCGGCGACGAGGGTCGCAACGAACGCGAAGAGCAGTGCGCGGCCGTCGACGCCGAGCTCGTCGAGGCGCGGCAGACCGGTTGCGCGCGGTCCGAGACGTCCGAGCATCCGCGTGAGCAACGCGGCGACACCAGCCCCGAGCGCGCCACCCGCGAGCGCTATAAGGGTGTGTTCGCTCAACGTCTGTCGAATCAGGCGGCCTCGCCCAGCGCCCAGCGCGGCGCGAATCCCGAGCTCGACCTGCCGTGCCTCGCCCCGCGCGAGCGCCGCCGTAGCGACGTTGGCGCACGCGATCAACAATACGAGCGCGACGGCACCGAACAGGAACAGCAGCGGCGTTCGCTGGCTGCCGACGATGTCCTCCTGCAGGAGCCTAACGCGCGCGCCGCTCACGCCGGCTTCCGCGCGACCGTACGTCGCCTCGATGCGCTTCAAGATGCCGTCGAGCTCCGCGCGGGCGACCTCGACGGTCACTCCGGGGCGAAGCCGCGCAACGGTGCTCCAGAGAAATCCGGGCCGAAGGTTCTCCGCGTCGGCGTAAAACGATCCGATCCAGATCTGCGCGCGGTTCGGGTACGCGAACCCCGGCGGCATGACGCCGACGACGTCATAGCTGCCGCCACGCAATGTCAGGTGGAGGCTTTCGAGCCTCCGTTCGCCGCCGAGGTGCGTGACCCAGAATTCGTGCGATACCACGGCGCGGCGAGGCGCGCCGAACCTGGTCTCGTCAGGCAACAGCGCTCGCCCGAGTTCGGGCTTCACGCCGAGCGCGCCAAAGAAGTCACCGTTGACGGCGGCAGTCATGATGCGCAGCGGCTCGCCGAGCCCCGTGACGGTTGCCTGGTTCCACACGTAGCCGCCGATGGCGCTCAGGCTCTTCGACTCCGCGACGACATCGCGGAAGTTGGGCGACGACAGCGGTGCATCGAAGCTGTTGGCGGCGCCGAAGACGCGCACGATTCGGTCGGAGGCAGGATAGGGCAGGGGCCGGAGCAATACGGCCTGGACGACACTGAACACGGCGGTCGTCGCGCCCACGCCGAGCGCTATCGTCAGCAGGGCAGTCATCGTGAACCCGCGTGCTCCGCGCGCCGACCGCACCGCCATCCGAATATCCGAACCCAACTCCTCGGTGATCGTCATCCGTCGTTCTCTCTCGATGAGACGCCGCTCCGATGCGACACACTCGGCCCGGATGGCCGCCATGTCGCCAAAACGTTCGCGCGCGCGTGCGCGGGCCTGCGCGTGGTCCATGCCCAACGCCTCGAGCTTCGCTTCGCGCAGCGCCAAATGAAACGCGATCTCGTCGTCGACGTCGCGGTCGGCGCGGCGGAACCGATGTGGAAGGCGCAGGAGGCGCCTAACGCGATCCATGGTCAGCCGCCGACGTCGGCTGTCTGTGCACGCAGCGCCTTCGCGATCGCCTCGACGTAGCGTTGCCACACCGAGCCCTGGCTGCGCAGGTGCGCGCGTCCGTCACGGGTGAGCGCGTAGTAGCGGGCACGCCGGCCACTATCCGACTGCCCCCACTCGCTGGTCACCCAACCGCGCTCGGCGAGCCGGTGCAGGGCGGGATAGAGCGTGCCTTCTTCAATGAGAAGGATGTCGCCGGTGGATCCTTCGATCCATTCCGAGATGGCGTACCCGTGTCTGGGGCCCCAGGTCAGTGCCTTGAGGATCAGGAGGTCGAGGCTTTCGCGGAGGATGTTGAGGTCGGCGGCGGGCACGGAGCTCCCCTGGGCAGGCTATGGCGAAGGTACAACTGCTACCCCTAGGCTGGCAAGGGCGGGAATCGGCAATCGAGGGAAACGGGAGACGGGAGACGGGAGACGGGAAACGGGAAACGGGCTGACGGCGGGATCCGACATCGGGTGAGCAAGATCATCCAAGCCGAGGGCCTGGCGGGCTGACATCGTCGTCGCGCACCGGCGGTGTTGCAGGAACCTTCATGGGTCTCATCTCGTTTGGCATGATTCACACGACACTCCTCTCGATCGTTCTCGGCGTCACAGTTGCGCTGAGCAGGACGCTGGGCCACGAGCCGACGCCCGGTTTCGTCCCGCCCGCCGACACGACGCGGCGCAGCTCCGATTGGCTGTCGCTCTTGCCCGATGGCGAGGAGAAGCGGCGACTCATCCTCGACTGCACCGGGTGTCATCAGATCGATGATCAGGTTGCGCGACCCGGCGGGCGGCCGCGAACGCCCGCGGAGCTCGAGGAGCGCGTGACTCAGATGCTGAGCTTCGCCGGATCGACGACCGGCTTCCCGGTGATCGGTCACGGTCGCGAGGCGGCGAGCACGGCGTCGTGGCTCGCGCGGTATCTGATCGCGACGCCGACCATTCGGCCGCGCGCGACGCTGCCAGCGAACGCACGGTTCACCGAGTATGCGATGCCCGAGGCTGGAGATCTCCCGCACGACGTCGCGGTCGGCCGCGACGGGCGCGTGGTCATCACGGGCATGTTCTCGCACCGCATGTGGCTGCTCGACCCCACCAGCGGGTCGTTCGATGGCGTCGACATTCCGGTGGACAAGGCGAATCCGCGCTCGCTCGAGCTCGACGCGAGCGGAAACTGGTGGGTCGTTCTGGGCGCTCCGCACATGGTGGCCCGATACAGCCCAAACTCGCGTGCCTGGCGCACGTGGTCGGGCGGGTTCTACCCGCACAGTGTTGCGATCGGACGCGACGGTGGTGTGTGGATCAATGGCCACTTCACGCACTCACCGGAGCTGATCGCGCGGATCGACACCGCGCTCCGGGATTCGTCGCGCGCGCTGACGCGGTTCGAGGCCCCGGCCCATCCAACGCTGGGCAAGGGACCGGGCGGACCGATCCCGTACGAGATCCGCGTTGCGCCCGACGGGCGCGTGTGGACGTCGGAGCTGCAGGGGAACCGGCTGTTCGCGTTCGACCCGGAGAAGCGGACGTTCGACGTCTTCACGATGCCCGAATCGTGGAGCGGCCCGCGTCGGTTCGACATCGACGTGAAGGGGATCCTGTGGATTCCGGCGTACGCGTCGAACGAGCTGGTTCGTCTCGATCCGGCGACGCGCAAGTTCACGCGATTCGCGCTGCCCGAACCGGATGCGGTGCCGTACGTCGTGCGGGTCGACGACGCGACTGGGCGGATCTGGATCGGGACGTCGGCGTCCGATGCGGTTTACGCGTATGACGAAGCAGCGGACCGGTTCACGGTCTACCCACTGCCGAGTCGCGGGGCGCTGGTCAGGCACCTGGCTATCGACCCGAGAACGCACGACGTGTGGATCGCCTATGGGGCGTCGCCGGGACGAATCCCGGCGAAGGTCGCGCGTCTGCAGCTATCCGACTCCGCCCGCGCCGTGCGTTAGGCGTCGCAGGGGGACGAGCCGTCAGGTCAGATGTCGCCGCTCGTAGCTGCCAACCGGTTGGCCGAACGAGATCGCCAGACGATTCCAGCCGTTGATGGCGATTACGGCCATGGTCAGGTTCACGATCTCGACCTCGGTGAAATGATCGCGCGCTTCGTCGTAGACGTCGTCGGGAACGTGCGTGCCGCCGACGTCGTTGACGGCATCGGTCCAGGCGAGCGCGGCTCGCTCGCGTGGCGTGAAGAACGGCGTCTCGCGCCAGACAGCCACGGCGTACAGGCGCTGCTCCGTCTCGCCCTCGGCCCGCGCGTCCTTCGTATGCATGTCGACGCAGTATGCGCAGCCGTTGAGGTAGGACGCTCGCAGCTTGATCAGGTGCAGCAGCGAATGCTCGAGGCCGGAGCCGCGGACGTAGGTCTCGAGGCCCAACATTGCGCGGTATGCGGCGGGAGCAACCTTCCTATAGTCAATGCGGCCAAAGGCCTGCTCGATCGTGGTCATGGACTTGCCTCCGGATAGTGCGCCGACCGTGAAGGGAGGATTCTGCGCGGCGCGCGTTTTCCAGGGAAGACGCAACGCGACCCGAGAGGGCCAGTCCCACAGACGGAGGGGTGGTTCGGATGGAGCGGATGCCTCGGATGCTTCAGGATCGCTCCTCGGCCGTGAGAACTCCGCTCGCAACGAGCGGGATAGAGAAATGACGACCTCGGGAAGGCGGTCCAGTTCGTCCCGAATTGGGGTCAGAGTCGAATTTCATCATTCCCACGCCGCGGCGTGGGA
>DASUGD010000064.1:0-2995 GCA_036274195.1 Gemmatimonadaceae bacterium | reverse complement strand
CCGCGCCGCACTGGCGGACGCGTGCTGCGGATCGATGATGTAGTGGTGACGGGACGGGCGTTTGGATGTGGGATGAGGGATGAGGGATGAGGGATGAGGGATGAGGGATGAGGGATGAGGGATGAGGGATGAGGGAAACGGGAAACGGGAAACGGGAAGAAGCGTGTCATTCCGAGCGGAGCGCCGCAGGCGCGGAGGCGAGGAATCGCGGTCGTCCCGAGCGAGGGGCCAATCCCTCTACCGGGGGGACTGCGATTCCTGACCTGCCCGCTTCGCGGGCACCCGCGCTCGGAATGACAACCGGGCGGTAATAGCAGCAGCCCGCAGCAAGCGGCAGTAGCGCGCAGCACTCGGCTACCAGCCCAGCAGCCGCATGCAGCCAGCATCGGCCTTTCCCACGCATGGGAGAAAAACTAAGATGTGACGCGACTTCCTAACCCACCACCGGAGCCACCGTGGCCCTCTCCCGCTCTCTCGGCGTCGCGCTCCTCATCGCGCCCGCCGCCGCGATCTCGTTCGCCACCCTTGGCGCGCAGGCCAAGCCCAAGTCGCGAACGCCGGTCGCCAACACGCCCAGTCCGGCCGCTGCGCCGGATTCCGTCACGTTCCGCGCGCTGCAGTGGCGCCTCGTCGGCCCGTTCCGTGGCGGGCGCGCGAACGCGGTCGCGGGCGTCACCAGCAACCCGTTCGTCTACTACGCCGGCTACACCGGCGGCGGCGTGTGGAAGACCGAAAACGCCGGCGCCACATGGCGCAACATCTCCGACACGTTCTTCCGCACGGGGTCCATCGGCGCGATCGCGGTGGCCGAGTCCGACCCTAACGTGATCTACGTGGGCACGGGCGAGCATGCCGTGCGCGGCCAGTCGTCGTCGTATGGCGATGGCGTCTACAAGTCGACCGACGCGGGTAAGACGTGGACGCGCATCGGCCTCGAGGCAACGAAGCAGATCTCGGAAATCCGCGTGCACCCGTCGAACCCCGACCTCGTCTACGTCGCCGGCCAGGGCGACCGGTGGAAGGGCACACCCGACCGCGGCATCTACCGGTCGAGCGACGGCGGCAAGACGTGGGCGCAGGTGCTCAAGGGCGAGAACCTAACGAGTGGCCCGAGCGACCTGTCGATGGACCCGACCAATCCGCGCATCCTGTACGCGGCGTTCTGGGATCATCAGCGGCTGCCGTGGCAGGTGCGCAGCGGTGGGCCGGGCAGCGGCATCTGGAAGACGACCGATGGCGGCGACACCTGGACGCGCCTCACGGAAGGGCTGCCGAAGCTCATGGGGAAGATCGGCGTCGCCGTGTCGCCCGCGAACCCCGACCGCGTCTTCGCGATCATCGAGGCCGAGAAAGGCGGGCTCTATCGCTCGGATGACGCTGGAAAGACGTGGCGGCTTCTGAGCGAGGACCGGGAGATCCAGTCACGGTCGTGGTACTACATGAACGTCACGGCCGACCCGGCCAACGCGGACATCCTGTACGTCATGAATGCGCCCATCAAGAAGTCGATCGACGGCGGGCGTACGTTCACGACGCTGCCGGCCAAGCACGGCGACAACCACCAGTACTGGATCAACCCGAAGGACTCGCGCTACCAGGCCAACGCGAACGACGGTGGCGTGTCGATCTCCGTCGACGGCGGGAAGAGCTGGAGCACGCAGGACAATCAGCCGACGGCGCAGTTCTATCACGTCATCGTCGACGACGCGTACCCGTATCGCCTGTACAGCGGCCAGCAGGACAACAGCTCCGTGATCATCAAGACACGAAGCGACGGGCCCACGATCGGTGAGGGTGACTGGCAGGACGGGCCGGGCTGCGAGAGCGCGAACATCGGCGTGGATCGCAAGAATCCGCGTTATGTGTACGGCGGCTGCTACCAGGGCATCTTCGAGGAGATGGACATGGAGACCGGCCTCACGCGACAGATCATGGCGTGGCCGGCGCTGGCGCTCACCGAGCCGACGAATGAGATCAAGTATCGCTTCAACTGGACGTCGCCCGCGGTCGTGTCGCAGCACGACCCGAAAGTGATCTATCAGGGTGGGAACGTGCTTTTCCGCACGGCCGACCGCGGAAAGACGTGGGCGCCGATCTCGCCCGACCTCACGCGCAACGACAAGGCGACGCAGGGCTGGGGCGGCACGCCGTTCACGAACGAAGGCGCGGGCGGAGAGGTGTACGGCACCATCGTGACGATCGCGGAATCGCCGCAAGACGCGAACACGATCTACGTGGGCACGGATGACGGGCTCGTGCAGCTCACGCGCGATGGCGGCAAGACCTGGACGAACGTCACGCCGGCGGGAGTGCCGGTGGGTCTCGCGAACGAGGTCGAGGTCTCTCCGCACGATGCCGCGACCGTCTACCTGGCATTCCGGCTCGATCGGCATGGGGATTATGCGCCGTACGCCTACAAGTCCACCGATTACGGCAAATCGTGGACGCCGATCGTGAAGGGGCTGCGCGCGGGTGAGCCAGTCCGCGTCGTGCGAGAGGATCCCGTTAGGCGCGGCCTCCTCTACGCCGGCACGGAGACCGGCGTCTACGTCTCGTTCGATGCCGGCGCGAACTGGCAGAGCCTGTCCCGGAACCTTCCGGCGGTCCCGGTCACGGATCTCGAGGTCCGGCACGATGACCTGTATGCCGCGACCGAGGGTCGCGCGTTCTGGGCGCTCGACGACCTGAGCGCGCTGCGCCAGATGTCCGGTCAGGGTATGAAGGAGGCGGTCTATCTGTTCACGCCGCGCACCGCGATGCTGGCTGGCGGTCCTTCTCCCGCGACGACGTCGGCGGGCCGCAATCCGCCAGCCGGCGCCAACGTGTACTACTGGCTCGCCTCGGCGCCCGACTCCGCGGGTACGTTCAAGCTCGAGTTCCTCGACGCCGCGGGGAAGACGCTTCAGACGTACGAGCGCTCGTCAGGCGCCGCGCCCGCTCCCGGGGGCGGCGGTGGTGGGTTCGGGCCGCCCCCGCGGGCGCGACTCCAGCCGAA
>DASUGD010000063.1:0-11647 GCA_036274195.1 Gemmatimonadaceae bacterium | reverse complement strand
TTTTCGCCCTCGGAGGTTCCGCTCTTCGGGATTCAGCACTCTTCGGGATTCAGCGCTCTTAGTCACATGATGCCGACCCGCCCCTTGGCCCCGTCTCGAAGTTTCATGGAATCGTACCCAACCCCGCCTTTGAAGACCGTCACGACATTGTAGATGTCGTGTGGCGCGCTCAGGGGATTGCCGCGAACGACGACGAGATCCGCCATCTTCCCAGGAACGATCGAGCCCGTCTCCTTGTCCTTCCCCACAATGCGCGCGCCGTTCAACGTCATGATCCGAACCGTCTCCTCGGCGCTGAACCCCGCCTCGATCAGCATCTCATAGTTGCGGAGGTCGCCGAAACCGGGCAGGTAACCGGTCCCCCACGGGTCGCAGCCCGCGCCGAGCAGTCCACCCGCGCGGACGAAGGCACGCTCCCATTCCATCATCTTCTTCAGGAGCCTGACCGGCACCGTGAAGCCGCTCTGCACGAGACCCGCGTGGTTCGCCTGGACTTCCGCGCGGGCGGCCGGCGACAGCATCTCCATCGCCGCCGAGTCGAGATGCGCGCGCTCCGGCACGAACGTCTCGTACACGCCGAGCGTCGACGCCACGGCAGTGCCGTGGGAAACGATGGCGCGGATGCTCGCCTGCACCTCGGGGGAATTCACGTCGACGTCCGCCTGCACGTGCATGTTCTCCGGCGGGCAGACGTCCGGCTTCTTGCCGGGCACGTAGTCGCTGTTGGTGATGAAGCCGTGCTGCAGGAGATCGATCCCGAGCTCCGAGGCTTCCGTGAACGTGACGGAGCAGAGGTGCCCGGTGACCTTGAGCCCGCGGGAGTGCGCTTCCTTGATGCCCGCGGCCAGCTCGGCGCGCGTCTCGCCGCCGAGGAACTTGAACCACGTCGCGCCCTCGCCGGCCCAATAAGCGATCACTCGGCGCGTGTCCTCCGGCGTGGTGAGCAATCGGTCGCCACTGGCGGCGTTGGGCGGACCGGCCGAGAGGTACGGTCCGGCGATCAGGAAGCGCGGCCCGGGTACGACGCCCGCGTCGACGGCGCGCTGCAGGTTCAGCTCCTGGTAGGCGAACATGGTGCCGGCGGTCATGGCGGTGGTCACGCCCATACCCAGATACAGGAGCGGCGCGGTCACGCTCATTGGCGTGCTCACCCGCATGCCACCGAACCACGTGTGCTCGTGCAGGCCGACGAGGCCGGGAATCACGGTGGATCCCGTGAGATCCAACACCTGCGCGCCGGCGGGGATCTTTGCGGAGCTCGCTGACGAGACCGCAGAGATCCGGTCGTCGCGCACGATGATGGTCTGATCCTCCCGCGCGGGCGCGCCGGTGCCGTCGACCACGCGCACGTGCGTGAGCGCGACTACTGGCGCGTTGACGGACACGTAGCGCGCCACGTTAGGCGAGAGCGATCGCGCCTGGGCGGACAGGGCGGACGCCCACAGGACGATCAGCGCTCCTGATACGGCTTGCATGCGGTTCGACATTTCGTCAGTGTGGATCGGGAAGCGAGTCTGTCGATCGATCATGAGCGCCGTGCGTCGGCGCTCGTGGCCATTGCCAGCGCGCGAGGCCAGCAGAGAGCGACGGTCGTGATCCCCAGTGCCAGCGAGGCCACGTTGATGACCGCCTCGGTCACCATCGCTCGCGAGGCAGGCAGCAACCCGTAGAGACCACGTTCGATGTTGAACGTGATATCGAGAGCGGCGAGGTAGAGCAGCGCGCTCCCGGCCATCAAGCCGAAGAGTGGGGCCGACCGCTTCCCGCGCCAAAACCCGATCCCGGCGCCGATCAGGCAAAGCGACATCCACGCATCCGCTACGGGAAACGCTTCCTCGAAGGCACTGTACCAGAGGTCCGGCACGACGCGAACGTCGCCGGCAACAAAGTAGTTCACCCAGTACGCGATGGTGACGGCGGCGCCGAGGAGGAGCAGCGAGCCCAGGATTCGGTCGGAGCGGTTCATTAACATTCGAAGATATTGCCTTCAACGGGAGTCAGCGATGATCCGGACGTCCGCAGGAAGGAGGCAGCGCGCCTTCGTCATTGGTGTCACGCTGGCCGGAGCCGCCGCCGCCGGCGCCGCGGTCGATCGGCTCGCGCTCGCCCAGCAGCCAGGCATCAAGCGAACCATTCTCCTGCGGACCGACGAGCCGGGGAGCCCAACCCACGAAGCAGTGATGGGCGTCGCCGAGATCGCGCCCGGCGCGATGGCGGGGAAGCACCGGCATCCCGGCATCGAGATCGGTTATGTGCTCGAGGGCTCGGTGACGCTGGAGCACGAGGGGGAATCGCCGAGGGTGCTCAAGGCTGGCGACTCGTTCAACAACGGCGCCGGTGTGCATAACGCGAGAAACACCGGCAAGACTCCGGTGAAGATTCTCGCCGTGTATCTCGTGGAAAAGGGAAAGCCGATCGCCGAACCGGTCCCGTAGCCTCGGCTGTCGAGACGGAACGCTGGTGACATGCATATGTCACCAGCGGCCGGGGTTCCTTCATCGGGACAGGTACTGCCACACCGCGAATGTCACTACCAGGGCGAGCACCACGGCGAGCACCACCGTGATCGTGAGCAGTACACGCTCGGCATGCGGTCGCGGACTCACCGCGGGCGGGATGGCTGCGGGCGAACTCGCCGGCGGGAGGGCAGGGGACGAGACGGGCGTGGATTCCGGCGGCGCCAGCGAATCGCCGAACTGCGACACGAGGTCGAAGCGGTCGCCCGGCCTCTTCGCGAGGGCGCGCTGGAGCGCGGCGGACACCGGTGCGGGCACCCCGGGGCGAAGGGTGGCGATGGGCCGCGGCTCCGCGATCATGTGCTGCTGGATGACCGACGGAATCGTGGGACCCGTGAACGGCGGCCGCCCGGCGAGCATCTCGTAGAGCACGCAACCTAACGAGTAGAGGTCGGTCCGGCCGTCGACGTCGCTCTCACCGGCAGCCTGCTCCGGACTCATGTAGGCCGGCGTGCCGAGGCTCATGCCCGCGCCGGTCAGCGACTCCGTCCCTGCCTCGCGGACCGCCCTCGCGACGCCGAAGTCCGTCACGACCGCATGGCCGCTCTCGAGCATGATGTTCTCGGGATTGATGTCGCGGTGGATGACGCCGCGGCTGTGTGCGTAGGACAGCGCGTCCGAGACCTCGCGCGCGATCTGGAGAGCGTCGTCGATCGGGAGCTGCTTCTCCCGCGTCAGGCGGTCGCGCAGCGACTCGCCTTCGACGTACGGCATCACATAGTAGAGGGTACCACGCACCTCACCCGAATCGTACAGCGGCAGAATGTGGGGGTGACGGAGGTTCGCCGTCGTTTCGATCTCGCGAAGAAACCGCTCGGCGCCTAACGTGACGGTCAGCTCCGGCTTGAGGATCTTGACCGCGATCCGGCGCTTGTGCTTCACATCCCATCCGAGGAAGACCGTGGCCATTCCGCCGCTGCCGAGCTCGCACTCGATGGTGTAGCGGGCCGCGAGCGACCTCACCGAGTTGATGACGTCCCTCATCGACGCCACTCCTTCGGTAAGCCCACCCGCTCCAGCAGTCGCCGATACCGGGGCTCCAGGCCGAGCTCGCGTTCGATGCGGTAGCGGTCGGCGAAAGTCATCGCGTCGCCATCCGCTGTCGCACCTCGGTCAGGAAATTCTCGACCAACACCAGCGACGCTGGTGCCGGCCCGGTGGCGGAGCCAACGCGCAGCATCAGGAAGCGCTGTCCATCCGGCGTCACGTCATACGCCTGTGCCTCGGGAGACAGGAAGTAGCCGTTTGCCGAGAACAGTCGCTCCTTGGACGCGATACCGAACACCGGCTTGGTGGTCACGTGGGCCGCTTGCATATCGTTTGCGGCATCGAGGTAGAACAACTCGTTGCCCTGCGCACTCCAATGCGGCACCGTTCCACCGTCGGTGGAGACCTGCCACTTCGCTGACTGCGCATCGGGGAAAGGTCTGACGAAAACCTCGAACCGCCCCGTCTCGTCCGAGGCGTACGCCAGCCACTTGCCATCCGGAGAGAGCGATGGGCTCCGCTCGCGGAACGAGGTGGCCACTAGCGGCTCGGGAGCGCTGTCCACCCCGGGCCTCATGGCGAAGATGTCGCAACAGACCGCGTCGGCCGAGCGGAGCACCAGCCACTTACCGTCCGGCGACTCGAATCCTTCACCCAGTCCGTTCGGATCCGACGCGATTTTCCGGGCGGGAGCACTCCCGTCAGCGCGCTGGCGATAGAGGGCGAGCGAGCCACTGCGAGCGGAGAGGAAGAGGACGTCGCGCCCATCGTGCGACCAGCTCGGCCGCAGATTGGCCGTTCCCTCGTATGTGAGACGCGAGAGCGGGCCGCCGCCCAGACGCTTGATCCAGATATCGGGGACGCTGGTGTTGGACTTGCCGTTGATGAACTCGACGGCCACCTGCGATCCGTCCGGAGAGAGCGCCACGGAATACGCCAGGCCGTCGGGCCACTGCGCGTCCATCACCGTGGCCACACCGGCGCGCGTGAGCCACGTGGGCTCGGCGATCGTGGACTGGGAGTCGGTCGTATACAGCAGCGATCCCGTCGAGGAAAGCGCGATGTCGACGACGCCGAACGCGCCGACGCCCATTCCTCGCCAGAGCAGCACGGGCGACCCGGTCATCTCGAGTCGGTCGAGGTCGAACCGGGAGGCCATTAGCGACCCGTCGGCCGTCACGTACAGCAGATACCCAGTGGGGGAATATCGTGCCACCAGCGCCTGCACCACAGGCTTCGTCTTCCTGGTGCGAAAGTCGGTGACCATGATGCGAAAGTCGCCGGCGTTGTCGCCGATGTGCCTGACGCGAAACAGGACACCGGCATTCCCGGGAAGGGTCTCGGGCCAGGCCACGCCGACCTCACGCTGCAGGGTGTCGAGCGCGTACACCACTTCTCGGCCCGTGCCGTCGGGCCTAACGCGGGAGAGCGTGGTGAGTCCGTCGTAGTAGATGAAGCCGTCGTCCCCCCATGCCGCGCCGCCGCCAGAAACGACTCCCCCGCCCAGCACGCGCCTCGAGCCACCGCCGGACGGGTCGACAAGACGTATCTCGAACGGGTTCAGAGCGAGGAACCCGATCCGCGATCCGTCGGGTGAAAAGAACGGGCTCGTGGCCCCTTCCGTGCCGGGGACCGGCGTCGGCTCGAGTGCGTCGAGGGAACGGCGCCATAACTGCGTTCCGCCGTTGCCGGGGCCCACGTACAGGAACGATCGCCCATCCGCAGCCCAGGCGAGTCGGGTGCCTCCAGGCGCCATCAGTGCCTTTGACGGAGGAAGGGCAAGGCTCAAGTGCGAAACAGGTGCTGGTGCCGTCTGCTGACGGCCCTTCACAGCCACGACGATCGCGGCGATCGTTACGACGCCGAGGGCGGCGACGATCGAGCCGGCGTAGCGATGCCAACCGCGCAGCGGTGCCGCGAGGGCGGCAGCCGCCACTCGCGTCGTCGTGAACGCCGTGTTTCCTAACGCGTCGGCGAAGCCTCGTGCCGTGTCGAACCGGTCTGCGGGAAGCTTCTCCAGAGCCTTGTCCAATGCGGCTGCTACGTTAGGCGGCACCGCTTTCCGGTACCGCGTCACCGGTTCTACCGGCTCGGCGATGATCTTCATGATGATCTGCTGCGCCGACCCACCGAGGTGCGGGGGTTGGCCGGCGAGCATCTCGTAGAGCACCGAGGCGAGCGAGTAAATATCGGAGCGCGCCGATAGGTCTTTCTCTGCGGTCGCCTGCTCGGGGCTCATGTAGTGCGGTGTTCCCAGCGAGAGCCCGGTCTCGGTCATCCGGCCACCGGCAGCTGCGCTCACCGCGAGCGCGATGCCGAAGTCCGCCACCACCGGCCGCCCGTCGTGGAGCAGGATGTTCTCGGGCTTGATGTCGCGGTGGATAACCCCGTGCCGGTGCGCGTAGTCGAGGGCGTCGGCGACCTCGCGCGCGATGCGCACCGCCTCATCCACGCCGAGCTGTGTCTCGCGGTCGAGCCGCGCGCGCAGCGTCTCGCCGTCGATGAACGGCATGACGTAATAGAGGGATCCGGCCGCCTCGCCCGAGTCGAACAGCGGGAGGATTTGCGGATGTTGCAGCGCCGCCGTCGTCTTGATCTCCACCACGAAGCGCTCCGCGCCTAACACGGCGGCGAGCTCCGGTTTCAGGACCTTCACCGCTACCTTGCGGCCGTGCCTCAAGTCCTGGGCGAGGTAGACGGTGGCCATGCCGCCCTGGCCGAGCTCACGCTCGACCCGATAGCGGTCGGCCAACGCCGACCAGAGGGCTTGGACCGTCGTACTCGCCGTCATGACCGCGGCGCGTCAGCTCCGCACATGCCGCCGATGATCTGCCACTTGCCGCTGACTTTCATCCACGTGTGCGTGAACTTCCGCGGCAGATCGTTCCGGCCATCGACGCGGCCGTCCGCGTAGCGCCAGATCATCGGCGTCTGGTAATAGACCACCACCGCGCCGCCGACATTCGATGCGCCTTCGCGCGTGAGCTTGTAGTCGAACGTGATCTTCCCGTCGCGGATCTCCTGGACCCACTCGGTAATCGTCGACTTCGTGGCCGTGTGCTCGGTGTGACACGGCCAGCCCCGGAAGCCGTCGTTCCAGAGCGTCCGGTACTTCTCGACGTCGCCCGCCTTCACGTAGCGCCAGTAGGTGTCTTCCATCGCCCAGACTTCGTCGACGTCGGACGTGTGCGGCGCGAATCGCGCGCCGAGCATGCCAAGCGTGATCGTTGCCAACAACACAGCGATGCCGCGTGTCCGCTGAATCGATAGTCGAGCCATGGAGTCTCCGTGTGTGGTCGTCACTCCGAGCTTGTTTGTCATTCCTCGCGTGCCGGCTCGGAATGACATCGTTTTTCCCGTCTCCCGTCGCCCGTCCCCCCGTTATGCACCGAACTCCGCTACCCGCCGTGCGGCCCTAGCCACAATTCGGTCGAACTCCGGCATTCCGCGCAGTGGCGCCATGAACGGGCACCACTCGGCGACGAACCTGTATGGGTAGAACCCGTGATCGGTCGCCCACTCCAACAACGTGAGCGCCCGCGCGGTGTCGCCGGCCATCGCGAACGACTCGGCAATATGGAAAATGTGATGTGCGTCGAGCGGCGCCGTGTCCAGGCGGCCGAGTGCGTTCAGCGCTTCGTCGCGATGACCCAGTATCGCGTCAACCAACGAGACGAGCTGGATGGTGTACGACATCTGCGGTGTGTGCTCGAGCATCCATGACGCCTGCTTCGCCGCGTCGGCGATACGGTCAGCGAGCGCGTACGTGTAGCCGAGTGCCCAGTGGATGATCGGATTCTGCGGGTCCATGGCGACGGCGCTCTCGATCGCCTCGATCTTATTCCCGGCTCGCCCCGCGAACCACTCCGCGACGCTGACGAGCATGCCGGCAAAGGAGGAGAGCGGGTCGGCGGCGTAGAAGCGCGCGGCGAGCGCCTGCGCGGGCTCGATCTGCCCGGCCGCCTGCAACGTGATCGCGAGGAAGAAGAGCACGTCCGGGTCAGCCGGGTCGAGCTCCATGGCCTTCGTCAGATGACGGGCAGCCTGTTTGAGGTCACCTCGCTCGTAGACGACGAAACCGAGCAGCGCGTGTCCGTACGGGGTATCGGGAACCAGCTCGATGAGCGCGCGCGCTTCGGATTCGGCCACATCGAGCGGACGAAGGTCGGTCGCAGTGCCGCCGCGGACTTTCGAGAACTCCAGGAACGCGCGCATGGCGCGGAGCGGTGGCGACTCGCCTTCGATCTCGACGGCGCGCTCGAGGAGCATCTTCGCGCGATCGAGCGACGCCCCGTACCGCCGCATCTCGGCCCGTGCCTCGAGGTAGAGCTCGAACGCGCGGGCATTCTGGATCGGGCGCGCCGCGAGGCGCACGTCCTCCGAGGTCGTCAGCTTCACCTGCAGCGCATCGACGATCGCGCGCGACACGCGCTCCTGCACATCGAAGATGTCATCCATCGTGCCGCTGTACTTCTCGGCCCAGAGGGGCGTGTCCTTGTCCGCGTCCAGTAGCTGGGCCGTGATCCGAAGTGCGCTGCCCGCCCTGCGCACGCTGCCCGTGAGCAGATAGCGAACGCCGAGCGCGCGGCCGATCTCCCGCGGCGTCTTGGCGGTCGCCTTGAGCTGCATCGACGAGTTGCGCGACGTGACGCGGAGTGCCTTCACACCCGAGAGGTCGGTGATGAGCTCTTCGGTGAGGCCGTCGGAGAAGAATTCGTTGTCCGCGTCGGCACTCATGTTCGTGAACGGCAGCACGGCGATCGACTTGTCGGCGCCGACGTCACCCGGCCTCGCGGTGACGGCACGGGGGCCGGAGGACGTGGGCGATGTACGAAGCGTGGTCACGACCTGCGCACCGCTCGCGAAGCGGTCCGCCGGCGCCTTCTCGAGCAGGCGCGTCACCAGCTCGGCAACCTCGTCCGAGACGTCGGCTCGTTTCTCGGTGACACGCGGCGGCGAGTAGAGGAAGCGCCGGGCGATCGTTGCCTGGGCCGAGGCGCCCGTGAAGGCGACGTCGCCCGTCAGCATCTCGTAGAGCACGCACCCTAACGCGAACAGGTCGCTTCGTCCGTCGAGCTCATCGCCCGTGGCCTGCTCGGGGCTCATGTACGCCGGTGTGCCAACGGTCACGCCGATCTGCGTGAACGTCGCCGATTCCGCCGCGGCGGCGACGATCGCTTTGCCAATGCCGAAGTCCGCCACGACGGCGTGGCCTTCGTGCAGCAGGATGTTCTCGGGCTTGATGTCACGGTGGACGATGTCCTGACGGTGGGCGTAGTCGAGCGCGTCGGCCACCTCGGTCGCGATGCGCACGGCGTCGTCAACGGGCAGCGTTCGCTCGGCCTCGAGGCGGCTCCGCAGGGTCTGGCCCCGCATCACCGGCATGACGAAGTAGAGAAAGCCGTCGCACTCGCCGGAGTCGTACAGTGGCAGGATGTGCGGATGATTGAGCTTCGCCGCCATTCGGATCTCGCGCACGAACCGCTGTCGACCTAACGATTCCGCCAGCTCGGCGTTCAGGACTTTGATCGCGACGTCGCGATCGTGCCGGATATCACGGGCGAGATAGACCGTCGCCATGCCACCGCGCCCGAGCTCGCGCGCAATGCGGTAGTGGTCCGCGAGCGCCGCCGAGAGACGCTCCGTGGTGGTGGGAGTCGTGGTCATGGGTTGGCGGCGTCGACGGCGCGTTTCATCCGAGCCACCCACCCTGGGATGACTCGCACGTAGTACCCGAGATTTTCCGACGGCGACTGCAGATAGATCACCTCACCGCTCGGTGTCGCCGCGGTCGACCAGCCGGGGGTATCCGCGAAGCGCGGATCGCGGACGACCAGGTCCCGGCCGGCCACCGGGGAGATCGCGTTAGGCGCGATCCGCGCCCGGTACACCGACGCCGCGATGACACCGGCCGCGCGGTATTGCGAGAGGTAGATCAGCTCCGTGCTGGAGGCCCACCGCGGTTCCGTCCCTTCCGCGTCGACGAGGTAATGCCGATCGCGCTTTGGCCAGGGCGCGAGGTGCACGCCGGTGACGCCTGGGCTCTGGTAGGCGATCCATCGCCGGTCGGGCGACAGGGAGACGAAGAACGTGGGCAGTCCTAACGAGTCGATTCGTGCCGGCGTATGAGTCGGGTCGACGATCAGGGCACCACCCTTCGACGTCAAACGGCCGACGAGCAGCGAGTCCGCGGCGAGCCAGGACGACACCTGCAGCGCCTGCGGCGGTCGATTCGACACGAGCGTCGTGGGCCGGTCGGGGGAGTCCAGGTGTCTCAGCAGGAGCGACTCTTCATCGGGATCCTCGCTCTTGCGATAGGCGAGCGCCTTGCCATCCGGGCTCCACGCCGGCGCGCCGATGTAGAAGGCAGAGTCGACGAGTTCGTGCGTGCCGCCGCCGAGATCGAAGACCTCGAGCTCCTGCTGTTTGAGGCCCTGCGCGACCGTTGCCAGACGGCGGCCATCGGGACTCGGCGTGAATCGCAGATAGGCGCCTTCTCCGAGTGGCAGTGGCTCGGTTCGGCCGTCACGGCCCACTCGGACCAGTCTTCCGATGTCGGCGTTGATGCCAGGCACGTAGGTCAGCGTCCCGTTGTCGGCGATGTCGAACTGGCCGACGCCGGAGTAGCTACTGCGCCGTACCATCGGCACGAGCGGCACGGAACGGCCGAAGATGAGCGAATCGCCGGCGACGCTGGTACCCATGAGCGTGCCGTCGACAGACATGTAGATGAGATAGCGCCCGTCGATCACCCGAAAATGCGAGCCCACCAGCACCGTCGATCCGTTCGCACGCGCCTCCTTCGACGGGCGCAGGGGTGTCCTCTCATCCGGCCGGTCGAGCCTGACGATAAATGCGAAGTGGTCGGCGCCGCCGCCGCACAGGACCCGTTCGGTTCCGATCAGCTGCGGGTTGACGCAATACGTGATCGTCAGCTCGCGAACCGTGCCAGCGTCCGGATTGATCCAGCGTAGCAGCCGCCCATCGTTGTCGCCAAAGAACAGGCGACCGTCCGGGAGCCACTCGCCGCCGTGTGGGTCCTGCGTTCGCCCGATGGTGGTGACCGCGCCGCCGGTGAGCGTCGCGAGCTTCAGCTCGCCTGCCGCCTGGAACACGACGCGCTTCCCGTCCGGGGAGAGTCGCGGCGTTCCGCCGGCACCGTCGGTTCCGGGAACGGGATGCAGATCGGTGCCGCGCAGACTCCGGTACCAGAGCTGCGTTCCATCTCCGATCCGGGCGAGATAGACCACGAACGAGCCATCGTGCGAGACGGCGTAGGTGCGGAACTGGCCGGCCATCTGGATGGGTGCGTTAGGCGGCAGCCCGATGTCGCTGGGAGCGGTGTCGGAGTGCACCAGCGCCCAGCCGCTCACGGCGGCGAGTCCCGCCGCCACGACGGCGCAGGCGATGGCAGTCCGCTTCCACCCCTGCCACACCGGCGCTCGATCGGCGGCCGCCGCCATCGAGCCGCCGGAGTGGAAGCCCGGGTCGGCGAGCGCGCGCGCAAAGGCGGCCGAGCTCTCGAAGCGGTCCGCGGGCAGCTTCGCGAGGGCCCGGGCGAGGGCGGCGTCCACGTTGGCCGGGACCGAGTCGCGCAGTCGCGCGATCGGGGTTGGCTTCTCGGTAATCACCTTTGCCACGATCGCCTGAGCGGTGGGCCCGGTGAACGGCGGGTCGCCTGCCAGCATCTCGTACGTGACGGCACCTAACGCGTAGACATCGGCACGGGCATCGACCGCCTTCTCGCCCATGGCCTGCTCGGGCGCCATGTACTGCGGTGTCCCCAATGAGAGACCGGTCTGCGTCATCCGCTGACCGCCGGCCTGCTGCACCGCGAGCGCAATACCGAAGTCCGCAACGAGTGCGTGCCCGCCCTGCAGCAGGATGTTCTCCGGCTTGATGTCCCGGTGCACGATCCCGCGCCCGTGCGCGTACGACAGGGCGTCGGCCACCTCGCTGGCGAGTCGCACCGCCTCCGCGACCGGGAGCTGGCTCTCGCGCTCGAGACGCGCCCGCAGCGTCTCGCCTTCGACGAATGGCATCACGTAGAACAGCTGGCCACCGGCGCTGCCGGAGTCGAACAGCGGCAGGATGTGCGCGTGCTGCAGCGACGCCGTGAGCTCGATCTCCTTGAGGAAGCGCTC
>DASUGD010000062.1:0-13059 GCA_036274195.1 Gemmatimonadaceae bacterium | reverse complement strand
TGGCCGAGCGCCGCGACGACCTTCGGGCGCGCTACGATCATCTGCGGCGCGCCGTGGTCTGCGAGCCGCGAGGACACGACGCGATCGTCGGAGCACTGCTCACGCCGCCCATCACGCGCGGTGCGACCGCCGGCATCATCTTCTTCAACAACGGCACCTACCTCGGCATGTGCGGCCACGGGCTCATCGGCGTCGTGCGCACGCTCGAGTACCTGGGACGCGTTAGGCCCGGGCTCTCCCGCTACGACACGCCCGTGGGCACCGTCAGCGCCGAGCTTTCCGCCGATGGCTCGGTAACGATCGAAAACGTGGCGGCGTACTGCCACGCGACGGACGTCGCGGTGGACGTGCCCGGCGTCGGGCGCGTCGTGGGCGACATCGCTTACGGCGGGAACTGGTTCTTCCTGACGCACGTGCCTGGCGTAAGCATTGGACTCGACCGCGCGCGGGACCTCACGCGACTCACTCAGTCGATCCAGGATGCGCTGCGGGCGGCGGGAATCACCGGTGCCGACGGGGCCGACATCGACCACATCGAGCTGTCGGCCGCTCCCACGCGCGGCGACGCGGACGCCAGGAACTTCGTGCTGTGCAGCGGCGGCGAGTACGACCGTTCGCCGTGCGGCACCGGCACGTCGGCGATCATGGCGGCGCGCCATCGGCGAGGGCAGCTTGCGTTAGGCGAGCCGTGGCGGCAGGAGAGCGTGGCCGGGAGCCTGTTCACGGGCTGGCTCACCGCCGGCCCGAACGGTGCGCTCGTTCCGCACGTGCGCGGTACCGCGTTCGTGACCGGCGAGGCCACGCTGCGCTTCGACCCGCGCGACCCCTTCCGCGGCGGGCTCGGGCTCGCGTGAGCGCTCGGCGAGCCGACGCGATCGTCGTCGGCGCCGGCATCGTCGGCGCCTCGTGTGCGGCCGCGCTCGCGCGCGACGGGCTGCGGGTTCTCGTCATCGACGCGGGCGGAGCAGCGTTAGGCACCACGGCTGCCGGGATGGGGCACGTCGTCGTCATGGACGACTCGCGCGAGCAGCTCGCGCTCACGCGCTACTCGCAGTCGCTCTGGCGCGTGCAGAGCGATGCGGTTCGCGCCGCGTCCGAGCTCGAGTGGTGCGGTACCGTCTGGGTCGCGGAGGATGAGACGCAGCTCGATGCCGTGCGCGCCAAACAGCGGCTGTACCGAGACCACGGGATCGACACGGAAGTGCTCGACGAGACGTCACTCCTCGCGGCCGAGCCGAAGCTCCGCCCGGGGCTCGCGGGCGGACTGCTGGTGCCGTCGGATGGCGTGATCTATCAGCCGGCTGCGACCATGGCGCTGCTCGCGCTCGCGCGAACGATGGGAGCCGAGGTGCTCGAGGGAATGACGGTCGAGGAGATCGTGGCCTGCGGCGTGCGCTGCGGTGCGGACACCTTTCGCGCCGACGTGGTCGTGAACGCCGCCGGCGCGGCCGCGGCGTCGCTGACCCCACAGCTCCCGGTCGTTCCGCGGAAAGGCCACCTCGTGATCACCGAGCGGTATCCCGGCTTCTGCCGCCATCAGGTCGCGGAGCTCGGTTACCTCGCGAGCGCGCACGTCATGACGAACGAGTCGGTGGCGTTCAACGTGCAGCCGAGAGGTACGGGGCAGGTGATGGTTGGGTCGTCGCGCGAGCTCGTGGGGTGGGACGCCAGCGTGAACCGTCGCGTGCTGGGCAAAATGATTGCGCGTGCGTGCGCCTTCATGCCCGCGCTGGCCGGCCTCACGACCGTGCGCACGTGGACGGGCTTTCGCCCCGCGACGCCGGACAAGCTTCCACTCATCGGGCGCTGGCCGGATGTCCCGGGGCTCTGGATCGCGGCGGGTCACGAAGGGCTGGGCATCACGCAATCGTTAGGCACCGCGGCGCTGCTTGCCGATCTCCTGGCGGGCCGCGACCCCGTGATCGATCCCGCGCCCTTCGCGCCTGACCGCGGCGTGCCGGCGGCGGTGCACTGATGCCTCCGGTCACCAGGGGCGCAGTGACGATCTCGGCGGACGGCCGGCCGGTGAGCGTTTCCGCTGGCGTCACCGTCGCGGCGGCGCTGCTGGATGCCGGGATCTCTGCCTTTCGCCGGTCAGTGAGCGGCGAGTCGCGCGCGCCGCTGTGCGGGATGGGGACCTGCTACGAGTGCCGCGTAACGATCGATGGCGTGGCCCACCGACGCGCCTGCCTCGTGACCGTCGCCGAGGGGATGCACGTGACGACCGCCGCGGCGGCGGGGGCCGGGACGGACGGGCGGCCATGAGCGCCGTAGCAGGTTCGGCGCCGAGCGCCAGACCGGCCAGCGGCGCACACGAGACGCGGGCGGACATCGTCGTGGTCGGCGCTGGCCCCGCCGGCATCGCCGCCGCGGTGCGTGCCACGGAGGCGCGGCGTCGCGTCGTGGTGCTGGACGAGGCGCCTAACGTCGGTGGCCAGATCTGGCGTCACCGCTCGGTCGATACGCTCGGCACCGATGCACGCGCGTGGGTCGACCGACTGGCGCGCACGAGCGCGGATGTGCGACGCGGGGTCGCGGCGGTGGATGTCGTGGTCGGCGGCGACTCGGGCGACGTCACCGTCGTCGCCGAGCGCCACCTTGGCGGCGTTGACGTGATTCGGGCATCGGCACTCGTGATCGCTACCGGAGCGCGCGAGCGGTTCGTTCCCTTTCCGGGCTGGACGCTGCCCGGCGTCACAGGGATTGGCGGAGCGCAGGCGCTGCTCAAGCAGGGTGCGACGCTCCGGGGCAAGCGTGTCGTGATCGCCGGGACGGGTCCGCTCATTCTTCCCGTCGCCGCCTCCCTCACCGACGCCGGCGCGCGCGTCGTGCTGGTAGCGGAGCAGGCGCCGTTTCAGGCGGTCCGGGACTTCGCGCTCTCCCTTCTCACCCAACCCGAAACGCTGCTGCAGGCGGCGATGTACCGGCTGGCGTTCCTTCGCACCCCGTACGCCATGGGCACATGGGTCACGGCTGCGTCCGGAACCGATCGGCTGACGGCCGTCACCGTGGCCAATTCGCGAACGACCTGGACCCTGCCGTGCGATCTCCTGTGCACGGGCTACGGCCTCGTGCCTAACGTCGAGATGGCGCGCTTCGTCGGGTGCACGACCGCCGATGGCGCCGTCGTGGTCGATGACCACCAGGGGACGAGCGTGCCGCCGGTGTTTGCTGCCGGTGAGCTCACCGGGATTGGCGGAGTAGCGCTCGCGGTGACCGAGGGCGAGATCGCCGGAGCCGCCGCGGCGGGGGTCGCACGGGTCGATCCGTCGCTCTCGAGGCGCCGCCAGGCGCTGCGGATCGTGGCGCGGCGCATGGAGCGTGCTTTTGCGCTCCGCCAGGAGCTCCGATCCCTGGCCCGTGACGACACCATCATCTGCCGGTGCGAGGACGTGCGGCGTGCGGCGATTGCGTCATTCGCGGACTCGCGTCAGGCAAAGCTATACGCGCGCGCCGGCATGGGGGCCTGCCAGGGCCGCGTGTGCGGGCCGGCGCTCGAGCTGCTCTTTGGTTGGCAACCCGGCACGGTGCGTTCGCCGCTCGAGCCGGCGCGGCTCGCTACCCTGTCCACCGCGGCGCTCGCCGGCGCCGCATCTCCCGACGCGGTGCATTCCGCAGGATCGTGACCATGCAACAGCGAGATTGGGCCGGTGTCTACTCGGCCATCACGACGCCGTTCAGTTCGGACCTTTCGGTCGATCACGCGTTCCTTCGAGAGCACGCGAGCTGGCTCGTCGACGAGGGGTGCACCGGCATCGTCGCGCTCGGCTCCCTCGGTGAATCCGCGACACTGGCGTTCGACGAGAAGGTCGCGATTCTCGAGAGCTGTCGGACTGCCGTCGGCGATCGCGTCCCGGTGGTTGCCGGCATCGCGGGGCTCAGCACGGCCGAGTGCGTCGCGCTCGCCCGGCGGGCGGCCGCGGTCGGGTGCGACGGGCTGATGGTCCTTCCGCCCTACGTCTACCGGGGCGACTGGCGAGAGACCGAAGCGCATTTCAGCGCGGTGATCGAAGCGACGTCGCTCTCGTGCATGCTGTACAACAATCCCATCGCGTACGGCACCGACGTCACCGCGGAGCAGCTCTCGGAGCTGGCGCGGCACGACAACCTGCATGCGGTGAAGGAGTCGAGCGGGGACGTGCGACGCGTGACCGCGGTGCTCGAGCGGCTTGGGCGCAGGCTCAACGTATTCGCTGGGCTGGATGACATGATCGTCGAGAGCGCGGCCATGGGGGCGTCGGGGTGGATCGCGGGTCTCGTGAACGCGCTGCCGGCGGAGTCGGTGCGACTGTTCGACCTGGCGCGCTCGGGGGACTGGACGGAGGCGCGGGCGCTCTACGACTGGTTCCTGCCGCTGCTGCGGCTGGACACGCTCCCCAAGTTCGTGCAGCTGATCAAGCTGGTGCAGGTCGAGGTGGGGCGGGGAAGCGCCCGCGTGCGTCCGCCGCGCCTCGAGCTCACCGGGGCGGAGTACGATGACGCGCTCGCACTCATTCGCGACCGATTGGCGATGCGTCCCCGCGCGACGACGGCGGCCGACCAGCACGGCGGGAGACGGGCCGAGGTGGTGGGCAGTGGGGCGAGGTCGCGGTAGCGAGAGCCGGGAAATCGTTAGGCGGCGATGGTTGATCGGCCCGGCGGACATTTTGTCCGCCGGGCCGATTGGTTTTCGGACGGGTTGTCCGTCCGCGACCGCGAGAACAGAGGCTCGTGACGCGATGCGCACGAGCGCTGTGCGGTTGCACACACGTCGGTGAACGCAGAGCGCACGGCGGCGCGATCCGCCTCCGTGGTATCGAGTTGCACCGCCAACGACCGATCAATTGGTGTTCCATGGATCGATCGTGGGTCGTCTTTTCAGGAGTGCGGAAGGGCGCGTGCGCGGTCGGACCGGAGGTCTCGATCGCACGCGCCTCACCGCTGTGGTTCGATCCCCCTGCCGGACACCGGTACGCCATGCGCTCACGGCTTCACACGCGTGCTGCTTCACCACGCCTAACGCCTCGGCCCAGTCGCCGCGGCTTCACGCTGCCCGAGATCCTCATTGTGATCGTGTTGATCTCGCTGCTGTCGCTCGCGGCGATCCCGCGGTTCGCGGTTGCGAACGGGAAGCGGCACATGCAGTCCGCGAAGATGCGTGTTGCGGCCGCGGCCGCCACGGCACGCGCGGCGGCGATTCAGAAAGGACAGCAGGTCAGGTTCATGATCAAGAGCAACCGCGTGACCGTGATTGCGATTGTGCCCCCCAAGGGGGATACGGTCAGGCTCATTTCCCCGGTACCCCTCGACACGCTTTACGACGTCAAGGCGAGCGGAAGCAGCTTCACGCCGACATCTGACTCACTCGTCGTCAACTTCAGCGCGCGAGGCTTTGCCGTGGGCTTCGACAATTCCACGACGATCACGCTCAAACGATCCGGCGGTCCCACCGACTCGGTGGTGTTGACGAGAACGGGCATGGTGCAACAATGAGATCGAGAATGCGACCGAGAATGCCACGCCCGGGAATGCGACGACGCCGGCCGGGCACGACGCGCCCGCGCCACGGCTTCACCGTGATCGAGATGATCATCGCGATCATCGTAATGGCGGTCGGCGTCATGGGGCTCGCGGGCACCGCCCGCTACGTGGCGATGCAGATGGGGAACGGCCGCACGCAGACCATTGCCGCGACATACGCGACCAAGATCGCCGACTCGCTCTCGGCTCGCCGGTGCGCATCGATCGTGGGCGGGACGCAGACGAAACGCGGTGTCACGGTCACCTGGACGGTCGCCGATAGCTCGCGCACGAAATGGGTGACCGAGTCCGTGCAGTACACGACGAAGAGTGGTCCCAAGACGGTCAACTACCTGACGGTGATCCAATGCCCCGATTGACCCGCGTTCGGCGAGGCTTGTCACTCGTCGAGATCATGGTCGCGCTCGTCCTGGTCGGTATCGTCGGCGGCGTGATCATGCGAGTGATCCAGCGGCAGCAACGGTTCTACCAGGGGGTGAACCAGATCGTGGTGCAGCGGAGCCAGCTGCGCCAGGCGACGTCGGTTCTCCCAATCGACCTTCGCGCCCTGTCGTCAGTCGGCAACGACATCACGCTGGCCACGGACTCGTCGGTCTGGTTCAACATGACGGTCGGGACCGGCGTGGTGTGCGAGCTGTCCGGCAATGCGGCCGTGGCAATGCCGCCGGAAGACTTGGCCAGCGGGCAGCTAATCACGAGCTGGTACGGCTATGGCAGACCGGACCCGAAGAACAAGCCGAAGTCTGCCTATACCGTCTACATCTACAACGACAGCAGTTCGCTCGGGAACCAGGACGATGTGTGGTCGCCGTTCGTGCTGGCGGATGTCACGCTCGACAAGACGAAATGCGTCGCGCAGTACACGACCATCGGGGACGTGGGAAAGGATCGTCCGGTGTTGACGCTGAAGAACCCGACCGGCGTGCCTAACGATCCGGTGACCGGGGGGCCGTTGAGCCAATACATCGGCGTCGGGGCACCGGTCCGGATCGTGAAGCAGGCGCGCTACGCTCTGTTTCAGGCGAGCGATGGGAAGTGGTATCTGGGCTACTCGGACTACAACACGACCACGTCGTCCTTCGACGCGCTCTCGCCGGTCAGCGGACCGTACGACGCCTACTCGTCGACCGCCTCCGCGACGGGGGTCGGGTTCCGGTACTACGACGTCGACGGCAACGAGATCGCATCGGGCGCGAGTGCGACGGATCGCGCGAGGATCGCGCGCATCGACCTCATCGCCCGCGCGCGCACGAGCTCGAACGTGAAAGCCGCCGGCATCCAGGGCGGCGTGAATCAGCAGTACCGGGACTCGCTCGCCGTGTCGGTCATGCTCCGCAATCGCAGTTGATCCTGTTCACGATCGGGTTTACACGCACCTACTCCATCATGGAGCCTCGCATGTCGTCCAACTCGAAGCGGCGGGAAGGCTTCGCGCTCGCGGTGGCGATGGTCGCCATCGTCGTGATCGGCGCGCTGATAGCCGGCGCGTTCTTCACGTCGACGCAGGAATACCGTATCGGCCGCAACTCGCTGATGGATCAGCGTGCGTTTGCCGCCGCGGAAGCGGGCGTCACCCAACCTATCCAGGCGTGGGTCAAGCAGCTCAACCTCTCGATGGCCAACAACACGACCACCAACCCGGACACGTTGCAGATCACGGGCGGCTCGTACGCCGTCCGGCGCATGACGCGCCTCGACGATTACACCTTCTGGGTGACGTCCGACGGATACGCCGGTCCGGCCGGCACTCTTGCGTCGCATCACAAGCTCAACGCCGTGTACCGGTTGGCCTACCCGAAATTCGAGATCCTCGGTGCGCTCACCGTGCGCGGGCAGGTGGAAGTGCAGGGTAGCTCGCGGGTCGACGGCCACGACGAGGTCCCGGCCGCGTGGACTACGTCCGGTATCTGTCCGGCAGCGTCAGGCGGTGTGCCCGGCGTGGCGGCGCCCGACACCACGATCGTGTGCAGCGGCACGTGTCCGGAGAAAAAGAACCCCGCTAACCGCATCGACGGCATCCCGGGAGCCAAGTCGGAGAACCCGAGGGCCGGTGACCCGGATACCTACATCAAGTTTGGTGACCAGACCTGGGACATGCTCACGGCGGGTGCCGACATCAAGCTGACCGGGGGCAATTACAGCACGGCGCCGACGGTAACCGGCGGCAGATGCGACTACAGCAACACGTCGAACTGGGGCGATCCGTTGCGCACGACAGTGTGCTCCGACTACTTCCCGATCGTTTACGTCAAGGGCGATCTCAAGATCCAGGCGAACTCTATTGCCCAGGGCGTCCTGCTCGTGGACGGCAGCGTCGAGATGGCGGGTAACTTCACGTTCAACGGCATCATGGTCGTGAAGAACGACATCAAATCGACCGGTAACGGGAACAAGATCACCGGCTCCGCATTCGCCGGTAACACGTACACTGCCGACAACACGTCGATCAACGGTAACTCCGAGATCCAGTACTCCAGCTGCGCGATCGAGCGAGCCGGGAAGGCCGCGGCCACCATCGTGCGAGCGAAAGAGAGAGGGTTTGCGGAGATCATTCAATAGACCGGGGATGAGGGATGAGGGATGAGGGATGAGGGTAACGCGCCGTTAGCCCCATCCCTCATCCCTCATCCCTCATCCCTCATCCCTCATCCCCCATCCCGCTTCACAGCTTCAACGAGTCCAGCTTCGCCTTGACGCGCGGGTTCGAGGGGAACTGCGTCGCGAGCGCCTGAAGGACCGCCCGCGCACTGTCGGTACGGCCAGCCTGTCTCAGCGCGTCCGCCACGAGCATGTCGCGGCGCGGACGCATGCGCGGATCGTTAGGCGCGACCGCGATCGAGTCCAGCGCCGCCAGCGCTGCCGCCGGGTCTTTGCGATCGAGCAGGAGCGACTCCGCCCACATGAGGCGTGTCGTCGTATCCGTCGGGTTGCGCTCGACGAGCATCTCGATCAATCGGTTCGCGTCGGCTCCCTTGCCCGCCTTTCGCGAGACCTGCGCTTCGTTGTAGAGGCCAGCCACGAGCAGGCGCCCAACGTCCTCCGGGTTGCCCGTGCGAATCCCGATGCCGCCGGCGTACGAGTACACGAGGTCGCCGCCGTGCTCGGCTGCCTCGTACAGCACGAAGACGCCGGCGATGCCGGCCAACGCCGACACTGCGCGGACCGTTCGGGCCGCTCCGCCGCTCAGTGCCAGGGCGACCAGCTCGAGCGCGGCAACACCCACGAACACGTTCCGTGTGCGTTCCCCCCATTCCTCGTGCTCCTCCACGGCATTGCGGGCACCAGGAATACGCTCGACAGGGCCGTGCGCGGCCGTGCCTGACTTGGCTGCGACCCAGGAAGCCACCCCACCGATGACGAGGAGCGTGGTCGCTGCGGGCCCCGTCCACTTGAGCCGGCCAGTCATGGCCACGACTCGCATGGCGACCCCCACGATGAGGATTCCGATGACGAAGTGAACGACCTGCGGATGAAACGCGGCGAGCGAAGGAGGCATTCGAAAATCCGTCGGCTTGAGTCGGACGAGGTTGACGTCGGGCGGCTGAACCGTGTGTGAACCGGTGAAGCTGAGCCGCTCGAAAAAAATGAGCCGTCTCCACGCGAAACGACAGGAACGATCTATCAGGGTTTTGCCCGCCGTGGTGGACCACGGATTTTCGCGGCGCGTGGACGGTGGCCGCGCGCTCCCGGTCGAGTCAGATTACGCGCCCATGAGGAACGTCGCTGAGCTGCTGGTCCCGGCGATTCGCTGGGACACGACGACGGGCTTCACCCGCGAGCGCGACCGTATCGCTCGCGCGTTGGAGCTAGGGGTCGGTGGATTCGTCCTGCACGGCGGGCCGGAGACCGAGGTCCGCTCGCTGATCAAGGATATTCGTCAGGCGTCGAAGATCCCGTTGCTGATAGGCGCGGAGCTGGAGCGTGGGGTGGGTCAGCAGTTCTCCGGCACCACCGGGCTGCCCCCGCTTGCGGCGATCGCCGCGCTCGGCGACCCGAACCTCGTGCAGCGCGCCGCCAAGATGACGGCTCGAGAAGCGCGGCCGCTCGGCGTCAACTGGGGGTTCGCGCCGACATGCGACCTGCGCATGAATCCGGCGAACGTTCGCACGTCCCTGGACGGGATCGCCGGGTCGCCCGACGAGATCGGGGCGATCGCGTCGCTCTGGATCGAAGCCTGCCAGCACGAGGGAATGCTGGCGTGTGCAAAGCACTTTCCCGGGGCGGGCAGAGTTGGCGAGGTCGATGGCGCGGCCGTTCCGTCGGTGGATGTGCCGAGGAGCATCCTGTTCGAGCACGAGTTCAAGCCCTTTCGCGCGGCCATCAGCTCGCGCGTGGCATCGATGCTCGTTGCCCACGTGAGCTATCCGTCGCTCGATGCGAGCGAATCGCCCGCCACGTTCTCGAGCGTGATCCTTCGCTACCTGCTTCGTGAGAAGTACGGCTTCGAGGGTCTCGTCGCGAGCGACGTCCTCCAGGCTCGCGGCCCGCTGTCGGCGGAAGATGAGGCCGACGTCGCGATGCGTGCTCTGGATGCCGGATGCGATGTGCTGCTCGGCCCGGGCCACCTCGACTCGCTCGTGAATACGCTCGAGCGATGCGTGCGCGATGGCCCGCTGTACGAGGATCGCATCGAGCAGTCGCGACGCCGCCGATTGAAGTGGGCGCAGTGGGCCGCGCCGCAGACCGACTATCGTCGCGTCAGCGGATCCGAGGTCGCCTGGGCGCTCCAGCTGGCGGAGCGTGTCGTAACGGCAATCCGGGGCAGGGTGACTCGGCCGTATAACGGGGTCGAGATGGTCATCGTGGACGACGATGCGCCCTGTGAGCCGGCGCATCCGCGGACCGCGTTCGCCCAGGCGCTCGAGTCGTCGCAAGTTGCAACGTCGGTCGTTGCCGAGCCCACGCCCGCCAGCAATGCGTCCGTGTTCGTTGCCGTGTTCGGTGAGCTTCGAGGGCGTCGCGATGAAGTTGCGTATCGTCCGAAAACGCTCGAGCGGATTTCGGAGGTATGCCTCGCCGCGGCCCGTGAACGGCGTGAGGCGGTGATCGTACTCTTCGCTCCACCCGTCCTCGCGTCGCAGATCCTGGGAAGCGCGCCGATCGTGTGCGCGTGGTCGGGCGATCGTTGCATGCAGGAAGCGGCGGCGCGGTGGTTGATGCGGGGATGAGGGATGGGGGATGAGGGATGAGGGAGACGGGAGACGGAGAACCCTCGGGATGCCGCGCTTCGCGAGCCCAGCATCCCGAGGGGTTCCGCTCTTAACCCTCATCCCCCATCCCCCATCCCCCATCCCTCATCCCTCATGCAACCATCCACCCCGCAGACCTATCCTATCTGACACATGGGTCGACCGCGGGTGACGGTCTCGGACGCGGGATCGGTCGAACGCTCTAGCAGCTCCGAAGGCGAGGCGGCGGGGGATGACGCGTCGGATGTTGCCGCCGCCGCGGCGGGAGACGTGCGTGCCTTCGAGCGCGTGTATCGAAGGCACGTTGCGCGCATCCACAGCACGGCGGTCCGGATGCTCGGGGCCGAGGAGGCCGACGACGCCACGCAGGACGTGTTCGTGCGCGCCTGGCAGCGGCTGGCCCAATTCCGGGGCGAGTCCGCGTTCGGCACCTGGCTCTTCCGCCTGGCCGTCAACGTCATGCTCTCGCGCCGTGAGGTCGTCGCCATCCGCCACAAACGGCATGTCGACGACGCGGCGCTCGTCGAGTCGCTGTCGTCGGCCGAGGCTTCCCCGGAACTGGGCCTCGACTTTCAGGCGGCCATTGCGCGCCTCCCTCCCGGCATGCGGCAGATCTTCGTGCTCCACGACATCGAGGGCTACAAGCACGACGAGATTGCCGGCATGCTCGGCATCGCGCAGGGTACGTCGAAATCACAGCTCCACCGCGTCCGCATGATTCTCCGCAGGTATCTGGGCGCCTAACGACTGGATGACTCGCATGACCGATTCCTGGACCGACCGCCTGTCGGAGTACGTCGACGGGGAGCTCGACCCCCGGACGCATGCCGCGCTCGAGGCGCACCTCGCGACGTGCGCGAGCTGCCGGGCAACGCGCGACGAGCTCGAGCGCGTGGTCGCCCGCGCGCGAGGCATCGGGTACCGCGAGCCGGCCACGGATCTTTGGGGCGGGATCGAGACGTCGATCACCGGCAACGCGCCTCGCTCGGGTCGTCGCCTGGTCACGCTCTCATGGGCGCGCCTCGCGACCGCTGCCGCGATCGTCGCCATCCTGGCTGGCGGATTCGCGTGGACGCTCGCATCACGGCGCGCGGTCGTGGTGGTCACGGTGCCATCGAGCCCGGACACCACCGCGACGGGTGTCCGCACGCCTGCGCTCCCAGCGACCGGAATGGCCGTCGCGTCCTATCGCGATGCCGCGGCCGATCTCGAGCGCGCGTTCGAGGCTGGCCGCACCACGCTCCGCCCCGAGACGATGCGGGTCATCGAAGAGAACCTCCGCGCGATCGATCTGGCGATCGCGCAAACCGACAGTGCTCTCCGCCGCGACCCGGGGAGCGCATACCTCAACCAGTACCTGGCCGCCACCATGCAGCGGAAGCTCAAGCTGCTGCGTCGTGCCGTCGAGATCACCACCGCGCGCTCATGACCTGTTCCGTCGCCCTCTGGCGTGTCGTCCGGCGCTCGCCGGTGGCGTTTCTCAGACTGCTCGTCGGCGTCGCGCCCATCGTCGCCTGCGCGCAGCGGGCGGACACGACGATCGCCGTGCAGCCTGACGCGCGGATCCAGATCCAGAACTTCGCCGGGTCCATCAAGGTCCGTGGCTGGGAACGGAACGCGGTCCGCATCATCGCCGGCGAGAGTCGACGCGACGAGGTCCACGTTCAGGGCAACGGTGCGGCGGTCTCGATCTCCACCGTCAGTCGCTCCGGCGTGCCCGCGCCACTCGACTACGAGATCTTCGTTCCGACCCGGGCCTCACTGGACATCGGGGGAACCTATACGGGAATCGCGATCGAGGGCGTGCGTGGCTCCGTCAGCGCCACGACGGTGCAGGGCGATGTATCGTTGCGCGGCGGCGACGGAGTCATCTCGCTCAAGTCGGTTGATGGCGCGGTGACCGTGCAGGACGCCGTCGGGCGGGTCGAGGTGAACGGAGTTAACAAGGGGCTCACACTGCGGAACATCAAGGGCGACATCGCGGCCGAGACGGTGAACGGGTCGATCCTCCTCGACGCGATCGACACCGACGACGTCGAGGCCGAGACGGTCAATGGCCGTGTCACGTACGAGGGCACGGTCAAGGACGGCGGGCGGTATCGATTCGGGAGCCACAACGGTACTGTCGTGGTGTCGATTCCGGAGCGCGCAAACGCGACGGTCGCCGCCGTGACGTATCAGGGGACGTTCTCGAGCCGGTTCGCGCTACCTAACGCGGCTGCGGATACGACGTCCGGCGGTGGGGCGAGGCGGCGAGCGAACCTCGCGTTCGGCAACGGAAGCGCCCGCGTGGAGGCAGAGTCCTTTCAGGGCAGCATCATTCTGGCTCGGCCGGGAGATGCTGTGATTC
>DASUGD010000061.1:0-2172 GCA_036274195.1 Gemmatimonadaceae bacterium | reverse complement strand
GGGGAGCGTGAGCGACGAGCAGATCCGCGAGTATATCGATGATCAGGCGGGCGAAGCCTTGGTCGACGACAGTCGATTTCCAATCGACTCGTAGTTTTGTGAACCCCTCGGCTTCCAGCCGAGGGTGCCGATCAGTGGTTATCAGAACCCTCGGGATGTCTCTCTCAAGCGAGATGAGCATCCCGAGGGTTCAAATAACCAATTACCAATCCTAAGTAGGTGGACAAAAGTCTTGTCACAAATCACGGAGCCAGAAGTTAGGCGACAAGAGCCCTGCTTTGCGACGCGCTTCGTGCGGCGAGAGCATCAGCACCCAGAGCATGGCGGCAGCCGCGAGCGCGGTCACCGTCGGGAACTGGCGGTTCGCCGCGATCACACGCTTCAACTCGCGCCACAGTTGGTCCATCGCGTTCAGCTCCGACGCCTGCTTGGGCAGCCACACGAACCGAATGCGCAGCTGCATCGCGAGGGCCTGCGTGCGATGATCCGTATGCGCGCTCGCGCGATCGGCCAGCAACCAGATCGTCCCCGCCCTGGGATAGTGGCGTCGCACCTCGCGGAGGAACGCCTGCGCGTCCGCTCCACCGGCCGTCGGCCGGACCAGGACCACCCGGTGGCCGGTGCGCGGATTGATGGTGCCGAACAGCACAGCCTTGGCGTTCTCGCCGGTGATCAGCACCTCGAGCGGGCTCCCGACCGGCGCCCACGCGCCCCGCAGCGGCGGGAAGAGGCGCAGGAGCGTCCAATCGGTAAACAACACCACGTCCCGGGGACCGACGCCCGCCCTCAAGCGACGGCGGAGAGCCCCCTTTTGTGTGCCAGATGGGCCGCGCGAGCTGCATAACGATAGCGGGGCCGCTTCCAGCGGTAGCCCAGTTCATGGAGCCGGCGCCGGACGGTACGGGCGTCGACCTCAGCATGACCGAGCCGGGCACAGTGCGCCGCCAGCAGCGCCGCCGTCCACGTCGCGCTCTGATAGCCGAGCGTGCGCGGGTCGGTCGCGAGCAGGCGCCGCAGCTGCCGAGTCGAGGGGGCATCATGGCGCGGCCGGCCGGGTCGCGGTTTGTCTCCCAAGTCCCGCGGAGCGCGCTGTGCGAGGTAGCGTGTGACCCACCGATACACGGCGCGGCGCGTGACGCGGAGCCGACGGGCGACTGCCTCGAGCGGCTCACCGTCGGCGATCGCCAACACCGCGGCCACTCGGCGATACATGTGCCCCGACAACCGCGGCGACAGTGCCCGCGCCAACCGACGCCGATCCGTGCGAGTGAACGCGTCATGCAGCGAAGAGAATCTGGCCATGCTTCGAGCCTAGCCCGAGCCGGCCATTTGTGACAAGACTTTTGTCTACCTACTTAGAGGGAAGGACCCTCGGCGAACAGTTGGAGGGCCCTCGACGGAGGGCCCTGCCAGTGATGGCAGCGGTGAACGCCGCGAACGACACCGCAAACCAGTGGTACCTCTCGTTGCGGTCCAGTCACGAACGTTAGGCGTGATTCGGACGCGATAGAGGCCGATCGCAGGGACGCGAGCGCAGTGGACGCGTGACGCGAGCGGCGCGGCGCAGAGGGCGGCGACCATGGGCGCGAACAGGAAATGCAGTCACGAGGACGCGATCACACCGCGCCAAATCGTGGTCGCCTCTGGTACGACGACGAGATTCCCGATCAGTTCTTGCGCGGTCGCGTCAGCGTTCGATGGGTTCGCGCACATCTGCCTCGAGGCAAGGCAATCAAAATCGGCCGGGACTGGGCCTGGTGCGAGTCCGACATCCTCGCGTGGTTCGAATCACAGCCCGGCGCCGCGCGCAGCGGGTCATGAGTCCGGCACGAACCGGAAGCGGTCGCGGGAACTTCCGCTTCGACCGCCTCTTCCCGGGAGTCGGACGCGTCGCAAGGTCGAGCCGCATCACGAACACTTCGTCACCGCGATCCGAGCATGACGCGGCGATACAAGAGTGTAAGGCGAAAGGGGAAGTGGCGAGGCTCGTGGGTCACGCACTCCGCCAGAGCGAACTGCCCATCCCATGAGTGTACGACGGTGTGGTGCCGCAGTTACGTAGCTTAGAGACCCTCGCCTTCTACCATGAGCGCTCGCGCACACCCGCCTTTTGGAGGAGGGTGTAGAGATCCGACACCTTCTGACGGCCACCTCGCTCACGACAGTGCGTGA
>DASUGD010000060.1:0-3182 GCA_036274195.1 Gemmatimonadaceae bacterium | reverse complement strand
TGAAACGATTCGTCAGGACTCTGACCCCTTGCGGTACCGACTTACGCCACCGACCCCGCCATCAGCGGTTGCCTGATGTCGTTAGGTACACGGCTTCTCGCAACCTGCTCGAGCACGATCCCCAGCCGGTCGACGCCCTCCCGGATCTCCTCGTCGCGCACGCCCGCGTAGCCCAGCAGCAGGGCGGGGGGCAGGGGGCGCACCGCCAGCGGCGAAACCGGGAGCACGTGGAGCCCGGCTCGCTCGGCAGCACGCGCCGTCGTCACGTCGTCCAGTCCGCCGCCAAGCCACCCGACCACCGTCATCCCCGCGTCGGCTGGTCGGACGTCGAGCAGGCCACCCAGTCGCTCGCGCGCCAGGTTCACCAGCAGCACCTGTCGCTCGTGGTAAATCGCGCGCATCCGGCGGATGTGCCGCTCGAAGTGGCCCTCCACGATGAAGTCCGTCATCACCGCCTGCTCGAGGAACGGCGAATGGAAGTCCGCGAAGTGGCGGGCGGCGCCGAACGCGTCCACCAGCGACGGCGGCACGACGAGATAGCCGAGTCGCATCGACGGGAACGTGACCTTGCTGAACGTCCCGGCGTAGAGCACGCATCCGGCGCGGTCGAGCCCCTGGAGAGCCGGCAGGGGCCGTGACGCGTAACGGAACTCGCTGTCGTAATCATCCTCGAAGATCGCCGCCCGCGACGCCGACGCCCACTCGAGCAGCGCGAGCCGGCGGGTCAGCGACATCGTCGCGCCTAACGGGAGCTGACGCGACGGCGTAACGAACGCGAGCCGTGCATCCGGCGCCAGCGCGCGGCCGGCCATGACGTCGAGGCCGTCCTGGTCCACCGGAATCGGCACGATCGTGCCGCCCGCCGCCGTGAACGCGCCGCGCGCGCCGTGGTACCCGGGATCCTCGAGCCAGACCTTGTCGCCCGGATCGAGGATCACGCGCGCCGCGAGGTCGAGTGCCTGTTGAGACCCCGCCACCACCATCACCTGGTCGGCCGTGCAGCGAACACCTCGCGCGGCACGGAGGTAGTCGGCGATCGCTTCGCGAAGCGGGCGGTAGCCGAACGGGTCGCCGTAGGCGAGATCGCGGGCAGGTGTTCGGCTCCATCTCCGCGCCATGATCCGCCCCCACGTGTCGACCGGGAAGACGTCCACGGCCGGCACGCCCGCACGAAACGCCCTCGGCCCCATCCCGACCGGTGGCATGGCCCGCCGAATGCACGCGGCGGTCGCTCGCGCCCGAGCCGATGGGACGAGCGATGAGCGAAGCGGGACGCTCGTATCGGCATCCCGGACCCCAGCCCGGACGAACGAATCCGGCAGTGAGTCGGTGACTCGCGTTTCGGCACCGCCGAGCCCTTCGATGTACCCCTCGGCTCGCAGCTGCTCGTATGCCTGGACGGCCGTACTGCGAGACACGCGAAGGTCCGCAGCCAGCTGACGCGTCGATGGGAGCCGGGCCCCCGGCGCGAGTCGCCCGTCCAGAATACACTGCCGAACGTGACTGTAGATCTGTCGGTACAGCGGCTGGCCGGACTTCTGCTCGATGGCGACGGCGAGGATGCGTCCGCGGCGCGCGCGAGGCGGCATCAGGTTGGCTCCGAAAGGGTTGCCCGAAACTGGTATGTGGCGCTCCATACCAGAAAGCACTGAGGGACCGGACCGCCCAACCGATGGGTCCACCCGTCCGCGTTAGGGATGAACTGTCGAGCCGACGGGCAACCCCATGTTCGCCTTGGGTCCGCGCGAGGCCTGTCGCTCGGTGGTCAGGCTCGGCTCTCGAACGCGTAACCTCGTCCCGTTTAGGTTTCGGCTGGCCGCGCTGGCCGATGCTTTCGGTGCGTGTCGGCTGGTTCGCTCGTTAGTCCACTCCTGACCCGGAATGTCAATTCCGTTTCGCTTACGCGTGCGGCGTCCACGAGTGCGCCCGGAGGAAATCGGGACGACCGCGGACCCGTACGCGCCGCTTCGGTTCGTGGCCTTCCGGTGGTTCATTCTGAGTCTGTTGCCGTCCACGCTGGCGCAGCAGATCCAGGCGGTCGTCGTCGGGTGGCAGATCTACGCTCTTACGCACGATCCCCTCGCGTTGGGGCTGATCGGTCTGTCGGAGGCGCTTCCGTTCATCGGGATCGCGCTCTTCGCCGGCCACGTTGCCGACCGGATCGATCGGCGGCGTATCGCGCTCGTGTCGCTCGCGGTGATGCTCGGCTGCGCGGCAACGCTCTTCGTGCTCGCATTTCACCTGACACGGGGGAGCCGAGTCTGGCCGATCTACGTGGTGATCGCGCTCAGTGGCGTCGCGCGCAGCTTCATGACGCCTTCGCGCGCCGCCCTCGCGGCCGAGCTGGTGCCGCGCGAGATGTACCCGAGTGCGTCGGCCTGGCGAAGCGCTGCGTGGCAGCTTGCGGCGGTCGTTGGTCCTGCGCTCGGCGGGCTCCTGTACGGGTTCGGAAGCGCTCGTCTCGCGTATGGCGTCGCGTCGGTGCTGCATCTCGGGGGGGTGGTGTCCCTCGGACAGGTGCACCGAACGGTGCGCCCCGTTGTGGAGGAGCATGACACGGTCTGGGAGAGCCTTGGCGTCGGCATCCGGTTCGTGTTGCGCCAGCCCGTCGTGCTCGGCGCGATGGCGCTCGACATGTTCTCGGTGCTGTTCGGCGGCGCGGTGGCGCTGCTGCCGATCTTTGCGTCGGAGATTCTGCACGTCGGACCGCAGGGCCTGGGCATCATGCAGGCGGCGCCCGCGACCGGTGCGGTGGCGATGTCGCTGGTGCTGACGCATCGGCCGCCGATGAAGCGGGCGGGCCGCGCGCTGTTCGTTGCCGTTGCCGGGTTCGGGCTGTCGATCATTGGTTTTGGCCTGTCGCGCTCGTTCATGCTCTCGGTGGCGCTGTTGGCGATGAGCGGGCTGTTCGACATGGTCAGCGTGGTGATTCGATCGACGCTGCTGCAGGTGTTCACGCCGCCGCAGCTGCTCGGTCGCGTTTCGGCGGTGAACTCGATCTTCATCGGGTCGTCGAACGAGATCGGGGCGTTCGAGTCCGGTGTCGCGGCGAAGCTCCTCACCGCTGTGCCGGCCGTCTTGTTCGGCGGCGCCATGACGTTGATCGTCGTTGCGGTTACGTCCTGGCGGGTCCCGGAGCTTCGGCGCTTGCGCGAGATCCGTGTGGACTGACGCCCGGCTTC
>DASUGD010000059.1:0-2907 GCA_036274195.1 Gemmatimonadaceae bacterium | reverse complement strand
GAATTTCATCGTTTGAACGCACGCGGTGCGTTCAAACGATGAAATTCGACTCTGACCCCAATTCGGCGAGGCGGCGCATCAGAAAACGGCGCTCGGGTTCCTGCTTGGTGAGCGCGAGCGCGCGCTCGTAGCCAGCGATCGCATCCGCGCGGCGGCCGAGGCGACGACACAGGTCCGCACGAGCCGAGTGCGCGAGGTAGTACCCGGTCAGGTCGCCGCGCGCGAGGATCCGGTCGATCAGCGCCAGTCCGGCGCCGGGACCGTCGGCCATCGCGACCGCCACGGCACGATTGAGCTCCACCACCGGGGTGGGCTCGATGCGCACGAGGATATCGTACAGGCCCACGATCTGTCGCCAGTCGGTGGACGCCGCGTTAGGCGACTCGGCGTGTACCGCGGCGATGGCCGCCTGGAGGACGTAGCGTCCCACGGGCTGCGACGCCAGGGACTGCTCGACCAACGAGCGGCCTTCCTCGATCTGCTCGCGCTTCCAGAGCGACCGGTCCTGTTCCTCCAGCAACAGCAGCTCACCGTCGCTCGACTCGCGTGCAGACCGACGCGCGTCGTGCAGCAGCATGAGCGCGAGCAGTCCCGTGGCCTCGGGCTCCGGGAGCAGCTCGACGAGAAGCCGGCCGAGCCGAATGGCTTCCGCGCTCAGGTCGTGACGCGTGAGCGACGTGCCTGACGAGGCCGAGTAGCCTTCGTTGAACACGAGATAGATGACCTGCAGCACGGCGTCGAGCCGCTCGTGCAGCTCGCTCAGCGGTGGAACCTGGTAGGGAATGCGCGTGTCGCGGATCTTGTTCTTCGCGCGGACGATGCGCTGCGCGACCGTTGGCGCTGGCGTGAGATACGCGCGGGCAATCTCCTCCGTGGTGAGCCCGCACACTTCGCGCAGCGTGAGCGCGATCTGCGCGTCCGCGGCAAGCGCCGGGTGACAGCAGGTGAAGATGAGGCGGAGCCGGTCGTCCTCGACGTCCTCGTCGTCCCGTTCGGGCGCCGGCGTCATGTTCGTCGCGAGTCGCTCCGTCACTTCGAGAAGCTTCGCGTCGAAACGGGCGCGGCGCCTCACGCGATCGATGGACTTGAACCGGCCGGTGGAGATGAGCCAGGCACGCGGATTTTGGGGAATCCCCTCCTCGGGCCAGCGCTCCACGGCGGTCGCGAACGCGTCGTGGAGCGCCTCTTCCGCGAGATCGAAGTCGCCGAGCAGCCGGATGAGCGTCGCGAGCACGCGACGGGATTCGCTGCGGTAGATCGCGTCGATCGCGGCGCGAGGGTCGGCGGGGGGTCCCATGCTCGCGTGCCTAACGGGTCACACGCCGTGCGGTCAGGCCGGCTGGTTGCTGAACACCATGATCGGCCGCACCTCGATCGATCCCGTCTTCGCGCCCGGGATTCGCGCGGCGACCTGAATCGCATCGTTGAGGTCCGCCGCCTCCACCAGGTAGTACCCGCCGAGTTGCTCCTTCGTCTCGGCGAACGGGCCGTCGGTCGTCGAGACCTTGCCGTTCCGGACGCGCACGGTCGTGGCCGTGTTCGCAGGCTGCAGGGCATTGCCGCCGAGCATGTGACCGCTCTTCCGGATCTCCTCCGTGAACGCGAAGTACTCCTGCGACATGGGAGCTCCCTGGCGGGCGTTTCGGGCGGAGGTTTCCTCGTTCTGGTAGATCAGGCACAGGTACTTCATGGCGTCCCTCCCTGGCGTTGGATATCGTAGGCCGTTGTGTGCGCATGGTCGGAAGTAGTCGATTGGCGATGATCCAAATCGACAGGAGGCCGGATGGCGGGCTCGGCACGACGCTTTTCCAAGGCGGTCACGACTGCGATCGCAACGGACAAGATACTGGGCGTCCAGGCCGGCTCGGGCGACCACCGGTTCATCGGCGTCTGGGTGGTGGTCGTCGACGGCCGGGTCTTCATCCGCTCCTGGGGGCTCAAGCGAGCCGGGTGGTACCAAGCCTTTGTGAAGGAGCCGGTCGGGCGCATCCAGGCGGCGGGTCGCGAGCTTCGGGTTCGGGCGGTCACCCGGGTGCCGGAGCGGATGAAGGCCGCGGTGGACGAGGCGTATGCGGCGAAGTACACGACGCCCGGCGCGATCAGGTACGTGAAGGGATTCGCGCGGAGCAAACGCAGGCGCGATACGACGACCGAGCTGGTGCCAGCGTAGGCATCGGTCAACTATGAACCGCCACAGGTTACAGGTTACTGGTACGGGTTATTGGTAATTTGAACCCTCGGGATGCTCCTCTTGTCCCGTCAAAGGATTGTCGTCCCACGAAGCCTGCCGATGGCCAAGACTTCTGCGAAGGAGCTGGATCTCCCGATCAGGTTGTTCAAGACCCCAGCCGCGTGGGAGAAGTGGCTCGAGACGAACCACGCGAAATCCAAGGGCGTCTGGATGCAGATCGCGAAGAAGGACGGCGGCCTCTCATCCACGACGTATCAGGAAGCCCTCGACGTCGCGTTATGCTATGGCTGGATCGACGGCCAGAAACGGCCGTTCGACGAGCGCTCGTGGCTCCAGCGCTTCACGCCCAGGGGATCGCGCAGTATCTGGTCGAAGATCAACACCGGGAAGGCCGATGCGCTGATCAAGGCCGGCCGCATGCGTGCCGCCGGCCTTGCCGCCATCGAGGCCGCGAAGGCCAGCGGTCGGTGGGAGTCTGCCTACCAGTCGTGGGGCCACTCTGAGGTGCCGCCGGAGCTCCAGGCGGCGCTCGACGCGTCGCCTAACGCGAAGACGTTCTTCGAGACGCTGCGCGGCGCGAACCGTTACGGGATCATCTTCCGGGTGCAGACGGCCAAGAAGCCCGAGACCCGGGCGAGGCGGATCGCCGACTTCATCGCGAGGCTCGAGAAGGGCGAAACGCTCTTCGGCCCCCAACGGCAAGCCGCCGCGAAGAA
>DASUGD010000058.1:0-9724 GCA_036274195.1 Gemmatimonadaceae bacterium | reverse complement strand
GTCGCCCGCCGGCACGAATACGGCAGATGAAACCTCATCACAACCAGCACGCGGAACGAGCAAGAGAGCCCGGAGACTTGCGGGAGCCGTGCGATGGTCTCACCGTAGGTCTACGCGACGCGGCGTTCCGCCCGCCAGCGGGGCTTACGCGTGTAGCACGGAGGTGCATATGCTCGGTCGCATCGGCGTCCTCGGCTTTCTCGGCATCATCGTCTTCGTGGGATGGGCGATCGGTTGGATCTTCTTCAATCTCCACGATTGGCACTACCACTTATTGTTCCTCGCCTCGGTCGTGCTGATGATCGCACAGGGAGTAAACCGAGTCGCACGGTGAGGAGCGGGGTGCCGCTGCCTCTCGCACGCAACGGCACCCTTTTCCCGGATCTCAATGCATCTCCAGTATGTCGTCCTCTGCGATCAGGTCATCATCGCGAACGATGGCAAACCATCGCTCATCGGTATCCTGAATGAGATCCAGACGAACTCCGTCCCGGTGAACGTCCCGCGGCTCGCCTTTGCCGCGCGAATTCTCTTCACCACGGACGAGACCGGCAGGCCCCACCGCGTGGAGGTCGCCATCACCGACCCCGCGGGCAAGGAGATCGGCCGTCCCGGCGGCGAAGTCTCGCTGCCCGTCGCACCAACGGGCGTCGACTCGATCGCCGTCGACCTCCCCCTCCAGTTCGATCTCTTCGAGCTGGCGTCGACCGGCCGCTACACGTTCCTGTTGCACATCGACGGCACGGCCGTCGGCGCCGCGCAACTGAACGTCCGCCAGGTGAGTGTTGCCTAGGAGCGGCCCCAGAGGTTCTACACGCGCGCGGGAAGATCGAAGTCCGACACGGCAAGCCGGCCGGCCTCCGTCGGCTCACGGTACAGGGACGGCCTGTCGTGCCAACCGGCTGCGTCGAGCAATCGCGCCGTGACGACGTTCACCGCGTCGGTATCCACCGCGCTGCCGGACGACGCCGCCGCCATGTCCAGCCAGCCGAGCGCCTCCGCGTACGCGAATCGCGCCTCACACTCGGCGGCAGCGAGCATCGCGTAGCGGTACGTCATCGCTCGCTCCCCGCCCTGCTCGGCGTGTCGCGCGACCTCACCGGGATCGCTCACCTCGCCATTGGCCGCGACCTCGAGCGCCAGCGCCAGGCCCCGGTGCACCTCGCGCCGCCGCGCCGTCCCGAGCGCATCACTCACGACCCGGGCGATCACCGGGTGCGCGCACCGATACACGCCGTCCTCCTCCACAGCGAGATGTCGCTCCACGAGCGCATCACCAGCCGCTGCAGCCCGCAGCCGCGAGATCCCATGGACATGCGACAGCACATCCGCGCGACAGCCACGGGCCGACACGGCGACCGACATCAGTATCGCGCTCAACTCGTCAGGCAGGCACTGGATGCGCTCCGCAATCGCGTCATGAACGCTCGGCGCCAACGTCAGGACCACCCTGTCCGTGGATTCGTGCTGGCCGACGATCCATTCGCCAGTGGTCGGGTCGACCGTCAGCCAACCCTGCGCGAACAACGTCTTGAGCAGCTCGACGATGTAGAACGGGTATCCGGTCGTTACCTCGTGGATGCGCGCGGCGAGCCGGCGAGCACCCGTCGGCGTGCTCACGCGCCCCAGTCCACGCACGAGCTGCAACACTTCGTCCTCGCTGAGCGGACGAAGCGCGATCACGAGCGCCTGCGGGAGGGCCCGAAGGGCGCGCACCAGCCGAGCGGCGGGCGTATCCCGGTCCACCGCCCCGGCAGAAAACGTTAGGCACCAGAAGACCGGCACGCCGTCGAGCCGCCTGATGAGCGAGTGCAACAGCGCGCAGCCGTCCGTGTCGCACCACTGGAGGTCATCGACCAGCACCGCCACCGGCGCTTCCTCGGTGAGCGCGATGAGCAGCTGCGCGATGCCCTCGAAGAGCCGCCAGCCGTCCGCGCTCGTTGGCGCGCTCACGTTGGGGAGTGCCGGGAATCGCGTGCGGAGCTCCGGAACGACGCGCGCAACCTCGGCGAGCCATTGCGGGTCGGTGCCCGCGAGCCCCGGCGCGTCAATGCCGGAGCGGAGCGCCTCGATGATCGTGCCGAACGGGGCCCCTCCACGCACGTCGTACGCCCGCCCGCGAAGCACGGTGCCTCCATTCGCGCTCACCCATCGGATCAGGTCATCAGCGAGCCGGCTCTTCCCCACCCCCGCATCCCCTTCGATGAGCGCGACGCGGCCTTTGCCGCCGGCCGCCGTTCTCCAGGCGTGCACGAGGGCGTCCCATTCGCGATCGCGGCCCACGAGGCTGCCCTCGAAGGATGGGGCATTCTCGTACCACTCCTCGGTCGCCTGTCGCTTCCGCGTGCCGGCCTTCGAGGCGCGAATGCGCTCGGCCAGGTCGAGCAGCTCTCGCTCGGGTAGTTGGCCAGTCTCGGTGGCCAGCCGTGTTCTGTAGTCGCCGAACGCGTCGAGGGCGAGCTCCCGATCGCCGCCCAGGAACAGCGCCTCGATTCTCGCAGCATTCGACGCGGCCGACAGCGGCGCGACAGCAACCCAGCGTTCGGCAAGACGGGCGGCCTCGCGCCACTGACGGGTGGCAAGCGCCTCGCGCGTGACTGCCGTCAGCACCTCCGTCATTCGCTTCATCAGCGAAGCCCGCATCCCGTCCGCCCAGTCCTCGAAGGCCGAGCAACGCCGAAGGTGAAGGCCCTCGAGGAAGCGCGTGACCGGGATGTCGGCGGCGGCCCGAGGCGATTCTCGCGCCAGTCGGAGGAACGAGCTGACGTCGCACTCGACCTCCCCGGGGACAAGCGACACCGTCGTCCTCTCCACGCGAAGCGCACCCGGAACCTGCTCGCGCAGGTGCGTCAGCGCTTGTCGGAGTGATGCCTTTGCCTTCTCCTCCGGATACTCGCCCCAGAGGAGCGCCGTGAGCTCGTCGCGGGTGTGAGGGCCTGGCTCGAGCGCGACATACGCCAGCAAGGCCAGGGATTTCGCGCCGATCGGATCACCTGCGACCCGATGACCTGCCACTTTCACGCCTCCGCACAGCGCAAGTGACACCGACGGCATGGCCCGCTCATGGGAGAGGAGGGCGCTAACCTACCCCATTTTCACGATAGCCACCAGAGAATTCACGATCGGTTCACGGCAGGTTCGTATCCTCTCGCCCGTCAACACGACGCTTCGCCACACCACTTCGACCGGGGAGCCCGACCATGAAGAACGACAAAGAGATCGTCCGCATCGACCTGACCCCGGAGCAAAAGCAGCTGGTGAAGAAGGAAATCGGGAAGGAGGGTGACTCGGTCGAGCTGACGGTCAAGGAGCTCGAAGAGCGCATCGCCCCCCGTGCGATCCTCTAATTGTCGAGTGCCCGCGCCAGCGGTTGGATGGCATCGATAGCATTCTCACCCCCCCCCCACTGTGGGAGCCTGCCATGAAGAGCGAGAAAGAGATCGTCCGAATCGAGCTGACCCCCGAGCAGAAACAGCTCATCAAGAAGCAGACGGGAAAGGATGCCGAGGCCGTCGAGCTTTCGGTGCATGAGCTCGAGGAGCGAATCGCTCCCATCATGATGCAATAGCGAATTGCAGGAACGAGATGCGTAAGCGGGCGGAGGATAACCTCCGCCCGCTTTGATTTTCCGGGCAGTTCCTGCCGGGATTGCGGCCTGTCACGCCGAGTCGCACCTTAGCGCCTCCGTCACCTGTTCGGGCCTCACATGCCAGCCATCGACCCGGCGGTCCTCGCGACCCCGGCTGCCGGCGTTCCACTCACGCCGGGGCTGGCGGTCGATGCCTGGTTTTCTGCGGCCCTGGACCTCGCTTCGACGCTCGACGCCAATGAGGTCGAGTCGAAGCTGCTCCATACGGCGACGACGTTACTGAGCGCGGACGGTGTCTCGCTGTGGCAGATGCATGACGATTCGCTCATCTGCCCGGTCGCCATCGGTGAGGGAGCCCAACAACTGGTGGGGCGACGCGCTGCCGGGGATGAGTTGGCGCAGCCTCTCGACGGCGAGCAGTCAGTCGCTGTCGCCAGCGTGCCCCTGACGTTCGGAGAAGTCGGTGCTCTTCGAGTTGCCCGAGACTCCGCCGCCGCCGGCCCGTACACCATTGGTGAACGCGAGACGCTCGAGCGACTCGCCCGCGCTGCCGAGGTAGCGTGGCGGAATGCCCGGCAGGTCGCGTCCAACGACCGCGCTCGCGACCTCGCGCTCGTCATGGAGATGAGCCGTGAGATCGCGTCCACGCTCGACCTCGATCGTGTCATGCAGTCGGTCGTGAATCTGGCGATGAAGGCGCTGCCCTTCGACCGCGGCGCGATCGCGCTGTACGAGCGTGGCACCTGCGACATCCGGGCGGTGGCCGGCGCGGAGAAGGTCGATCCGGACGATCCGGAGCTGCAGGACCTCGCGGCGCGGTCGGCCTGGGCGGCGGGTATCGGCGAGAGCTTCTACCTGTCCGATCGTACGGAGCCCGCGTCCGACGCGGAGCGAACGTTCCTTCAGATCTTCAGTGACGACCTCGCCGCCGACGGCGTGGCGAGCGGACTGTACATCCCGCTCAAGGATGACGAGGGCGTGGTCGGCATTCTCGTCCTCGAGTCGGCGAAGCCGGACTTCGCGAGCGCGAGGCAGCAGGAGCTGGCGACGATCCTCGCCAACCAGGCGACGGTGGCGCTCCGCAATGCGCAGCTCTACAACCAGGTCCCGCTCGCCGACGCGTTAGGCGCCCTGCACGCGCGCAAGGAGGCGTTCTTCGCGCTGCCGAAGCAGCGTCGGGTGGCGATGGCGGTCGCCGCACTGGTCACGGTCGGTGCACTGACGCTCATTCGCTGGCCCCTGCGCGTGGACGCCACGGCACCCCAGTTCCGCCCCACCGCTCGCACGGACGTCCGCCCGCTCATCGATGGCATCATCGAGCGCGTGCTCGTGCGCGAGGGAACGACCGTGGAACGTGGTGCGCCGATCTTCCAGCTCCGCGACGCGGAGCTGCGTGCGGACTACGAGGCGGCGGCCGCGGCGGCGGTCGTCGCCGACCGGGCTGCGGCGACCGCGGCGAGTCGTGGTGACGCGGCGGAAGAACGACTCCAACGCATGCGCGCGGATGTACTGCGACGCGAAGCCGCGGTGCGGGAGGAGCAGCTTCGCGCGGCGACCGTCCGCGCGCCCGTGTCGGGCGTCGTCCTGACGCCCCGGCCCGAAGAACGCGTTGGCTCGTGGGCGGATGCCGGCAGCGCGGTGCTCGTGATCGGCCGCACCGACACGCTGGAGCTCGAGTTTGGCGTGGATCAGCGCGACGTCGGCCGAGTGCGCGTGGGCGAAGAGGTGCGGCTCCGTGTCGACGCCTTCCCGCAGCGCACGTTCACGGGACGCGTCGTCAGCCTGGCGGACGTCGGCGTCGATAGTGCCGGGACGGTCGTCTTTCCGGTCCGCGCCGCCGTGCCTAACGCCGATGGCGCGCTGCGGCCCGGCATGGTCGCGTACGCCCGCGTGCTGACCGCGCCGTCATCCATCCTCGGTCGCGCGGTACGCGAACCGGCGCGTCGCCTCCGGCTCCTCTGGTGGAGAATGTGGTCATGACTCGCGCGCTTGCCTTCCGAGACAGCCCGCCGGCCGGCACGCTCCTGTGCGCCGCTGCAACCGCGATCTTCGCCGCCTGCAGCCCTCGAGCCACAGCGGACCCGCGTGCCGCGTCGGCGGCGCCCGACACCGCCGGCCTCCTCGTCGCGACCACGACCGTGCGTGCCCCACTCCAGCTTGCGGCACAGCTCTACGTGGAGCACGACGCCGCCGTTGTCGCGCGTTCGGCTGGTGTCGTCGACTCCGTGATGGCGGAGCTCGGGAGCCGCGTCGCGGGCGGGATGACCCTCGCGAGACTCGAGAACGTGGACCAGGAGCTGGCCGTGGCCCAGGCCGAAGCCACGTACGAAAACGTTGGGCGCCTCGTGAATCGGGCGCGCGTGATGACCAAGGCCGGGGGCGTGACGGTCGCAGACTCGGAGCAGGTGGAATTTCAATACCGCCAGGCCGAGATCGCACGCCGCAAGGCGCATCGCGATCTCGAGCTCACCCGCATCGTCGCGCCGTTCCCGGGCGTGGTGACCGCTCGTTATGCTCGGCCGGGACGCTTCGTGGCCGTGGGGGATACACTCTTTCGTGTGACGGAATCGGGCCCGCTGCTCGCGCGCGTCCGCGTACCCGAGGGCAGTGCGGCCACGGTGCGCGTGGGAGACCAGGCGACCATTGCCGGCATCTCCGGAGCTACATCGAAGGCGACCGTGGTGCACGCAGCGCCCGCGTTCGATGCCGCCAGCGGGACGCGAGAGGTGGTGCTTCAGCTCGGGGGTGCCAGCAGCCTTCTCCCCGGCGCCAACGTCACCGTCCGCCTCGGCGACGAGCAGCGTCAGGCGCTGACCGTGCCACGGGAGGCCGTCTCGCCCGACGGTTACGTCCTCGTTATGCAGAACGGTCGCACGGCGTTGCGCTCGGTCACGGTGGGCGCCGACGTCGGCGGCGGGCGGGTCGAAGTGGTGAGCGGGCTGTCGCCCGGCGAGCGCGTGATGCGAACGGCCGTCGCGACCCGATAGGCCCGAACTCGCCTCGAGCCCGCGAACGGGATGAGCTCCATCGCCCTGTCCACCGCCACCAGCAGCGGCCCGCGCCTCCGCGCGGACCTCACGATCGTCGAACAGGTCTTTCGCGGCGAGGCGAGCTTCGTCGTGAAGGACCCGGCGACGCAGAAGTACTTCCGGTTTCGTCCGGTCGAGATGGGTGTCATGCGCTACTTCGACGGCGCACGCACGCCCGACGAGATTGCGGCGGCGCTCACCGAGCAGGGCATCCGCCTGACCGCTCGCGCGGTGGAGGGCTTCGCCCGCAAGCTCGCGTCGATCGGACTGCTCGAGCGCACGCTCGTCGAACGGACGACGCTCGAGCTCGAGCGCATCCGCGCGGAGCGACGGAAGCGCCGCCGGCCGGCACTTTTTCGCGGCGAGCTGCTGCGGATGCGATGGTCGTTAGGCGACCCCGACGGGATGTTCGCCCGGGTTCTTCCGGCGATCCGGTGGATGTTCACGCGGGCGTTCATCGCGGCGTCGGTGGCCCTGTTCGCCGCATACTTCATCATCCTCGGCGCCACGTGGGGGGAGTTCTCGAGCACAGTCGCTCGGCTCTATTCGCTCCACAGCATCACGTTCGGCAGCATCGTCGTGCTGTGGTTCACGGGTCTCATCGTGATTCTCATCCACGAGCTCGGCCACGCCTTCACCTGCAAGTACTTCGGCGGTGAAGTGCACGAGATGGGCTTCATGCTCATCTACTTTCAGCCGGCGTTCTACTGCAACGTGAACGACGCGTGGAGCTTTCCGGCACTCCGTGCCCGGCTCTGGGTCACGGCCGCCGGCGGGTGGATCCAGTTGGTGGTTGCGAGCGTGGCGGCCATGGCGTGGTACGTGGCCGCGCCCGGGACGCTGGCGTCCGAGGTGGCCGTCGCGGCGATGCTTGTCGGCGGGGCGACGACCCTCGTCACCAACGCGAATCCGCTGCTCCCGCTGGATGGCTACTTTGCGCTCACGGATTGGCTCGAGATACCGAACCTGCGAATTCGGGCGGCCGAGTACTTCGCGTGGTGGGTGCGACGTCACGTACTTCGGCTCGACCTGCCCGAGCCCGCGGCAACCGATCGCGAGAAGCGTGTGTTCCTCATCTATGGCGCGCTCGCGCTGTGTTACGTCGCGGTTCTGCTCTCGATCATCGGGTTCTGGCTCGTCGGGCGCGCGGAAGCGGCCTTTGGCGCCATCGGCGTGTTGATCGTGCTGGGAGCGGTGCTCCTCTTGCTTCGCAAGGGACTTGCGGAGTGGGGCAGGTCGATCACGGTGGCGTTTCGAGCGTGGCGAGCGTCGCGGCGGCGACGTTCGAGCTGGCGCGTTCCGGTCGGCGCGACGTTAGGCATGATCGTCCTGCTCGCCGTGCTGCCGTGGACGCTCACGACCTCGGGACGGTTCGTGGTCACGCCGGTGAGCACGATGGACGTGACGGCACCGGACAGCGGTGTGATCGCGGCGGTGTTCGTCCGCGAAGGCGTGGAGGTCCCAACGGGTGCTGTGCTTGCGCGGCTGGTCGATCGAGATCTCGAGCGCGAGATGCTCGCGGCGGCACGTGCGGTGGACTCGCTGAGCGTGGCGACGTCGCGGGCGCGTGCGGCGCAGTCCACTGGAACCATGGAGCGGCTCGAGGCTGAGCGGAGTGCGGCGGTGGCGCGATTCACGGCGCTGCAGTCGCGGCTCGACGGGCTGACGCTGCGCGCCCGATGGACGGGCACGGTCACGACACCGCGCGTCCATGAGATCGAAGGGCGTCGAGTAGAGGCGGGAGACGCCCTCATGCGTCTGGCGACGCTGGACACGCTGGAGGCGCGCGTCGCGCTCGCTCGTGCGGGGGCGGCGAGCGTGCGCCCCGGACAGGTCGTGCACCTGATCGCTTATGGCGACGCCGCGAACCCCGTTGACGCGGTGGTGACCGGTGTCGCGCCGGCCGGAGATCGTGATCGCGGGACGATCGAGATGAGGGTACCGGTTGGGCTGTCTGCCGGCTGGCGCGTCGGCGCGACGGGCGAGGCGAGCGTCGAGCTCCGCCGCTCGACCATGCTCATGGCGCTCTGGTGGAACGTGAGACAGAAGATCCGGAACGACCTGTTCATCTGAGCCGGGCGCTGGAAGAGCGGCCTCTTCCACGTTCGTGGAGTTGCGTCGCGGCTCATGTCGTGCATTGTTGATGCGCTCTTACCGATAGAACCGAGGCAACGATGCGTTGGACACCGGGCGGACGCAGCAAGAATCTCGACGACCTCCGCGGTCAGACGGGCGGCGGCGGAGGCGGGATGATGTTGGGGCGCGGCATGGGAATCGGCGGCGCGGTTATCGCGCTGATCCTGAGCCTCGTCTTCGGCGTGAACATCTTCGACAGTGGCGGCGGGAGTCCTGTTCCGCAGCAGACCGCCCCGGGCGCCGCACAGCAGCCAGTGAGCGAGACACCACAGGAGAAGGAGCGAGTTCAGTTCGTCTCCTTCGTGCTCGACGATGTCCAGCAAACGTGGGCACAGCTGCTGCCGAAAGTCGACGGCCAGCAGTATCAGGACGCTAGGCTCGCCCTGTTTCGTGATGCGGTGGATACGAGGTGCGGCCGCGCCCCGGCTGAAGTCGGCCCGTTCTATTGCCCGCTCGACCAGAGGGTCTACCTCGATCTCAGCTTCTTCGACGAGCTCGCCCAGCGCTTCGGCGCGCCGGGAGACTTCGCGCAGGCATACGTGATCGCGCACGAGCTCGGACATCACGTGCAGCATCTCCTGGGCATCGAGCAGCGCGTGAGGCAGATGCAGGAGTCGCGGCCGGGTGCGGCCAATCAGTTGTCGGTGGCGCTCGAGCTGCAGGCCGACTGCTTCGCCGGTGTGTGGGGGAACACCACCTCGCAGCGCAAGCTGCTCGAGCAGGGTGACATAGAAGAAGGTCTCGGCGCCGCGTCCTCGGTGGGCGATGACCGTCTTCAGGCGCAGGCGACGGGCACCATCCGTCCTGACACGTTCACGCACGGCACATCCGCCCAGCGCTCGCAGTGGTTCCGGCGCGGGCTGGAGAGCGGCGATCCGAATTCGTGTGACACGTTCGGTAGTCTCGGCCGGAGGTAACTGCCGGGGACGGGGGACGGGCGACGGGCGAAGGCTAAACAGCGGAGAACCTC
>DASUGD010000057.1:0-15501 GCA_036274195.1 Gemmatimonadaceae bacterium | reverse complement strand
TAGGACTCTGACCCCTTCGGTAGCTTTTTACGGCTTCCAGACGGGCACTCGCCCGGAAGTCCACGGCACACCGGCCGTCTCGGCCTGGTCTTCCACCCGCTTCAAGTCCTGCTCGACCAGCGCGCGGAGGCGATCGAGCAGCCCACCGAGCTCCGCGGCAGCGATCTCGTACTGACGCTTCTGCGTTGCCGTCGCGTCTTCCATGGTGTTCGACCAGAGATTGTTCGCGATGCCGTTCACCCGGTTGAGGAGCGACGGCGGTGTCGGCTCCTGGCGTCGCCCGACGGTCGGATCGCCGGAGAGCGTCACCTGAATTTGACGCAGCTGCGCCTCGATGCGCCGTACCTCCGTCCCCAGCTTGTCGTCGGCGGTGGGCGTCTCCTGAATCGCACGCTTCAAGAGCTGGATGCGGCTCATCGTCTCGTTGGCCACCGCGTTCGCTCCGAGCAACGCGCGCTGGAGCGCGGCGGTCTTCTGCTGGAAGGCAACCACGGCGGCGGGCCGCGTTGTCGTTCCCGAATCGAGCGGCGCGACGGCGAACGTCTGCGGCCCACCGATGGCGGTCACCACGCCGTCGACGCGCTTCGCCAGCGTCACCGAGTATCGGCCGGGCGCCACCATCGGGCCGGACGGGCCGCCCCCGCCGAACGGGGTCTCCTCCTCCGGCTCCCGTGCCTCGCCGCCTTCGCCACCGCGTCCCGCAGCGGCGCCGGGCGGATTCGGCGTCGGGTAGCGCAGGTTCCACGTCACGCGCTGCACGCCGGCCGTGGTCGGTCCCGTTAGGCGCCGGACGACCCGGCCCTCCTGGTCGCTCACCGTGAGGATGACGGCGGGCGGCTCTTCCTGGTCCTCGGCCTTGAGCGAGTCCCACGCCGGGTACGTCACATCCTTGCCGCTGCGCGCCGCGTCGCGCTCGGCCGCCTGTCGCCGCGCGCGACGGCTGCGGAGCTCCTTGCTCAGATAGTAGGTGAACACCGCGCCGGGCGCGGGATTCGGCGCGAGATAGAACGAGGCGCCCTGGAAGCTCGCGCCGGTCCCGCCTAACGGGCTCGCCAGCACGTACATGGATGCCGGCTTCACGGGCAGGAGCGTCGCCTCGGCCGCGATGACCTGCGGCGTCAGCGCGCGGAGCGGTGCGATGTCATCGAGGATGTAGAAGCCGCGACCGAACGTCGCGACGACCAGGTCGTCTTCGCGTTTCTGGATCGCCAGGTCGCGAACCTGAATCGTTGGAAGGCCGCCCCGGAGTCGCGTCCACTTCTGGCCCCCGTTCGTCGCGACGTAGAGCCCGAACTCGGTCCCGGCGAAGAGCAGGTTACGATCGATGTGGTCCTCGATCACGACGTAGACCGTTCCCCGCTCGGGCAGGTTGCTGCTGATCGACGTCCAGCTCTTGCCGAGGTCCGTGCTCTTCAGGATGTACGGCTTGTAGTCGCCGGACTTGTGGTTGTCGAACGACGCGTAGATCGTGTTCGCGTCGAACTGCGATGGCGTGACGCGCGAGACGAAGGTCGTATCCGGGACGCCCGGGAAGTGATCGATCTTCCGCCAGCTCTGGCCGCCGTTCTCGCTGATCTGAATGAGCCCGTCGTCGGTGCCCGCGATGAGTAGGCCTTCCTTCACTGGCGACTCGGCGAGCGTGACCACACTTCCGTAGAATGACGTCGACGTGTTCTTCGCGACCGCGTCCACGCTCCACACCCGGTCCATCATCTTGAGCTTGTTGCGGTCGATCTGGCGCGACAGGTCCGGGCTGGCCGCGCGCCACGTCGTGCCGCGGTCGTCGCTGCGGTACACGCGATCCGACGCGAAGTAGAGCCGCGTGTTCGCGTGAGGGCTGATGATGAGCGGCGTGTCCCAGTGCCAGCGCAGCGGCTCCTCGCCCGGCTCGGCCTGTGGCACGATGTTGATCGACTCGCCGGTGAGCAGGTTGAACCGCTGCAGGTTCCCGTGCTGCGACTCGGCGTACACGGTGTTGGGGTCCTTCGGGTCGACGCGCGAGACGAAGCCGTCTCCGCCGGCCGTGACGAACCAGTCGGCATTCGTGATGCCGTGCTCCGTACGCGTGCGCGACGGGCCACCTAACGAGAAGTTGTCCTGCGTGCCGCCGAACACGCGATAGAACGGGAGGGCGTTGTCCGTGTCCACGTGGTAGAACTGTGTGATCGGCAGGTTCGCGAAAAAGCGGTAGTTCTGGCCGCGGTCGAACGACTCGTACAGGCCGCCGTCGCAGCCGATGAGCAGGTGCTCGGTGTCGTCCGGATCGATCCACACGACATGGTTGTCGACGTGTTTGTTGCGCTCGCCCAGGCGCCGGAAGTTCCGACCGCCGTCTTCGGTGATCTGGACCTGGACGTCCACGGCGTACACGCGGTCGACGTTGACGGGGTCAGGGAATATCTCGTTGTAATAGAGGCCGCCCGCCTGGTACCCGCTCATTCGCTCCCAGCTCACGCCACCGTCGCGCGAGCGGAAGAACCCGCCTTTCGCGTTCGACGCTTCCGCGATCGCGTAGACGACGTCCGGATTCGCCGGAGCAACAGCCAGGCCGACACGCCCGAGCTCCTCGTTAGGCGGTAAGCCGGTCTGCGACTTCTTCCAGTTGGCCCCGCCGTCCGTCGAGCGCCAGATGCCGGATTGCGGTCCACCGGCGATGTAGCCCCACTGGCGGCGAAAGCGCTGCCACGTCGTGGCGATGAGCACGTCGGGGCTGCGCGGGTCGAGCACGACGTCGCTCGCGCCGGACCACGCGCCGCCATCGAGCACCTTCTTCCACGTCTTTCCGCCATCGGTCGTCTTGAACAGCCCGCGATCGCCGCCGCGACTGAACAGCGGTCCCTGCGCCGCGACGTACACGACGTCCGAGTTGCGAGGGTCGATCAGGATCTTGCCGATGTGCTCCGACTGCCTGAGGCCGACGTTCTGCCAGGTTCGCCCGCCGTCCACGGACTTGTAGACTCCATCGCCGTACGACACGGACCGCTGCGCGTTGTTCTCGCCGGTGCCGACCCAGACGACGTTCGGGTTCTTCGGGTCGATGACGACGGTGCCGATCGAGTACGACGCCTCGTTGTCGAACACCGGCGTCCACGTGGTGCCCGCGTTCGTCGTCTTCCAGACACCGCCCGACGCGACGGCGACGTACCAGATGCGCTTGTCGCGCGGATGGACGGCGATGTCGGCAATGCGGCCGGAAGTGAGCGCCGGGCCGATCGACCGGAGTTTCAGGCCGCTGTACGGCGAGGGTGGTCCGGAGTCGGAGCGGGCACGTGTCGTGTCGCGCGCTCCGGCCATTGCCCGCGCCGTGTCGGCGCGAGCGGTTGTGTCTCCCCGCACGCTGGCTCGTCGAGCGGCATCGCGCCGCAGGCTGTCGCGTGCCTGCCGGGTGGTATCACGAGCTTGCGCCGAAAGCGAAACGGCGTGAACAGCGAAGGCGGCCGCAATCGCCGCTGCCCAATGAAGACGACACAGACGCATTTTCCGAGTCCTGACGGGTGGCGGCAGGAAACTGTGTCATGAAGCCGGGAAACGGGAGACGGGAAACGGGAAACGGGAAACGGCAAACCGGGAACCGGGAACCGGGAACCGAGGCTCCAGAAGGAGTCACTGTTCCCCGTTCCCGGTTCCGTCTATTCCCGTTTCCCGTCTCCCGTTTCCCTGCCTCTAGAACGGTAGAGCTGCTTTAAATACGGGCTTGTTCTCCGTGAGCGACTTGGCGACGCTCCGCCACGCATCCCCCGTGTTGACATCCCGCTTCCAGTCGAGCAGGGACACGCGGATTCCACCACGGCGCGCCGTCGTCAGCGTTTTCTGCAGCGTTTCCCCCGTACCGAACGGGATCTCGGTGAACAACGCCTTGATTGGCTTCTTCATCCCGATCAGATAATAGCCGCCGTCGAACGACGGGCCGATCACGACATCCGCCTGATCCAGCCGCGCGAATGCGTCGCTGATCACCGCTTCGGACACGCCCGGACAGTCGACGCCGATCAGAATCACGCGATCGGCACCATCCGAGAACGCGCGCTCGAGCGCAGCCAGCATCCGGCGCCCGAGGTCGCCGTCGCCCTGCGCGCAGTAGTCGAACAGGTCGCCGAACCAGTGGCGCATCGCGTCGCCGCTCCCGTTAGGCGCGTACGCGATCGTCTTGCGGCACCAGTCCACGTGCGACGCCGCCGCCACCGCGTGCTCGGCCAACGTGCGGTAGGCCGTGAGCGCGATATCCGGCCCGAGGTCCGCCGCGATGCGCGACTTGACGCGCCCCTTCTCGGGGGCGTTGGCGAAGATGACGAGAGAACGAGAGGACGTGATCACGACGACGGACGGCCGGTGCGAAGAGACCTTCGGGCTAGTCTACCGGGAGGACGACTCGAAGCCACACGGGTTGCGTCACACCTCCAATCTGTGACGCAGACCCTTCGGAGGTGGCAACCGGCATCACTGACGCTGGTCTTATTGGGCGACTTTCCCGTCCAACTGCTCGATGGTCTTGTTGGAGGGTGGGCGCTCCTTCTTGAGGCGTGCCGACACCGTCTCCGCCTGCTTCAGCACGCGCAAGAGGTTTTCGCCCGCCAGCTTCTTCAAGTCCGCGTCCGTCCAGCCCCGGCGCGACAACTCGGCAAACAGGTCCGGGAACTTCGAGACATCCTCGAGGCCGACCACCAGATCGGTGATCCCATCCAGGTCGCTGCCGATCCCCACGTGATCCACGCCCGCCACCTTGCGAACGTGCTCGATCACGTCGGCCACCTGGCCTAACGTCACCTGCGGCTGCGGGTGGGCCTTCGTCCACTCGTCCACGGCACGCCGAACCGCTGCCGTGTCATTCCCGAGTCGCGCCCGCGCCTCGTTCGTCGCCGCCGTCTGGGCGTCACCCCACTCCTTGTTCTCCTTCGACACGAACGACGTCACGAACGGCACCATCACCACCCCGCCGTTCTTCGGCAACCGCGCGAGGATCGAGTCCGGCACGTTGCGCGGATGGTCCACGAGCGCACGCGCCCCCGAATGCGAGAAGATCACCGGCGCCTCCGTCGCGTCGAGCGCATCGCTCATCGTCCCCGGCGACACGTGCGCGAGATCGACCAGCATGCCAAGCCGGTTCATCTCGTGCACGACTTCCTTGCCGAAGTTCGTGAGCCCACCGTGCTTCGCCGAATCCAGCGCCGCATCCGCCCAGTCGAGGGTGACGTTGTGTGTCAGCGTCATGTACCGCGCGCCGAGGTCGTAGTAGACGCGCAGCGCACCGAGCGAGTTCTCGATCGCGTGGCCGCCCTCGAGCCCGAGCAGCGAGCCGATCTTGCCGGCCTTGAACGCCGAGCGAATCGCATCCGACGTCAGCGCCCACTGGAGACGGTCCGGATACTTCGCGATCATGCGCCGAGCGATGTCGAACTGCTCGAGCTGCACGCGCGCGTATCCCGAATCCTTGATCTCGCCCGGGGTGTAGATCGACCAGAATTGCGCGCCGACCATCCCCTTCTTCAATCGATCCAGATCCGTCATCCCGGGCGTCTTCTTCCGGAGGTCGTACGCGTCGACGTCACGCGGCGCGGCCTTCGACTCCCGGATCGCCCACGGCAGATCATTGTGTCCGTCGATCAAGGGCGTCGTGCTCAGGACACGTTTGGCACGCGCGATGTCGGCGGCCGAGGGTGACGGGGTCTGCGCGTCGAGCGCGGATGCGGCGGCACCGGTAGCTGCGGTCACGAGGATGGCGGCAAGTAGTCGCATGAAGTCGGGGCGTGAGCTGTTGGTCGATGGCCGCCGGTTGGCGACACGCCTAAGGCTACTGCGCGGTCGCCACGCCGTCGACGAGTCGTTTCAGGGAATTTTTCGCATATTGTTGAACGATGCGCCTGACCGCCACACTCTCGATACTCCTCCTCGCGTCGAGCTGCCGCGAGTCTGCAGGCACGTACCAGGGGTACGCGGACCTCACTGCCAGCACCGGCGACAGCGCGCTGTCGGCTGTGTCGTCGTACTTCACGCTCGATTCCACGGCCGACGTACGCTACGACAGTGCGGCGGCGCATACGCTCGAGCGCCTGTCGACGCGGTTCGGTGGCATCATGCGCCCCGACACGGTGGCGCAGTTCCATCGCCAGATGCTGGAAGGCCTCGATTCACTCGTGCTCGCCATGCGCGTGCTGCGCGAACGAGAGGCGAGCTGCTCGGCGGTGCGCACGATCGATTGCGTAGATGCGCGCGACTTCGGGCACATTCTGGGCTCCATGCGCGACGGCGCGCGCATCTACCTGGACGCCCGCCGGCGTATGCGCGAGACGCTGCGGTCCCTTGGTGCCACCTTCCCCGACCCACCCGCGGTCTCACCTGCAGCACTTACCCCGCGCCCCTGACTCGCGATCGAGGAGAAGCTCCGTTCCCGGTTCCCGATTCCCCAGTCCCGACGTCGCCCGGTTCTCGCATCACGAAGCTCCATGCATGAAAGCGTAGACGTCGTCGTCGTCGGAGCCGGAGTCGCCGGTCTCGCCGCAGCGAAACGACTCACCGAAGCAGGCGCGACCACGGCCGTGCTCGAGGCCCGCGCCCGCATCGGCGGGCGAATTCACACCATTCGCGACGACCGCACGCCCATCCCGATCGAGCTCGGCGCCGAGTTCGTGCACGGCTCCGCGCCCGAGCTCGTCGAGATCGCCCGACAACAGAAGCTCGTCGTCTGCGACATCCACGGCGAACGCTGGAGCGCCGAGCGCGGCAAGCTGAATCCGATCGACGACGATGAGTTCTGGGCCCAGATCGCACGGGTCATGAGCCGACTTGACCCCAACCGAACGCCCGATCGCTCCTTCCGGGAGTTCCTCGACCGCAAACCCGGCGGCAAGTCGCTCGCGCGCGAGCGGCAGATCACCCACGAGTACGTCGAGGGCTTTCACGCCGCGGATCTCGCGCGCGTGAGCGAGCGCGCGCTCGCGGACGGCGGGGCACCGGAGGATGAGGAAGACCGGCGTCAGGCAAGGATCCTCGACGGGTACGACCGGGTGCCGTTGGCGCTGGCCGCGTCGGTGAGCGGCGTTAGGCTCGGACACGTCGTTCGCGAGATCGCGTGGGAGCCAGGAGCCGTCGAGGTCCGCTGCGCGCGAGCGGGCAACGGTGATTCCACCATCACCGCGCGCGCGGCGATCATCACCGTTCCGCTTGGCGTACTGCAACAGGAGAGTGGGCCGTCGGCCATCACGTTTACGCCGGACGTCGCCGACACGCGACGCGCGGCCAGTCAGCTCGCGATGGGAACCGTCGCGCGCATCGTCCTGCTCTTTCGCGAACCGTTCTGGAGTGCCCCGGCCATGAAGCGCAAGACCGGCGGTCGTTCGTTGGCGGAGCTCTCCTTTGTCCACTCGTCCGACGACGACGTGTCGACGTGGTGGACCGCCGGGCCGGTTCGCGCGTCGACGCTGGTGGGGTGGGCGGGCGGGCCCAAGGCGATTCGCCTCGTCACCCGCGGGCCGGCGGAAGTGGAAGCACGCGCCATCGCGGCGATCGGACGGCTATTCGGCATGCGACGCCGGCGCGTCGAATCGCTCATCGAGGGCTGTTGGTACCATGACTGGCACGCCGATCCGTTCGCCCTTGGGGCCTACAGCTACGCTCTGGTTGGCGGAAGCACCGCGGCCAAACGGCTCGCGCGGCCAGTTGCCCGAACGCTGTTCTTCGCCGGCGAAGCCGCCGACGGCGAAGGTCGAACCGGTACCGTTCATGGGGCCATCGGCACCGGGTATCGCGCCGCCGCATCCGTGCTGTCCGGGTCAGGCCTAACGACGACCCGACGCCCGCGCTCACGCTGACCCATCACCGACGGCGTCGCCATGAGTATCGATCCACCGATCCAACCGCGATTTCGGAACCGCAGCGAGGCCGGTCGCGCCCTCGCCGCGCACCTCGCGCGCTACGCGGGACGCCCCGACCTGATCGTGCTCGCCCTCCCGCGGGGCGGCGTTCCGGTAGCCTACGAGGTGGCCCGCGCGCTGGGCGCCCCGCTCGATGTCTTCCTCGTGCGCAAGCTCGGTCTCCCCGGCCACGAGGAGCTCGCGATGGGCGCCATCGCCAGCGGCGGCATCCGGCTGATCAACGAGGAGGTCGTCCGCGCGTACAACGTGCCTGACGCGGAGATCGAGGCCGTGACGGCAGTGGAACAGCGGGAGTTGCAGCGCCGCGAGCGCATCTATCGTGACAATCGTCCGCTGCCACCGCTTCGCGACCGCATCATCATCCTCGTCGACGACGGGCTGGCAACCGGAGCTACCATGCGCGTTGCGGTTCTCGCCCTGCGGCAGGAGTCACCGGCGCGGATCGTGGTCGCCGTGCCAGTAGCCGCGCCGGAGACATGCGACGAATTTCGTACCATTGTCGAAGACGTCGTGTGCGCCGAGACCCCGTCACCGTTCTACGCGGTGGGGCTATGGTACGAGGATTTCGCCCAGACGACGGACGAGGAAGTACACGATCTGCTCACGGCCAACACACAACGCTAACCACCATGCGATTTGTCATCGTCGGAGCCGGCGGTATCGGCGCGTACTTCGGCGGCGAGCTCGCTCGCGCCGGCCACGCAGTCACCCTGTTCGCCCGCGGCGCACATCTCGACGCCGTGCGAACCCACGGGCTCACGGTGCGCACGCCCGAGGGCGAGTTCGTGGCTCGCGTCGGCGCGACGGGCGACCCGAACGAGCTCCCCGCGGCGGACGTCGTCATCGTCGCGGTGAAGAGCTATTCACTCGCCGACGTCACGCCCGTCGTGCGTCTCGTGGCCGAGCGAGGCGCCGACGTGGTGCCGTTGCTGAACGGCGTCACCGCGGCCGACGAGCTCATAGCCGGTGGCGTGCCAGCCGCACGCGTGCTCGGTGGGCTCGCGCGCGTGAGTGTTGTGCGAACGGAGCCGGGCGTGGTCGAGCGACGCAGCGGGTTCCGCAGCATCGTGCTCGGCGAACTGGATGGGAGGCTCAGCGAGCGCGCGACGAGGATCGCGGACGCCTTGCGATCCGCCGGGGTAGACGCGCGCGCCTCGGCCACGATAGGCGTCGAGCTCTGGCAGAAATACGTGTTCATCACTGCCATGGCCGCCGTATGCGGGCTGGCTCGCACGTCCATCGGTCCCGTCCGTGAGGCTCCCGGCGGTCGTCGGCTCATTCAACGTGCCGTCACGGAAGTCGTCGATGTTGCGCGCGCCCGCGGCGTACCACTGCCGGATGACGAAGCGCCGCGTACCGCGGCGTACATCGATACGCTCCCCACTGGAATGACGCCGAGCTTTCTTCTCGACCTGGAGAGCGGGGGGCAAACGGAGCTCGACACGCTGAGCGGGGCGGTTTCCCGGTTCGCCGCCCAGGCCGGCATCGAAGTCCCGGTGCACGACACCGCGGCAGCCGCGCTTGGCGTTAGGCGGTGAGGATGGCGCCGGCGCTGGCGACCGGCCGGATCCGCTGCCGAACTGCGTTTTCGAATATGTGTGATGTTGCTCGCTGTTTCCGGGGCGGGACCGGTTACATTGGCGTGTTTGCTTTGACGTTTGCCGATCCGCCCGGCGATCGTGTTCGCCGACCATGCGTAACACTCCGGCGTATCCAGTTTGACCTCCACGGCCCCTAGCGCGAGCCGCACGGCGGCCCGCGCCGGCTACTTCGCGCTGGTATTCGAGTCAGTACGGGATGCCGTCGTCGTGCTCGACGCCGATGGCCGAATCGCCGACCTCAACCCAGCCGCAGCGCGCCTCTTCGGCGCCACCGCAGGCGAGCGGCTCCGCGCGACCGACAACGAAACGCCCGGTCTGAACGCCGCGGACGACGACGCGGCGCGACGCGGCGCGCTCCGAGTCGGTCGGTGGGAGGGCGAGATCGGTTGCGTCACACTCGATGGCCGACCGGTCACCCTCCAGGCAACGCTCCTCGCCGTCACCAACGAGACGGCGCCGAACGGGGGCCTGGTCGCGATCTATCGCGACATCTCCGCCAGGAAGGCTGCCGAGGACGCACTCCGCGAGAGTGAGAAGCGCCTGCGCCTGGCCCTCGAAGGCGCGAACGAAGGACTGTGGGACTGGAGTATCGACGGCGGCGACGTCTACTACAGCGCCGGGGCCGAGCGGATGCTCGGTTACGAGCCGGGTGAGATGGAACGCCGGGCGGGGCGCACGACGTGGGACCAGAACGTCCACCCCGATGACATGCCCGCGGTTCAGCGCGCAATCGACGAGCACGTCGCCGGCAACACGCCAGCCTACGAGGCGGAGTATCGCTGCCGAACGAAGCAGGGCGGCTGGAAGTGGCTTCTCGGGCGCGGCAAAGTCGTCGAGCGCCATCCCGATGGCTCGCCTCGCCGCATGACCGGCGTCCACATCGACATCACCGAGCGCAAACAGGCCGAGGAAACACGAGCGCGGCTGACCGCGATCGTCGACGCCGAGCACCTGCGCGCCGAGGCGGCCATTCGCGAGAGCGAGGAGCGGCATCGCCTGCTGTTCGAGGAAAACCCGATCCCGCTCCTCGTCATCGATGGCGAGACGCTCATGTTCCTGTCGGTGAACGCGTCGGCAGTGCGGCAGTACGGGTACTCGCGCGAGGAATTCGCGCGGATGTCGATTCTCGACATCCGCCCGCCTGAAGACGCGGAGATTGCGCTCTCGCGCGCCGCCGCACCTCCCGAAGTACGGTCACAGCGGTCGGGCCCGTACCGCCACAGGAGGAAGGACGGGTCGATCGTCATCGTGGACATCGTGTCGCGCGACTTCGTATTCGCCGGTCGCCACGCGCGTCTCGTTCTCGCCATCGACGTCACCGAGCAACGCCGCCTGGAAGAGCAGCTTCGCCAGTCACAGAAGATCGAGGCGGTCGGGCAGCTCGCCGGCGGCATCGCGCACGACTTCAACAACCTGCTGACCGTCATCAAGGGCAACGTGGAGCTCGCGCTGCACCAGTTGCCGTCGGCCGTTCCGCTGCGGAACGATCTGGAGCAGATAGGGCACGCCGCATCGCGCGCGGCGCTCCTCACGAGACAGCTTCTCGCGTTCAGTCGGAAACAGGTACTCAAACCGGCCGTCATCGACCTCACCGAGGTCGTCGCCGAGGCGGAGCGAATGCTGCGCCGCGTCATCGGCGAGGACATCGCGTTCGTCAGCGAGCTGTCGCCGACGGTCTCGCGGGTGACGGCGGACCGCGGGCAGATCGAGCAGGTGCTGGTGAATCTCGTGGTGAACGCCCGGGACGCGATGCCTTCCGGCGGCGTGCTCACCGTTGCGACGGGCGACGTGACCTTGTCTGCTGCCGGGGCGGAGGCCCGCGGTGTCGTGCCGGGCCCGTACGTGACGCTTCGCGTGAGCGACACGGGCATCGGCATGGACGACGCCACGCGATCGCGGATCTTCGAGCCGTTCTTCACCACGAAGCCCCTCGGTCAAGGGACCGGTCTCGGACTCGCGACCGTGCACGGCGTCGTCCATCAATCCGGCGGCTTCGTCACGGTGGAAAGCTCACCGCGATCCGGGTCGTCGTTCACGGTGTTCCTCCCGCGTACGGTGCATCTCGACACCGCGACCGGCGCCGACGGGTTCGGAACCGGTAACCCGCGTGGTTCCGAGACCATTCTGCTCGTCGAAGACGACGACGCAGTACGAACGGTCGCGCGTCGAGTGCTCATGGAATCGGGCTACACGGTGCTCGAGGCGGCGAACGCCGCGGAGGCGATCGAGGTGTTCGATCGCTCCCAGGGCGCTGTGGCGATGCTCGTCTCCGATGTGGTGATGCCAGGGCTCAATGGGCACGAGCTCAGTCGAACGTTGCGGCTGCGCGTACCGGCGCTGCCAACGCTGTTCGTGTCGGGGTACCGCTTCGATGCGCGCGGTGACTCATCAGCCCTCGACGACGAGCATTTTCTCGCGAAGCCGTACGATCCGATCGAGCTCGCTCGCCGTGTCCGCTCGATTCTGGATGCATCCGACGTTGCGGAGGGCGCATCCCTCGAGAGCAGCATGTAGGGAGAGATCGGGCGACACCCTTAGATACATCCAATAGTTGCAACGGCTTACTCGAGCATGTACCTTCGCGGCACTCCAGTTCAGAGCAGCCGGAATGAGCGAAACGGTCACTCGACACGATGCCTCGGCGGCGCCTAACGGTCACCTCGACGGCGACCTCATGATTCTCCTCGATCGCGTGTGCGAGCGGTTGCCACACGATTACACGAAGCAGCTCGTCCGCGACGTCGCGCGCCTCAAGCTCTGGCTGGGATACGAGGGCTCCGTGCGCGATTACCTAACGCGACGCAGCGGGGAGTACGCCGTGCCGGTCGCCGAGGAACGCGCCACGGACGCTCCGCGAGCGATTACTCCATCCGCAACGCTGTCGCCGGATCGGCGCGGCTCGCGTACGACGCCGGCATCCACGTCGCCACGAGTGCGGTAAGCACCAGCAGCGCCGGCACAGCGACGAACGTCAGCGGGTCCTTCGGCGCCACGCCGAACAACATCGCCTGCATCGCCCGTGTCGCGGCGAACGCGCCGGCGGTGCCGATCACGAGCCCCACGGTCACCAGCCGCAGCCCGTTCCGAACGACGAGCCAGCGCACATCGTTCGCCTGAGCGCCGAGCGCGAGACGAATCCCCATCTCGCGCACGCGGCGACGCGCCATCTGCGCCATGACCCCGTACACGCCGACCACGGCCAGCGCCAGCCCGACGCCGGCGAACAGCAGCAGGAGCGTCGTCAGAAAACGCTCGCGCGCGAGCGATTCGGCGCGCACCTGGTTCAACGTCTCGACCGAGGACAGCGCGAGCGCGCGATCCATGTCGGCGACCGTGCGCCGGATCGCAGGCCCTAACGAGGCGGGGTCTCCCGCGGTTCGAACGATCACCGCCATGCCATTCGTCGGAGACTGCGTGAGCGGCTCGAACACCTCGATCTGAGGCTCGATGCCGAGCTTCGTTTGATGCTGGTCCTTCACGACTCCGACGATCGTATTCCACGTCGAGCTGGAGTCGGGGACCTTGTCGAACGTGATCCGCTGGCCGACCGGGTCCTGCCCCTTGAAGTGCTTCTTCGCCATTGCCTCGTTGATGATGACGACCTGGGCGCCGTTCGCCCGGTCATCGACCGTGAACGCACGGCCGGCGAGCAGCGGCGTTCTCATCACCTTGAAGAAATCGGGCGTGATGCGGCGGTGCAGGACCTCGCTGCCGTACGTTCCCTCGGGCCAACCGGCGACAGTGAAGTCACTGGAGTAGCCACCGCCGGTGAGGGGGACCTCGGAGGTGCTACCTACCGACTGCACACCGGGGATCGATCGCAGCTGCTCCTCGAGACGTGAAAAGAATCTGTTCGCCTTGTCCCCCGTGTCGTATCGCGTGCCCGGAAGCTCGAGCCGGGCGGCGATTGCCCCGTTGGGATCGAAGCCTGGGTCGACGTGCTGCAGGCGAAGCAGACTCCGAACGAGCAGCGCGGCGCCGACGCTCAGCATCAGCGCGACCGCCACCTCGCCGATCACGAGTCGCTCGCCCCAACGTCGCATGCGCCGGCTCTGACTTCCGCCGCGGCCGCCCTCCTTGAGCGCGTCCTGCGGCGCGCGGCGGCTCGACCACAGCGCCGGGGCGATCCCGAACAGGAGGCCGCTCGCGGTCGTGACCGCGAGCACGTAGCCGAAGACGACCCAGTCGAAGTCGAAATGCGAAACGCGGAGCATCCCGGCCGGCTGCATTGCCTGCAGCGCCCGGATACCCCAGATGCCTAACGCTATCCCGGCGAGCCCGCCGGCGAACGACATGACCAGGCTTTCCGTGAGTGCCTGCCTCACGAGGCGCCGGCGTCCGGCGCCGAGCGCCAGCCGTAAGGCCGCCTCGCGCTCGCGATCCGCCGCCTTCACGAGCATGAGATTCCCCACGTTCGCGCAGGCAATGAGCAGGAGCAGCGCGACCGCCCCGAGCAGCACGAGCAGCGGCAGCCGTGTGTCCCCGACCAAAAACTCGTGCAGCGGGGTGATCCCCGCACCCATCACCCGGTTGGTCGCCGGGTAGTCACGCTGCAGCCGCCTTACAACAGCTTGCAGCTGCGCGTTGGCCGCCTCCTGACTGATACCCGGCTTCACGCGCGTGACCACGCTGAGCCAGTGGGCACGCCTGAACGAGACCTGCTGTCGATTCGCGGGGTCCCAGGCCCAGGGCTGCCACAGGTCGATCTTCTCGTCAGGATAGTCGAAGCTCGCCGGCATGACACCGACGACCTGGACGGGGGCGCCGTCGAGCTGGATCGTCCGGCCGACGATGTTGCGGTCGCTGCCGAACCGGTCACGCCACAGGTGATGCGACAGCACGGCGATCCGATGCCCGGTCTTCCACGTCTCGGCGTCCACGAACGTGCGACCTAACGCGGCGCGCACGCCGAGCACCGAGAAGAAGTTGCCCGTCCCGAACGCCGGCCTCACGATGATCGGCTCGCCACTCTCGATGAGCGTCGCCGTCCCGAAGCCCTCGGAGTATGCCATGACGTCGGCGAACGCGGCCACCTGCTCCTTCCAGTCGAGCATGTTGGCTGGCGCCGCCACTTGCTTGTACCACCCCTTTTCCGGGTTCTCCTCCCAGACCATGTAGAGCTGATCGGGCTTGGGAAACGGGAGCGGCCGCAGCACGACGGCATTGACGGCCGAGAAGATCGCGGTGTTGGCCCCGATCCCTAACGCGAGCGTCAGGATCGCCGCGCCGGCGAGCACGGGGGTACGTCGCATGGTCCGGAACGTGTAGCGCGCGTCGGCAACGAGCTCCTCGAGCGGTCGCGCGGCATAGACGTCGTGATGGGCCTCGCGAGCCTGGGCGAGTCCACCAAATTCCACGAGCGCGCGCCGCCGCGCCTCCGCGTGGCTCATGCCGAGGCGGAGGTTCTTTTCGGTCTCCTGCTCGATGTGGAACTCCATTTCCTCGTTCAACGACCGTTCGGTCGCGCGGGGCGAGAGGAGGGCGCGCAGTCGCGCGGCGAATCCCTTGATGGCACTCATGGTGGCTCCAGCCACGGTGGTTCGGCGCGTGACCGGCGAACCACCGAAACGATCGGGTCGTTAGGTGGTTTGCAGGATGAACTCGACGGCCTCGACATACCGGCGCCAGCTGGCGGCCTCGGTGCCGACCGCGCGTCGTCCAGCGGTGGTCAGCCGGTAGTACTTGGCGCGCCGGTTGTTCTCCGTCGTGCGCCATTCGCTCTCGATCCATCCCTTCTGCTCGAGTCGCTGGAAGGCGGGATAGAGCGAGCCCTGATTGGCATCGAGCACGCCTCGCGAGAGTTGCTGGATGCGCTGCCCGATGCCCCAGCCGTGCATGGGCTCGAGGGTGAGGGTCTTGAGGATGAGGAGGTCGAGGGTCCCGCGGAGGACGTCGCTGGATGGCGGCTGCATGGCTGCTTCTCTTGGATTCCGACAGGAAGGGTGCGTCTTCTTCTGTCGGAAGTCAAGAGGAGAGTGATTCGCTGGGGTCGGAGTCGGATTGCATCGCTCCATTGCGGCCGCAATGGAGCG
>DASUGD010000056.1:0-55905 GCA_036274195.1 Gemmatimonadaceae bacterium | reverse complement strand
CGCTGATGCCGTCGGCGTCGGCCGCAAAATTGGGTAGCACGCGATGCCGCAGCACCGGCTGCGCAACGCGCCGGACGTCGTCGGGCGCGACCGCCGAGCGTCCGGAGAGCAGCGCGTGCGCCTTGGCGCCCAGGACGAGCGCCTGCCCCGCACGCGGGCCAGCCCCCCATCGGACATATCGCTTGACGAGGTCCGGCGGCGACGGCGACGTCCCGTTCGTCGTTCCGTTGTCCGCGGGGGGACGCGTCGCGCGAGCGAGCGCGGCCGCGTACCGCAGGATCGGATCGGCAGCGGGGAGCTCGCGGGTCAAACGCTGGAGCGCCACGGTCTGCTCGGAGTCCAGTACCGGCGTGAGCGAAACCTCGCTCGCCCCGGTCGTCGACCGCAGGATGCCGACCTCTTCCTCCTCGTTAGGGTACCCGATGCGAATGTCGAACAGAAACCGGTCGAGCTGCGCTTCCGGCAGTGGATACGTACCTTCCTGCTCGATGGGGTTCTGCGTGGCGAGAACGAAGAAGGGCTCCGGAAGCCGCATGGTTTCGCCCGCCGCTGTCACCCGATGCTCCTGCATGGCCTCGAGCAAAGCCGCCTGGGTTCGCGGGGGCGCACGGTTGATCTCGTCCGCCAGCACGATGTTGGCGAAGACCGGCCCGCGCGCGAACCGAAAGCTTCGAGCGCCCGTCGCCGCATTTTCCTCGAGCAGCTCCGTGCCGGTGATGTCGCTCGGGACCAGGTCCGGCGTGAATTGGATCCGTCGGAAATCGAGTCGCATGGATTCGGCGACGGAGCGGACCATGAGGGTCTTGGCGAGGCCCGGGACGCCCACTAGCAACGCGTGGCCGCCAGCGAGGACGGCCATGAGGATCTCGTCGAGGACGTCGCGCTGCCCCACGATGCGCCTCGAGACCTCGTCGCGCAGCCTGACGGCGGCGGCGCGCAACGCGTCGCGCTCCGCGGCCGAGGCGACCGCGTTAGGCGTCGAAAGCGTCGTGCTCAGCGGACCGGACGGCGACGGCGATAGCTGATCAGGAACGTCGACCCGTTCGTCGCGCCGCTATCGGCGACCGAGACATTCTCATCGAGGACTTCGAACCCGTTCAACTTGACCACGAACTCATCCGCCGGCTCCTGATTGGGGCGCAAGGCAGCCAGCGCCTCGGCCTTGACGGCGCCGACCGGTTCCGTTGGCGGCGTCTCCACGCGAACGGTATCCCACGCCTCGGCCAACTGCACGCGAATCGTGATCCGAGGCTGCCCGTCCGAGCCAAGACGAATGACGCCGGGGCGAGATCGAAGCTGCGCGACAAAGGGCGTGGTCACGACACACCATCCCACGGCGGCAGCGTCGTGAAGAACCGCGCGACCTGCTGGTCGAAGAGGTAGGTCGAGCCGGTTACGAGCGTCCCTGCATTGTCCTTGGCCGGAGTAGCGCCGATGAGCACCTCTTCACCGCCCTGCCCGCGCAGACTGACGAAGGTTGGGCCTTCGCGTTCGACGAATGCCGCGTACAGACTGTTGCGTCTGGCGAAGAATCGCTTGGCAGCCTCGATCACTTCGGGCACGCTCAGCGTCGTGTGTGCTTCCTGCAGCGTGCGGTCTTCCTGAATGTTCATCCGCGTATTGAGTCAGGTGTCTACGGGTAGCTCGGCCGGCGGTTCATACTCGAGTGGCAGCTCCACCGTGAACGTGGAGCCTTCACCCAGCGTGGACGCCATCTCGATCGTCCCGCCGAGCAGATGAGCGAGGCGCTGCGCGAGCGACAGCCCAAGCCCCGAGCCTCCATACCGTCGTGTCGGCGAACCGTCGGCCTGACGGAACTCGTCGAACACGTACTGCTGCGCATCCGCCGCGATCCCGATTCCGGTGTCGTGTACGCGATACACGACGCGGTCGTTGGCGAGCGATACGCTTGCAACGATCTCGCCGCGTTCGGTGAACTTTGCGGCGTTGCCGAGTAAGCTAACCAGGATCCGGAAGATTTTCTTCCGGTCGCTACGGATCCGCGGCAACATGGTAGTTGGCTCGTCGAGGCGCACTGTCACGCCCGGCATCGGCGCGGGCGACGACGCGACGGCATCGCGCAGCGGCGCGCGAGGGTCGACTTCCTCGATGAACACGTCCAGCTCGCCACGCTTGAGCGTGGTCAGCTCGAGAAGGCTCTCGATCAGGTCGAGCAACCGCTCGCTCGCCCGCTTGACGTGCGTGAGATCGTGGCGCTGCCCTTCAGTGAGCGGACCCGATATCCCATCCTGCATGATCGAGATGTACCCGAGCACCGCGGTCAGCGGAGTGCGCAGCTCGTGCGAGATATTCGCGAGGAATTCGTCCTTGAGCCGGCGGGCGTGAAGCACCGCCGCATATTGGCGTTCGAGCTCGGCGTTCGCCTCCACAAGCGCTGCGTTGGAACGGCGCAGCTGCTCGATGAGCAAGGACTTTTCGGCTGTCGCGGCCATTTGATCGGCAACGATCCTCAACAGCCCTCGCTTCTCCGACGAGAACGACTCTGCGTCGGCGAAGTAGAAGGTCACCGCGCCAAGCACCTTCGACCCGGTCTGCAGCGGTAGGGCGATGAGGGAGCGGAACCCCAGCTCGGACGCGACCTCCTGCCAATCCTCGAGGTCATCATCGGCGAATACGTCCGCGACCTCGATCGTGCGGCGTTCGCTCGCTGCCTCACCACTCGGCCCAAATCCGAGTCGAACGCGCGCCTCGCCGAGCCATGGCCGAAATCGCTGCGGCCAGTTGTATGCGGCGCCGAGCCGCATGAGCTCCGACGCGCCGTCTACCAGGTACACGGAGGCGAAGGTGGCGCCGACGAGGGGGCTGACCCGCTCGAGCGCGAACTGGTAGACCTCCTCGGGCCGGTCCGCGGTGAGGAATGCGTGGATCACCTCGCGTACCGCCATCAGCTCCCGAACGGACTGATCGGGCGCGGCGGTAGGCGGACGCAACCGTTCCGTTCTGGAGACGGATGATCTTGGCACGGGACGCAATTTAAAGGTGTAACGTCAGATGCGCGACCACGGCCGAGGTTGTCCGAGACACGCTCGGGGCCGCTTCAGATGTTTCGCGGCTCGGCCACATCTGTTTGGACGACGGCGCCGCCGCGAAGGCACGAATCCCACGCGCGGCGGAGCTCGTGCGGGGAATTCGTTGCGTGCGCTCTCTAGGCCTCGTGTCCCCCCTCGCGCTACTCTCGCGTAACGCTTTGCCGACAATCTCGTGTTAGTGCGTAGCGACTCTCGCGCACAACACCACTAAATTGGAGTGCGCAACCGGTCCGGCCGCCTAAAACGGCCAGAGGACCAGTCAATTGGCAATGCGGCGCTTGACTCGATGACGCCAACGACAACGACAACCTGTCCAAGTTGTGGCGGTGCCGTTTCACACGGCGACCGCTTCTGTGGCGTTTGCGGGACGCCGATCACGCTGGCAGGATCGAATCTGACTCCTGCGGTGGGCGAGCCGGTCAATCCGTCGGCTCCGACCGTCGCGAACACGTTGACCGACGCGTCGCCGTGGTCGGTCGTCGGCGCTCGCCTGCAGGCCGCGACCGCCGGCGAGTACGAGATCTTCACCGAGCTCGGAAGAGGCGGGATGGCCGCGGTGTACCTGGCTCGCGACCTCGCGCTCAATCGCCGCGTTGCCATCAAGGTCATGGCGCCCGGACTGTTGCTCGGCCCGGGAATGATGGAGCGCTTCAAACAGGAAGCGATCACCGTCGCGAGCCTGCAGCATATCCATATCGTAGCGATCTATGGCGTCCGACAGATCGGCGACCTGCACTTCTTCGTCATGCAGTTCGTGCCTGGCCGGACGCTCGAAGGCGTGCTGCGCGACGTCGGCGCGCTTCCCATCCCCGTGGTGCGCGCCTGGCTGTTCCAGATCGGGTCAGCGCTCGGGTATGCGCATCGTCGGGGCGTGATACATCGCGACATCAAGCCCGGCAACATCCTCCTGAATGCCGACGGCGAAGCGATCGTCACCGATTTTGGCATCGCCAAGGTGGCCGAAAGCCCGAATCAAACGCAGACGGGCACGGTCGTGGGTACGCCGGTGTACATGAGCCCCGAGCAGTGTTACGCGCGGGAGCTGACGGGCGCGAGCGATCAATATTCGCTCGGAGTGGTTGCCTACGAGATGCTGGTGGGGCGACCGCCCTTCTCCGGCTCGAGCTTCTCGCTCATGCGGTCGCACACCGACACCCCGCCTCCGCCGCTGCACGAGTTGCGGCCGGACGTTCCGCCAGCCATGGAAGCGGCGGTGATGCGAATGCTGGCGAAGACGCCCGAGGAGCGGTTCCCGAGCCTCTCCGACGCACTCGTATCGTTAGGTGCCGGGCCGCTGGCCCCCGACGACCCGCTGCACGCCGAGCTCCAGAAGCTGGCTGCGGCCGCCGAGCGGCTCGATCAGCTCGCGGACGTCGTGCGGACGCCTCCGAGCCCTGTGCCGAAGACGAAAGAGCGGCCAAAACAGACGCCGCCCGTTCCGGCCACGTCTGCTCCGACGCCGAGAGGGACAGCCCTGTCAACGGAGCCGGCGCCAACGCTGGTGCACACGCCCGCACAGGCAGCGTTGCCGGCAGTTGCGCCCCCGGTCACGCCCCCGGTCACGCCAGTAGCGGAGGGTGGGGTCGTGCGCTGGCTCGTGCGCGCGGCCGTGCCCGCGGCGCTTGCGCTGGCCATCGCGGGATACGTCATGATGAAGCCGCCGGCCCGGGTGCCGCCGGCACCCGGCGCGCCCGCCCCGGCGCAGGACACCGTCACACCGCCGTCGCCGCCGCCTAACGTGTCGGTCGCGGCCCCCGCCGACCCCGTGGCGCAAGTGGATACGCCGGCGGCACGAGCCACCGACGTGAGCCCGTCGCCTCGCGCAGCCCGGCCGGAGAGCGGAACCCCGCCGGCACAACCCGCCCGAGGGCGCTCCGCAACCGGCCAACGTCCGGATTCCACCGTCACACAGGCGGCACCGCCGGTCCCGACACTGCCGCCGGCACCCAAGCCTAACGTGGTCACGACCATCGATACGTCGGCCGCCCGACCAGCGGCGCGCCTCGATGCGCCCCCCCTGACCGCCCCGGCCCCGCCGGCGCCAAAGAGCGAAGCCGAGCTTCGGTCGGAGATCCAGGGTGTGCTGGCCGTGTATGTGCGCGCGATTCGGGAGCGCGACACGTCACTCATCCGCCGCGTATTTCCTAACGCGGGCAGCGAGCTGATGGCCCGGTGGCAGACCACGTTCGACGACTCGCGCGGTCCGATCGCAATGAGCGGCGGCGCAGTGAATCTCCTGGACACCCCGCGAGACGTCGTTGGCTCACAGGTCCAGGTGCAGGCGAAGTATGTGGCGCGATTCTCGTCGAAGGCTGCCAGGTCGGATCAGTCGTTCCCCGTCAGCTTCGTCGCCGTCGTCCAGCGCGACGCCGGAGGCTGGCATATCGCCACCATCCGATAGCACACAGGGTCAGAGTCGTTTGAATCCGGATCTCGGAAGTACCGCGATCCTGGCATTCAAGCGACTCTGACCCTCTCTGGTCATTCCCTCAGAACCCGTACTCCAGACCCGTTGTCCAGAGTGTGCTCGCCCGAAGGCCCCCACGATTGAGCGGCAGCAGCGCGTTCACAATGAATGTCAGCCCCTTCTTCGTCGACAGCTTCGCACCGATCGACGCGTTCAGCAGATCGTCGCGCCGGTCGGGAATGTTGCTCGGATAGATCGTGCGCGTGAACGGGATCGTGATCTCCGTCGGCGACGGTAACGAGAACTTCTGCTCCCCCACCTGCCACTCGGAGATGACGTCGAACGCGAACGTCGCCCACGGGACGAGCAGCTGATCGAACCCGGCGGTCGCCAGGATCGCGTCCTGCTGGTCGTCAGCGGTGCGAATCGCGTAGCCCGCGTTCGCGTGTGGCGCGAACTCGCCAAAACGCCCCGACAGGATTCCCAGAATGCGCGCGGAGGTGCTGCCGGATCCGAGGAAGTCATCTTCGTTCCCGGTCGGCAGACGCACATCGCCGAGGAGCGCGAAGCCTGTCGTCGCTTTCGACCCGCCCGGCGAAAGATTCACCTTCGCTCGCAGGGCGACGTCGCCGATGCCCGACGCGGATCCGTTGACGTCGGTTGTCGCCGAGAGAATCGGCGCGTCGGCCGTGCCGCCAAAGTAGTGCGCGGGGTTCGGCCCGAACGGTACGATCTGGCCGAAGCTATGACCGTCGATCGAATTCGAAACGTATGGCACAGCGACACTGACATCGATCCGGTTGGTCAGCCCATAGGTTGCGAACGCGATGGTCGCGAGCACGTTCACGTCGAGCGACGTGCGCACCGTGATGAACTCGTTTTCGAACGCCGGGCTGCCTTCGCTCGGTGGATTGATGTCCTGGTGGGTGAAATTGAAATCGAGCGAATTGAGAGGGATACCGCGCAGCGTGTTGAATCGGATCGAGCTCACGTTCGCGCCGATCAGCATTCTCCCGCGTCCGAGCGTTTGCGCGCGCTCGGCGAAGATCGGGCCGCTGGACACGTTGGTTCGGACGGGAGCACCGCCCTCGAACGAGTAGGTGACGCCACTCGTCGTCGCGCTGATCGGGATATTGCTCACGTTGGCGCCGATCGCGCTTCCGAGAAACGCAATGATCGCCGCGTTCCCCGCCTCTGCCGACGGGATGAAGTGGCGGCCGTGGGGATTCCCGGCGAGCACCAGCGCGGGGAGGCATAGCGGCTCCCCGCAATCACCGAACGAGAAGAGCCCCAGCTCGAGCTTCTCTCGGAGTCCCTGACCGTGAGCGCTTGCGGCGGTTGCGGTCACCAACGCGAACACAGCGATGCTTCGGCGCATATGGCTTTCGGAGTGAGCGGCGATGTTTTGGGCGTGGCGGCGCGCGCGGGTATCGATACCGCCGCACCGGACGCTATTGTAGGTGCCACCGGACGCGACCGCTAGCGTTGACAGGCGGTTGCTTGCGGGTACGTAGGCGCTTCTGCACTTTGCGAACGCATCACCCGGATCTCGCCTACATCCGATCACACTCGCCGAAGAGCCTCGCGGCGCCCCCTCTCCTGTCACCTCTCGTCTCTTCGACCGTCCCGCCCACACACTGCGCGCGGTGTGGTGGCCGAGTGTCCCCAGGCGATCGATTCTGTGGCAGCTGCGGCCAGAGCGTCACGCCATCTGACGGCATTGCTGGCACCGCCGTCCCCGCCGGCGACATGACGTGGGCACTCGTCGTGGAGCGCCTCCGCGAGGCGCTAACCGGCGAGTTCGACATTGAAGGGGAGCTCGGACGCGGCGGCATGGCCGCCGTCTTTCGCGCGCGCGAGCTCGCGCTCAACCGGCGTGTCGCGATCAAGGTCATGGCCCCGGGACTGCTGCTCGGTGAGGGGATGGTGGAGCGCTTTCGTCAGGAGGCGGTCACCATCGCCAACCTGCAGCACGCGAACATCATTGGCGTCCACAGCGTGCGAACGCTCGACGATCTGCACCTGTTCGTGATGCAGTACGTACCGGGCCGATCGCTCGATCGCGTCATTCACGAGTGGGGAAGACTGTCGCTTGCTTCGACCGGCGCGGTCCTGTACCACGTCGGTGCGGCGCTCGACTACGCCCATCGTCGCGGGGTCGTGCATCGTGACGTGAAGCCCGGCAACATTCTTCTGGACGCCGACGGCGACCCGATCGTGACCGACTTCGGCATCGCGAAGGTAACCGAAGCGCCCGGGTATACGCTCGTCGGCACCGTGCTGGGCACGCCGACGTACATGAGCCCTGAGCAGTGCATGGCCCTCGAGGTTGGCCCGCCCAGCGATCAGTACGCGCTCGGAGTCGTCGCCTACCAGATGCTCGCCGGCCATCCCCCGTTTACCGGCGACCCGATGGCCGTCATGCGTGCGCACACGAGCGAGGCTCCGCCGCCGCTTCGCGCCGTACGTCCCGATGTCCCGGAGCACGTCGAGGGCGCAATCATGCGCATGCTGGCCAAGAAGCCCGAGGATCGGTTCCCCGATCTCGCGGCGGCGTCGGAGGCGTGCGCCGCGCTGCCGCTCGGCTCGCTCGGTCCCGTTCGTGCGGAGATGTCCGCGCTGGCGGCGGCAGCCGACGCCGAGGGCCGGCTCGCGGAGATCGTTAGGCATCGGCCGGCCGCGACGCCCCGCGCCGAGGTATCGCCCGCGCCCTCGCCGTCACCCGCTGGCCGGGGGCGGGACAAGCCGGTGCGCGGCGCGATCGCGTCCATCGACATCGAGCAGCCAACCGCCACGATCGAGGTTGGCGAATGCATTGTCCTGCACGCAACGCCACGGACGGAGAGCGGTGCCGCAGCGGAGTCGGCGCGCGTCACGTGGGAGTCGTCGCATCCCGACGTCGCCGCAGTCGATGCAGCCGGCGTCGTCACCGCGAAGGCCGTGGGCACCGCCGCGATCACCGCGGGCGCTGGTCGAGAGCGGAGCAGGGTAGACATCGTCGTCGTCGCTCCCGAAGTCGCCACGATTGCCGTCGATGTGCCTTCAGAAGTCCGCGCTGGCACCCGGACCCCTCTGGGTGCGCGCGCACTCGATCGTCACGGCCGGTCGATGGCTACGCCGGTGCGATGGGTCTCACGCAACCCCGCCATCGCGTCGGTGACCGGCGACGGGACCCTCTCCGCGAAACGTCGTGGCGTCGCGGTGCTGGTGGCGGAATCAGGAGGCGTCGCGCGGGCGGCAACCATCGTCGTCATGCCGCCGCCGGTGGTCGCTGTCGTGATCGACGGCGCTACGCCCCCGCTCGTGGTGGGGACCGCGACTTCGCTGCGGGCCATCGCCAGGATGGCGGCGCGCGCCGAGAGCGTCGATCAGGAGCGAACGTTCGAATGGAGGTCGAGCGACCCTGCGATTGCCACCGTTTCTGCGGGGGGGACGGTCACGGCGCGCAAGCCGGGACGCGTCACGATCAGCGCAACGTGCGAGGGAGTTCGCGGGCAGGTCGAAGTCACCGTGGTGACCGTCCGTGCCCACTCGATCGTGGTAAAGTCACCGCCGTCCCCGCTCCGCCGCGGCGACACCGCGGCGCTGTCGGCGTCAGTGTACGACGCGGCCGGTAGTGTGCTCGAGCGCCCCGTGGCCTGGCGTTCGAGCGATCCCCGGGTCGTGTCGGTGGACCAGCAAGGTCGGATCGTGGCCCGGGACGAAGGCTGGGCCATCGTCACGGCACAGGCCGACGGGATCGAATCGCCAGTCGAGATCGTCGTTAGGCAGGTGATCGTTCCGACGTCCCAGTCGGCGCGACGCGAATCTCGGAGCCTTGCGATGCGCTGGTGGGTCTTTCTCGCCATCATCGCCGCGACGGTCGCAGCCGGGTGGCGATTCCTGTTGCGGTAGACCGCCCTACCCCTTCTTCGGGACCGCTGCCCGCACCTCGATGCGGTGCACGAGCACCCTTGCCGGCGTGTCGATGGCGTGGACCACCGCGTCTGCGACATCGTCGGCGGTCAGCATCCAGCTCGTGTCGCGTTCGCGCCGCGAAAAGCTCGTTGCCACGGACCCGGGATTCACGACGCTCACTTTCACGCCCCGGTCGCGCACCTCGAGCATCAGCGATTCGCTGAAGCCCATCACGGCGTGCTTCGTCGCGGCGTAGCAGCTGCCGCCGACGAATGCGCTCCTCCCGGCGATCGAGCCGACCATTACGATGTGACCACGCCCGCGCTCCACCATGCCGGGCAGCACGGCGCGCGTCACGTGAAAGAGCGCGTTGAAGTTCACGTCGACCATCGCGTGCCACTCCTCGCTCGACAGCTCGAGGAGCGGCTTCATGTAGCCGACGCCAGCGTTGTTCACGAGCACATCCGCGCGGACGCCATCGAGCTCGCGAGCGACGGCGTTCGCGTCGGCGACATCCAGCTCGATCGTGTCGCACGACCCGCCGGCGGACCGAATCTCATTGGCGAGCGACTCGAGCTCGGGTCGTGAACGAGCGACGGCGATCACGTTGTGGGTCGGGCCCAGCCGGAGCGCAACGGCGCGCCCAATGCCTCGGGACGCGCCGGTGACGACCGCCGTATTTCTATCGGTTATCGTTGCCACATCACCGCGAATCAGGGGACGACGTTTACGGAAATATGCGCGACGACGTTGCCAACCGTGGCCAGAATCTGCGTCTCACCAACCGCCAGGCCGGTAACCACGCCGGTCGTGTCCGATTTCGCGACGGTCGCCACGCTGGTGTTGGCCGAGCTCCACGTCACCGCGCTGTAACTGGGCATGCGTGCCCCGTTCTGGTCCCGCACGGTCGGATAGACCTTGCCGGTCTGTCCAATGCTCACCGTGAGCGAGTTGGGGTCGAGGGTAATGGTCGTCGGCCCCGGGCCCTTCTTTGGCTCGGTACTGCCGCCTTCCTTGCAACCCGCGAGAACAACGAGGATGGACGCGGCGATAGGCGCGAGGGAACGACGGGAAATCATGCGCGAATAGCCAGGTCGGCGATGGCGTGTCATCGGGAGCTTCCGAGGGTTGAAATTTTCTTATGAGGAACGGATCGGGGCGGGCGTCGCACCGAACTCAGGCACGCCCACTTCACTAACAACAAGCGTGCCCATCCGCATGACCTGTTTCTCGAACCCCCGAGACCCCGCTCCGACCCTGTCGACACCCGGATTCGCCCAGTTCCGGCGCCGTTCGTCGGGTCCATCAGCTGTTTTGCCGGTCGGCTAGCGTGTCGCTGCCCCAACGCAGATGTGGCCCGGGCACCACACTGCTGTGGCCGCAACGCGCCAGTCCCGCCGCGGAGCCCACGGTCGCGATCCCGGATCTCCCGCCTAACGAGCTACACGCCGGACGGCGCCGAACATGAGCCGTGTCCCGAAATCCAACGATGCGAGCGGGATCCGTTCGTCGTTCCCGTGCATGCGGTCCTCGTCCTGCTGGTCCATCGGGAACGGCAACAGGCCATACGCCTGCATGCCGAGCCGCCTGAGTCGCGCACTATCGGTGGCGCCCGTGCTCATATACGGGACCGTGACCATGTCCGGCGCGAGCTCCTTTACCGTTTCCGCGATCGCCGCGAACATCGGCGACGCGAAGTCGGAGGCCGGAGCGTCCTCCCCACGCTGCGTGATCGCCACCTCGACGCGCGGGTCGTCGATCACGCGCCGAAGCCGTGAGACCACCGCGTCGATCGACTCACCCGGAAGCGTACGGATGTTCAACAACGCAGTCGCTTCGGTCGGGATCACATTCGACCGAATCCCCCCACCGACCACCGTGGCCGAGATCCCTGTTCGCAGTATGGCGTTGAAAACCGGCGTCATCGCCAACACACGGGCACCGCGCAGAACGCGGCGCCGGTCTCTCGACGCGACGTCATGCATTGCGCGGCGCTCGGTCGCGTCCGGCCAGACGATCGCGAGCTGCCCGAAGAATTCGCGTGTGCTCGGCGTCAGGCGAACCGGCTCCTGATGCTTCCCAATGGCCGCCAGGGCTCGGCCCAATCGGAATACCGCGTTGCCGGCGAGTGGAACGGCGGCGTGTCCGCCTGGCCCGTGCGCAGTCACGGTAACGCCATGTGGAACCTTCTCGGTGTTCTGGACTGCGACATAGAGCGGTTTCCCGCGCACCACGCGTGTCCGTCCTCCTTCGTTCAGGACGAACTCCGCGTCGATCAGCTCGCGATGGTTGTCCACGAGCCAGCCCATGCCGAATTCGCCGCCCGCCTCCTCGTCCGAGTTCGCGACGAAGATGACGTCGCGCTTCAGCCTTGCCCCGACATCGATCACGTGTCGCTTGAGCAGCAGCATGGTCTGGAGGTTCGCCGCAAGCATTCCCTTGTCGTCGATCGCCCCGCGCCCATACAGGTAGCCGCCCGCCGTTTCGCCTCCGAAGGGGTCAACCGTCCAGTTCGCACGTTCGACTCCCACGACGTCCATGTGAGCCATGATGATCACGGGCCGCCGGGTCCCGTCGCCGGCGAGCCGTGCCACGAGCGCAGCACGACCCTGCGCCGGCTCGAAGAGATGCGTCTCGATCCGATCGGCGCTGAGAACGCCCACCAGGTATTGCGCTACGGCAAGCTCGTTACCCGGTGGATTGACCGTGTCGATCCGAATCATGCGCTGAAGGTGCACGACGGTCTCGCGGGCAACCGCAGCCCAATCGATCGCCTGCGCTTCGGCGGACGTGGAGGTGGCCGTCACGTTTGTGCGGGAGGAGGCGGTACAGCGAAACACCGCCGGCGCGGTGCGTCGTAGGAGCATGGAAGTTTCGCACCGCACGCGCCCGTTTCAAAGCGCGCCGCACGCTGGCTGTCGCGCGGTGCGGAGAGCACATTGGCGGTGGCGCCACCACACAACCCCGAGACCTGCCGACGATGCGCAAACGACGCACGATGCTCTTGTCCGCCCTGCCCTTCCTCGCGTTCGCCCTCCCTTCCATCGCGGTCGCTCAGTCCGCGCGAGACGGCCGGGCGGCCCGCCGACTGGTCGCGCGCGCCGCTGATTCCATCGCGGACGCAACGATCAAGCGTGGCCGGGTGGCCGCACTTTCCATCGCCGTACTGCGGGGCCGCGACACGCTGGTGATGAAAGGCTACGGTATGGCCGACATGGAGAACGAGGTGCCAGCGAGTCCCGGGACCGTTTATCGCATCGGTTCCGTAACCAAGCAGTTCACCTCGGTGGCGATCATGCAGCTCGTCGAGCAAGGCAAGCTGTCGCTCGACGATGACGTGACCAAGTACGTGCCGAACGCGCCAACCCACGGGCGGCGCGTGCTCGTGAGGCACTTGCTCAACCACACGTCCGGCATTCCGAGTTATACCGATGTCGGCCCGCAGTTCGGCCGTGTCATGCGGCTCGACCTCTCGAAGGATTCGCTGATCGCCACGGTGAAGGACGATTCGCTGCAGTTCGAGCCGGGATCGCACTTCTACTACAACAATACGGGCTACTTCCTGCTCGGCATGATCATCGAGCGAGTCACCGGGAAGTCGTACGGAGACTACCTGCGGGACGCGTTGTTCACGCCTAACGGGCTGAGCTCGACGGTGTATTGCAGCGTGATGCCGATCATCAAGCACCGCGCCCAAGGGTACGAGGGCCGGGCAACGGGTCTCGTCAATGCCCCATACATCAGCATGGACCTCCCGTACGCCGCAGGATCACTTTGCTCGAGTGTCGGCGATCTCGCCGCGTGGACACGGCTGCTGCACAGCGGCAAGCTCGTGAAGGAATCGTCGTTCGCGGCCATGACCACGCCGGCGAAGCTCACGAGCGGGCGGCCGATGCAGTACGGGTTCGGGCTCTTCATGGACACGGTCGGCACCCACCGTCGAATCCATCATGGCGGCGGCATCAACGGTTTCATCTCCGAGCTGGCGTACTACCCCGACGACTCGCTGACCGTCGTCGTGCTGGCGAACACGGCTCCCGCGCCGTCGGACGAGATTGCCGAAAACCTCGCGCGCGTCGCGTTCGGCCTGCCGTTGCTGCCGGATCGGCCCGCGCCGCCGGCGGATCTGCCGATTTCGGCGGACGAGATCGCGCGACTCTCGGGGAACTACAAGGTCACCTGGCCGGACGGGTCGAAGCGGAACGCGCGCATCTCTGCAAACGGCGCGCAGCTGATGCTGCAGATCGAGAACCAACCCGCAATTCGAATGATGAAGCAGGCGGCGCCTAACGCGTACGCCGTGATGGGCCAGCCAGGCCAGATCGTGGTGGACGTCATCGAGGGCAAGGTGGTCGGCTTCGTTCTCGATCGCGGCGCCCGGCCGCTGGAGGCGACTCGCGTTCCCTAGCCGGGACCCGCTACGCAGCCAGCCCCGCCTCGATCGCCCGAATCACCGGTTGGAAGGACAGCGCCGGCGCCCCGACGCGTTCGGCCAGCTCGGACGCGAGCTCACGCTGCCCTTCCGCGAACAGCTCGCGCACCAGCCAGGGGCCGGCGCGCGGGTTCCGGTACCAGTCCTCATCGAAGCGGGCGGTGAGCATCTCCCGCAGTGCCGCCTGCAGTTGCCACGCGCGGAGATAGCGGGCCGAGTAGAATCCCGGGTCCACGTCGACGAACGCGTCGGCCGTGCGGTAGCGGAAGGTCGTGGCCGAGCTCAGAATGTCCACGTACGCGTCGGGGAGCGACGACCACGGCGTGTCGCCGCCATAGAGCCTCAGCTCGTACACGAGCTTCGCCGCGTACCGCCGAAGGAATTGCAGCTCCTCGAACGCCGCCGCTCGGCGGTACTCGCCCACCCGCGTCCTGCCTAACGCCGAGTAGCGAGTCAGCCACCCGGCGTCGTGCATGAGGTGGTCGAACAGCATCGCGTAGCCTTCGGTGATCGAGTTGTCACCGAGCCAGCGGTACTCGAATGGCAGATCGTCCCGCATGTAGCCGAAGTGCAGGGCGTGCCCGAGCTCGTGCAGCAAGGTTCGGTAGTCCGTCGCGCCGCCGTGCGGAAACAGGACGAGGTACACCTCGCGCGGAATCCGCACCGGCGCGCAGAATGCCCTCGACCGCTTCCCCGGCCGCGGCGCAAGGTCGTAAATGATCCGCCCGTCGGCTTCCGGGTTCACGCCCATCTCCGTTGCCTGACGACGAATGGCGGGCTCCATGTCAGCGGCCGGGAAGTACGGGTCGAACCGCGTCGCGCGCATGAGTGCGAGCGCGTCCGCACGCGTGGCTTCGCCGGGGCGGATGCCAAGGTGTTTTCGCACCGCGTCGGCGTGTACGTCGGCCCACATCGACTCGGTTTCGCGCAAGAATCGCTCGCATTCTGCGGCGAGCGCGCCGAGGTCGATCCCGGACAACGCCTCGAACGCGGCCACGTAGCCTGTCGCGATCTCGAGCGCCTCGACGAGGTCGCGCTCTCGCTGAAGGCGCTCGGCGCGCATGGGCGCGAGCTCGCGCTCCACGAGCGATGCACGCGCGTCGTCGAGCGCGAGCCGTTCATCGCGGTTTGGCTCCGTGGCCATCTCCACCGGAGCGCGCTGGTAGGGAACCTCGCGTCCGTCCGCAAGGCGGATCACCGCGTTCGCCTCCCACGCGATGAGCCGTTCATCGAGCTCGGCGAGCTCACGCGACACCTGGTACGTCACCTGCCAGTCCAGCAGCGCCCGCGCGGAGCGCCATTCCTCGCTGCCGGCCGTCGCCGAGCGGAATGTGTCGCGCGTGAGCTCGAGCGCGCCCGGTCCGACCACTCGAGCGAACCGCTCGTAGATGGGCCGCAGCTCCGCGTCAGGTTTGTGGCCGGCTATGGCCAGGTACTGCTCCCGCGACAGCGCCTCCATGAACGCCTCGCCGCCCTGACGAAGCACCGCGAGCGTGAGATCGGCCATGTCTGTCGGTGCCGTCCGCTATTCGTCAGGAGTGATCCGCTCGGCGATGTAGCCGCGGAGCTGGTCGGCAGCCACCCGGACCTGCTGCAGCGTGTCGCGATCGCGGACGGTCACGGTACCGTCCTGCGTGGACTGCCCATCGACCGTGATGCCGAACGGTGTTCCCACCTCGTCCTGCCGGCGGTAGCGCCGTCCGATTGCACCGCCGTCATCGTAGAAGATCGGGAATGCACGCCGCAGGTCGTTCGCCACCTTCTCGGCCATCTCGGGCATGCCGTCCTTCTTCACGAGCGGGAATACCCCCGCCTTGATTGGCGCGATGGACGGTGCGAAGCCGAGCACGGTCCGGCCTTCGGTCTCGCCCGGGACGTCTTCCTCGCGGTAGGCGTTCACCAGCAAGGCAAGCGTCGTGCGGTCCGCTCCCACGGACGTCTCGATCACGTAGGGGATGTACCGCCGATTCTTCGGCTGGTCGAAGTACTCGAGCTTCTTCCCGGAGTACTCCTGGTGGCGACCAAGGTCGAAGTCCGAGCGGTTGTGAATGCCCTCGATCTCCTGGTAGCCTAACGATCCGCCGAAGTCGAACTCGATGTCGGCCGCGGCACGCGCGTAGTGGGCCAACTGCTCATGCGGCTTGTAGCGCAGGCGGTCCGGCGCGAGCCCGAGCGACCGGTGCCACTCCATGCGCTGGGCCTTCCAGTACTCGAAGTGCTCCTCGTCAGTCCCCGGCTCGACGAAGAACTGCATCTCCATCTGCTCGAACTCCCGCGTCCGGAAAATGAAATTCCCGGGCGTGATCTCGTTGCGGAACGCCTTGCCGATCTGCGCAATCCCGAACGGGATCTTCTGTCGCGTCGATTGCTGAACGTTGAGGAAGTTCACGAAGATCCCCTGCGCCGTCTCGGGACGCAGGTACACGATGGCCGCGCTTTCCTCCACCGGCCCCATGAACGTCTTGAACATGAGGTTGAACAGCCGCGGCTCGCTCAGCGTTCCCTTCGATCCGCATACCGGACACTGCGCGTCGGGCGTGCCCGGTGTTCCCTTGATCGCGGGGTCGTCCGCGCGGAACCGGCGCTTGCAGTTCCGGCAGTCGATCAGCGGGTCGGTGAATCCCGCGACGTGGCCGCTCGCCTCCCAGACACGCGGGTGCATGAGGATTGCCGCATCGAGTCCCTCGATGTCATCGCGCGCCCGGACCATCGCATGCCACCACCGGTCCTTGATGTTCTTCTTGAGCTCGACGCCGAGCGGCCCATAGTCCCACACCGACCCCGTGCCGCCGTAGATCTCGGAGGACTGGAAGATGAATCCGCGTCGCTTCGCGAGCGACACGAGCTTCTCCATGACGTCGGGATGTGCGGATACGCTTGCCATGACCGGGCCTGAAGTGGGCGCGAGGTTGGTTGGGCGAGGGCGAACCCGAAATGTAATCGGCTAGGAATCCAGGTCCCGGCTGATCTTCGCTGGCGGCGGAGCGGGCTTCCCGAGCAGCTTGGCCACGATCTGGTCGCCGTGAAAGCGGCCGTTCTCGATGAACACCTTGTTGGCGTCGTAGCCGGCATTCACCACGCCCGCGACGAAGACGCCGGGTACGTCGGTCTCGAGGGTCGTCGGGTCGTGCCGCGGAATTCCTGTCGTGGGATCGATCGTCACGCCAAGCTGGCGGAGCAGATCGACGCTCGGTGCGAACCCCGTCATGAGGAACACGTGGTCCGCCGGAATTGCCGAGATGGTGCCGTCGGCGGAGCGGAGCGTCACGTCTTCGGGGCCGATCTCGACGACGCGGTTGTTCCACATTGCCCCGATGCTCCCCTCGGCCACGCGATTCGTGAAATCCGGAAGCACCCACGGCTTGATCTTCTTGTCGAACGTGGAACCGAAATGGACGAGCGTCACGCGCGCGCCGGCGCGCCAGAGGTCCAGCGCCGCTTCCGCCGCGGAGTTTCCGCCTCCTACCACCACGGCGTTCTGCTGGAACGCGTAGTGACCTTCACGGTAGGCGTGGGTGACGTGAGGCAGGTCCTCGCCGGGTACGCCCAACCGGTTTGGTGATCCCCAGTAGCCGGTTGCGACGACGACCGCACGCGCGTTCGTGGAGTGCTCCACACCGCGCCGGTTCGTGCGCACCACGAACGCCCCGTCGAACCCATCGATACGCGTGACGCGCTCGTACTGGCGCACCGGGATCTCGAAGTACCGAACCACCGCGCGGTAGTACGCGAGCGCGTCACGCCGAGACGGCTTTTCGCCTGCCGTGATGAACGGCAGCCCGCCTAACGACAACTTCTCGGCCGTCGAAAAGAAGGTCGCGTAGGTCGGGTAGTGGGTGATCGAGCTCACGACGCACTCGGCATCGAACACGAGCGCGCCGAGCCCGGCACGCCGTGCGGAGATGGCCGCCGCGAGCCCGCACGGCCCCGCCCCGACAATGGCGAGGTCAATCACGGACCCTGTTTCCCGATTCCCCATTCCCGATTCCCGATCTACTCGAGGCCAATGATCTGGTCGCGCCTCGTCCCGACGCTGACGTACGCGATCGGCGCCGCGACCAGCTCGCGAATGCGATCCAGATATCGGCGCGCCTGGGCCGGCAGCGCCTCGAGCGTGCGGGCTCCGCTCGTCGACTGCTGCCAGCCCTCGAACCACTCGTACAGCGGCTCGATGTGCTCCAGCGCAGTGACATCGCCGGGAAACTCGCGATACTCCTCGTCGCCGACGCGATAACCGGTGCATATCGCGATCCGATCGAGGCTGTCCAGAACGTCCAGCTTGGTCACGGCGAGACCGCTCAGCCCGTTGACGCGCGTCGCATAACGAACGACCACGGCATCGAACCAGCCACAGCGCCGAGGCCTGCCGGTAACCGCCCCGAACTCATTGCCGAGCTCACGAATGCGCTCTCCGAGAGCCCCGGGAATCTCCGTCGGCAGCGGGCCGTGGCCCACCCGCGTGGTGTACGCCTTCACCACGCCGAGCACGGCGTCGATCGCCGTTGGCGCGATGCCGGCGCCGATTGCGGCGCCACCGGACGTCGTGTTGCTGGAGGTTACGAACGGGTAGGTCCCGTGATCGATGTCGAGCAACGAGCCCTGCGCGCCTTCCATCAGCACGGCTGCACCGGATTCGATTGCCTGGTGCACGCGCAGCCCGACGTCCTCCGACAACGAGAGCAGCCGCGGCGTGAGGCGCTCGAGCAGCTGCATGGTGGCTTCGGCATCGGCGCGGCGATCCGTGAAGCGCGCGAGCTGCCCGTTCGCGTGCTCGACGCCGCGCTCCACGAGCTGGCGCACGCGGGCCGGATGGCGAAGATCGAGAACACGAACGCCCCGGCGTGCGACCTTGTCCTCGTACGCGGGCCCGATACCTCGCCCTGTCGTGCCGATCTCCTTGCTCGCGGAGCTCTCGCCGTCGAGCAGCTTGTGGTACGGGAGAACGAGGTGGGCGCGATCGCTGATGTAGAGCCGACCCTCGACGTCGATACCGTCAGCAACGAGCCGGTCGACCTCGGCGAACAGTGTATCCGGATCGAGCACGACACCGTTGCCTATCGCGCACCGCACGCCCGCGTGCAGGATGCCGCTCGGAATCTGGCGCAGCACGAACTTCGCGTCGCCGATGTGCACCGTGTGGCCGGCATTTGCACCGCCCTGATATCGCACAACCCAGTCGGCGCGCTCGGCGAGCACATCGACGAGCTTTCCCTTTCCCTCGTCTCCCCACTGGGCGCCGACGACGACGAGCGTGCGCGTTGTGTTATCGAACATGGTGCTCCGTCAGGAGTTCGCTGGCCGACACAAAAAAACGCCCCGGCTCGGGCGGGGCGTTGATTGAATCTACTTTCAGGATCGAGCGCGTCAACCGATTGTCGCTGTCATTCTGCGCGCGATTTGGCACGACGCTCCGTCCGTTCGGTGCTCTACATCGCCGCGGCGGCCACGAGCCACACTGCGATCACCACGCCGATCCCCGTCTTCATAGCCGCAGCGACTACCCGGCCGATCAGTGCGCCGGTCGCGACGCGCGTCGCCGTACCTGCCGTGGCCTCACGCCGAGTGTACTCGGCCACGAGCGCTCCAACGAACGAGCCGACGAAGGCGCCGATCACCGAGCCAATTATCGGCACCGGGACGCCCACGATCGCCCCCACGATGCCGCCGATGATCGCGCCCCAGCCGGCTCGCCTCGAGCCGCCGTATTTCTTCGTGTAGCGCGCGGACAACGAGAACTCGAAGATCTCGGCGATGAGCGCCAGCAACGCCGTTGCCACTATTGTCACCCAACCGATGGGATCCCGGCCGACGAGCGCGTCGTAGCCGATCGCGGATCCCACCATGATCCACGTGCCGGGGAGTCCCAGCGGAATCAGGAAGAGCGACACCAACAGGACGATCGCGAAGAGAAGGACTTCCATGAGGAGTCAGGTTCTGGTCTCGAGCAGATTGGCGATCACGTGGGCTACCTCGGCCATACCCGTTCCCGCGAGCTGCTCGGCGCGATCGCGTGGCGTGTGGATACGCGCCAACGTACGCGCGTCGCCCTTGCTCAGTGTCACCACCCTCCAGGCGGCGTCCGCGAGCGCGACGCCGTCTGTCAGTACCCCCGGCAGAAGCCGATGTGCGCGCATTCGCGAGCCGGTCCGCGCCGACGCCGCGAGCACGGAGGCGACCAGGGCATCGGGGCGCCGTCCGGTGTACATGCAGGTCGTCGCGCCATGGTCGTCGACGCCGTCACAATTGATTGCGACAGCTGGTCCGTGCGGTCGCGCCCGCACCCACGCTCGCGCGCCGGCCAACCCCAGCTCCTCGGCACTCGTTAGGCAGACGCCGCACGGGGCGTCACGCGTCTCTTCCACGGCGGTGAGGACGGTGGCAACACCGGTTGCGTTGTCCAGCGCACCGGGGGAGTGCGTTCCCACGGTCGTGGCAATCACCGGGATAGCCCCCACCCCCGCGAGCACCGCCAACACAAACCAGCTGTCACCTGGGTCGGGCTGCCCCCACGCCAGCTGCGCGACACCGACGATCAGGCCGGCGATCCATGCCACCGCCACCACCGTGATTCCCGCCGCGCGAAGGAGGATTGGCACTGGCTGTGACTTCGAGTCGAGATGCGCCATGAGCCAGAGCGTCGGCGGAGTGCGCGACTGATCGCCGCGTGTCGCGACGAGGTTCACACCGCGCTGGCGAAGTGCCGGGAACGAGAGCACGCCCGTGCGGGCCAGCTCTCTCGCCGCTCCCCAGACGAGCACGCCGGCCAACGCGAGGAGGAGAACGGCGACGCCTGGCTTGGCTGCGCGGCCGGCCGTCGCGGCAGCCACCAACACCACGAGCGCTACGAGGCCACCGGCCGGCGTGCCCCATCGACCCGGGAACGCGGAATACTCGAACATTTCCTCTGTTACCACGAACCCGGCGGCTCGAAGCCGCTCGGCGCAATAGGCGCGCGCGCGCGCCTCCGATTCGCTGCCAGCCGATCGTGGCTCACTCGCCAGCACGCGCACGATGTCGAGCGCGCGCGCGGCACTCGCCGCGGATCGCTCCGCCGATGGCGCCGGCGGCGCGGACACTCGCGCTACACCGCCGCGGTCACCCGCGCGTCCCGCAGCAGGGCGTCGACGCGAGCTTCGTCCTCGATGGAAAGCGGCACGAGCGGGGAGCGGACCCGACCACCCTTCAGGCCGACCCGGTCCATCGCCGCCTTCACGCCGGCCACGCCCATCCGACCCACGATCTCGGCTGCGGGCGGAGCCACCGAACGCTGCGCCTCGGCCGACGCCTCGACGTCACCAGCCGAGAGGCTGTCGTAGATCTCGAGCGTGAGCTCGGTGGCGAACAGCGAGATTGCGAGAATGCCACCGCGCGCCCCCAACCCCAACGCCTGATGGAACGTCCCGCCATGCCCGGTGAGGACGGTGAAGCTATCGCTCTGCGACTGTAGGTAGGCGCCGAGCCGCGTTAGGTCCCCGGCGCTGTCCTTCATGCCGGCGATGTTCTCGTGCGACGCGAGTCGCGCGACGAGGTCCGGCTCCAGCGCGAAGTGCATGTACTTCGGGATGTTGTATAGCAGCACGGGCAGCGGGCTCTCGTCAGCGACACGCCGGTAGTGCGCGTCGAGTGCGGCCGGCGTCATGGCCGAACTGTAGTAGTGCGGCGCGACGACCAGCACGGCGTGCGCACCGTGGTCGCTCGCGACGCGACACCGCTGGATGCACTGGCGCGTCGACTCCGCCCCGGTGCCCGCGATGACCAGCATGTCGCTTGGCAACTCGCGACGCGTGCGCTCGATGAGCGAGCGGCGCTCCTCTTCGTCCAGGAACGCCGCTTCGCCGGTCGAGCCGCACACTACGATCCCGCTCAATCCGGCCGCGGCGTACGCCCGGAGGTTGGTTGCGAAGGCATCGAGATCAACCGCTTCATTTCGATCCCCGAACGTCGTCACCACCGGTGCGAATACGCCGCGCAGATTGAGCATTACCGTCTCTTCCCTCGTGGTTCGGGCGGCGATTCGGATTCGCCCAGTGCCGTCGGCACGAGCCCCATGATCCCGCCGTCGTCGTTGTCGAGATGATGACCGTTCGCCGCCTCGGGACCGCTGTTCAGCACCTTCATCTGAAGCTCGAAGTCAGCCGGCCGCGTCGACGCCGCTTTCGCGACGTCGAAAGATACCTTGTCGGCGTTCACCAAGTCGACCAGGTGCTGGTCGAACGTCTGCATCTGATACGTCTCGCGCCCGTCGGCGATGAAATCGCGGATCTCGCCGATGCGCGCCTCGAGGATCAGGTCGCGGATCGCGGGCGTCACGACCATCACCTCTGCCGCGACGACGCGGCCGTTCCCATCCTTGCGCGGCAGAAGTCGCTGCGAAACGACCGCGTTGAGCGACTCCGCGATGCGGATCCGCACGACGTCCTGCTCCTCGGGCGGGAACATGGCAATGATGCGCATGATCGTCGTGACGGCGTCCGGCGTATGCAGCGTGGACATGAGCAGGTGGCCTGTCTCCGCCGCCTTGAGCGCGGTGTCGATCGTCTCGGCATCGCGCATCTCGCCGATCAGCACGACGTCGGGGTCCTGACGGAGGGCAGCCTTCAGGCCGTCGCGGAAGCTGTCGGTATCGATGCCGACTTCCCGCTGCGTGATGGACGAGTTGATGTCGCGGTGGAGGAACTCGATCGGCTGCTCGAGCGTGACGATGTGCTTGTGCATCTGCGCATTGATCACGTTCACCATGGCGGCGAGCGTGCTCGATTTTCCCGAGCCGGTAACACCGGTGACGAGCACCATGCCTCGCTCTGCCTCCGCCAGTTTCGAGATGACCGGCGGGAGCTGGAGCGTTTCGACCGTGGGGATCGTGAATGGAATCACGCGCATCACGATCATGAAGCTCGACCGCTGCCGCAGAATGTTGACGCGGAAGCGGCCAACCCCCGCGACGCCCCACGAGCAGTCGTAGTCGAGAATGCTGTCGATGCGCTGTCTGACTTCCTCGTTGTGGATCAATCGGAGCGCGATCGCCTTCGTCTGGTCGGGCGTGAGTGCCTGCTTGGTGAGCGCGACCAGCCGACCGTCGATACGTGCGCGGAAGACGTCGCCTGCCTTGATGTGAAGGTCCGACGCCCCACGATCGACCGCCGCCTTGATGATCTTTTCCATGAATCAGAGTTGTACGGGATTCAGTAGCCCGCGTCCTTGTCGACGAGATCCCGACGCGGCTCGCCGCCCCGGTTGATGTCGAGCACCGCGCCACTCCGCGCTCGAGACAATGTGTGAGAGCCGTCTCATTCAGGAGTGCACCACGCGCCACATTTACGACGATTGCGCCGGTCGGGAGGCAATCCATCCGTACGCACTTGTGAGAATCGGATGCGTGGTTGACGTGAGCGGAGTTGTGAGGACAACGATATCCGCAGTGGGCGGCTCCCCCACAGACCGTCAGGTCCGATGACCCGATCAACGCCAGGCGACGCGCCTAACTCGGCTCCGCGATGGTGTCGCCCATCACACCGGTGGAGTTGCTCAACTTCACATCGCTCGCCCCGCATGGCAGGAGCAGCAGGCTCGCCACGCCGGCGGCGGCGGGATGAACCCATCGCAGCCGCGGCGAAGCGCGTCGGTGCGAGGCCATGACGCGAGGGGCGCTCGGAGCTCATCGCCGCGAGACGAGACGGCGGAGATCTCACGAGGCCCCGTGACCGCCCGGGGAATCGTTAGGTGTCGAGATCCCGCACGTCGTCCGGGGCGGTGCCCGGCGATGCATCGCCGTACGATATGCTGCGCGCCTGCTCCTCGAGCTGGGAAATGACCGCGTCGTCGCGCTCCGTGGGTGTCGTGAATTGCCGGAACACCGTCGAGTGGCACTTGGGGCAGGTGAGGCTCGCCGGCACCGCGTCGTCGAAGAACTGTTCCGCGCCACATGTCACGCAGACCATCGTGGTGACGTAACCTGAACCCTTCTGGTTTGCCATCGACCGCTCTCGGTAGGGGGCGTCGAGAGTCGTGCAAGATGCGTGCGGCCTGGGCGGTCGGGCTCGCCCGTGTCAGACGAGGCCCATGCGCTCCTTGACCTCGCGCATCGTCTGGCTCGCCACCCGACGCGCGGTGGCGGCCCCGTCACCGATCACCTGGTCTACGATTTCCGGCCGCGCGCGGATCTCTACCGAGCGCGCGCGGATCGGCGCCAGCTCTTGGTTCATGTGCTCGAAGAGCACCTTCTTGCACTCGATGCACCCCCACCCGGCGGTGCGGCACTGCGTTTCCACGTGGGCCACGACGTCCGGCGGGCTGAACGCTCGATGCAAGTGATAGATGTTGCAGACCTCGGGCGTCCCGGGATCCGTCCGTCGCACACGCGCCGGATCGGTGACAGCCGGTCGCAACTTGTCCCAGATGGCCTCCGGCGGCTCGAGCAAGCCGACAGTGTTGCCCATCGACTTCGACATCTTCGCGTTGCCATCGAGCCCCATGATGCGCCGCGCCGGAGTGAGCTTCGCCTGCGGTTCCGGGAAATAGTTCTCGCCGAATCTGGCGTTCCAGCGACGGGCGATCTCACGCGAGAGCTCGAGATGCTGCACCTGATCCTCGCCCACGGGCACGAGGTCGGCGCGATACAGCAGGATGTCCGCAGCCTGAAGGATGGGGTAGTTGAGGATCCCGGCCGGTACACTCTCCATCCGGGACGCCTTGTCCTTGTATTGCGTCTGTCGCTCGAGCTCACCCAGCGGCGTGACCGAGTTGAATATCCAGGCGAGTTCGGTATGTTCCGGCACCATCGACTGCACGAAGATGGTCGACGTCGACGGGTCGAGGCCGGCGGCGAGCAGCGACACCATCATCTCGCGCGTGCGCGCGCGAAGGTCCTCGGGCTCGTAGGGAATGGTGATCGCGTGGTAATCCACGATGCAGAAGAACGACTCGTAGCTCCGCTGGAGCTCGGCCCAGTTCTTCACCGCTCCCAGATAATTTCCGATATGCAGCTCGCCCGACGGCTGGATGCCGCTGAAGATTCGTGACATCCGGGCAACCTATCCGACCCAAAAACGCGTTGCAAGCGACTGATGAACCCGCTCGCGGCGGAGCTGACGCCGTGATCGAGCGACGCGCGTTGCTCGACGTCGCCGTGATCGCGGCCGACGCCGCCGGCGCGATCATCCGCGATCGCGCGCGCGATGCGGGAGAGATCGCGTGGCACCTCAAGAGCCACTCGGACTTCGTCACCGAGGTCGATACGGCGGCGGAGCACGCGATTCGTGATGTGATCCTGTCGAGCCGCCCGGAAGCAGTCGTCATCGGCGAAGAGCTGAGTCCGGACGCGGTGCCGCGGGGCGTCACGTTCGTCGTGGACCCTCTCGACGGCACGACGAACTTCGTCCACGGATTTCCGGTGTACGCGGTTTCCATCGCGGTTGCGGTCGACGGGGTCGTCGAGGCGGCAGTGGTGCTCGATGTCCCTCGCCATGATCGCTACACCGCCGTGCGCGGTGGCGGCGCACACCGCAACGGCGAGCCGATCGGCGTTTCCCGAATCGACGACCCGTCGAAGGCGCTCATCGGCACCGGCTTCCCGTTCAAGCACCTGGTATACGTCGAAGAATACCAGCGACAATTCGCGGCCGTGGTGCGCACGACGTCGGGCATCCGGCGCGCCGGCGCGGCGGCGCTCGATCTGGCCGCGGTCGCCAATGGCTGGTTCGAGGCGTTCTGGGAGCTGAGCCTCGCGCCGTGGGACATAGCCGCCGGAGTCCTGCTCGTTCGCGAGGCGGGCGGCGTGGTCACGAACCTGGAGGGTAGCGATGTGAGCGGCCTGACGCACGGCGGGCTCGTGGTCGGAAGCCCGGCGATGCATGCGTGGTTGTTGAAGACCATTCAAACCGCGTGATGCGTTAGGCGTCGCCCGATCACACTTTCGAATCCCTATTCCCGATTCCCGATGAAACTTGTCGAGTGCGTTCCGAATTTTTCCGAAGGGCGCCGTCCCGAGATCGTCGAGGCGATCCGCGCCGCGATCGCTGCCGTCCCATCGGTGCACATGCTCGATGTGTCTTCGGACGCGTCGCACAACCGGTCTGTCATCACGTTCGTCGCGTCCCTGGAGCACGCCGCCGACGCTGCTTACGCCGGAATCGCGAAGGCGCGCGACGTCATCGATCTCACGGTCCATTCAGGTGAGCACCCACGACTCGGTGCCACCGACGTCGTGCCGTTCATTCCGCTCGAGGGCGCGACGATGGATGATTGCATCGCGCTCGCGCGACGGCTCGGGGATCGCGTCGGCCGCGAGCTGGCGATCCCGGTGTACCTCTACGAGCGCGCGGCAACCCGCCCCGACCGGGAAAACCTCGCCGACATCCGACGTGGCGAGTTCGAGGGTCTCCGGAGTGAGATCGGGACGAATCCCGCGCGTGACCCGGATTTCGGCCCACGACAGATCCATCCGACGGCCGGCGCCGTGGTCATCGGTGCCCGGCCCTTCCTCGTCGCGTACAACGTCTACCTTGGCCCGGCCTCCAATCTCGCCGTCGCCAAGGACGTCGCGAAAGCCGTGCGTGGTTCGTCAGGCGGCCTTCGATACGTGAAAGGCCTGGGACTCGAGGTGGACGGTCAGGCTCAGGTGTCAATGAACCTCGTGGACATCGAGAAGACGCCGCTCTACCGGGCGTTCGACATGGTGAAGATGGAGGCGGAGGCTCGCGGCGTATCGCCGACGTGGAGCGAGATCGTGGGCCTCGTTCCGGAGCGCGCTCTCTTCGAGACCGCCGCGCGGCACGTCCAGCTTCGCGAGTTCTCGCCCGATCTCGTTCTCGAGCGGAAGGTGCGGAGTGCCGTGTCGGGCGGCGTGAGTCTCTCGGGATTCGTGTCATCGGTCGCGGCGTCGACCCCGACGCCCGGTGGCGGCAGCGTCTCGGCGCATGTCGGCGCGCTCGCCGCCGCGCTGGCGCAGATGGTGGCCGGCCTCACCGTCGGGCGGAAGAAATACGCCGCCGTGGACGCCGAGATGAGGCAGATTGCGCTCGACGCCGCCGATGTCGGCAACCAGCTCTCGGCCCTCGTCGAGGCGGACGCGCAGGCCTACACGGCGGTGTCGAACGCGTACAAGCTTCCGAAGGAGCCGGCCGACGCCGCCGTTAGGCGGAGCGAGGCGATCACCGAAGCGCTGCTCGGTGCTTCCCGCGTGCCGCTCGACACCGCGCGCGCGTGCGCTCGGGTGGCCGAGTTGGCGGCAGCCGTCGCGGTCAGGGGGAACACGAATGCCGTGTCCGACGCCGGCGTCGCCGCGCTACTTGCGGAAGCGGCCTGCCGCGGCGCCGCGTACAATGTTCGAATCAACATCGCGGCGCTGGATGACAAATCCCGCGGCGCATCGCTGGCTGCGGAGGCGACGGAGCTCGTCGCGCGGACCGGGAAGTTCGCGGCGCAGGCCATCGCCGCGGTCGAGGCCGCGATTTGATACGTAAGGGGCGAAATCACGCCGTCGTGAGCACCCGCGGACCGCTCTCCGTAATCGCGACGGTGTGCTCGAAGTGCGCCGACCGCGACCCGTCCACCGTCACGACCGTCCAGCGATCGGGCAACGTGCGCGTGCCCGGCCCGCCAGCGTTCACCATCGGCTCGATGGCGATCGTGAGCCCCGGAACGAGCTTCGTCCCGCGCTTCGGCTTGCCGTAGTTAGGCACCTGCGGCTCTTCGTGGAACGCCGCACCAATGCCGTGGCCGACGAGATCGCGGACGATGCTGAACCCGGAGGCTTCGACGACCGCCTGGATCGCGGCGCCGATGTCGCCAACGTGGTTGTTCGGCAGCGCCGCCGCGATCCCTGCCGCAAGCGCGCGCTCGGTGACGTCGAGCAGCCGCTTCGACTCGTCAGGCACCGCGCCCACCGCGGCGGTCGTCGCCGAATCGGTATGATAGCCCTCGTACTTCACCCCGACATCGATCGAGATGATGTCACCGTCCTTGAGGACGCGGCGGCGCGACGGGATGCCGTGCACGATCTCGTCGTTGATCGAGACGCATACGCTGCCGGGGAACCCGTACAGCCCCTTGAATGACGGCGTTGCGCCGGGATGGCTCCGAATGAACGACTCGGCCATCTCGTCGAGCTCCCACGTCGACATGCCGGCGCGGACTTCCCGTCGAAGCATCGCGACCGTGGCGCCAAGGATCTTCCCCCCATGCGCCATGATGTCTATCTCGCGAGCCGACTTGAGCTGGATCACCGCCGTTCCTCGCCGCCCCCGACGCCCGCCCTGCGCAGCGCATCCAGTGCGCGACGCGTCACGTCGTCCACGGGGCCCACGGCGTTGACCGTCGCAATGGGTGTTCCGTGCTGCTCGTACCACGCGAGCACGGGCGCCGTCTGACGCTCGTACACCGCGAGCCGGTTCCGCACCGCCTCCGGCTCGTCGTCCTTGCGGCGGATGAGGGTTCCGCCACAGTTCTCGCACCGCTCGCCAGCCTGCCGACCGGTATAGGGCGTCTGGCACTGCTCGCAGACCGTGCGCGAGCCGAGGCGCTGTATCAGCTCGTCGTCATCGACGTCGAAGACGAGCACGGCATCCACCTTCCGCCCGAGCTCCGCGAGCACGCGGCTCATTCCCTCGGCCTGCGGCGTCGTGCGCACGACGCCGTCGAGCAGCGAGCCCCTGGCGAATTCGCCCTTGCCTAACGTCTCCTTCATGATGCCGAGGATGACGTCGTCCGGCACGAGGTCGCCGCGGTCCATGTATGCCTTGGCCGCGAGCCCCATCGGGGTCCCGGCCCTCACCGCACCGCGCAGCACATCGCCCGTGGCCACAGTAGGCACGCCAAGCGCCGCGGCGATGCGCGGCGCTTGGGTACCTTTGCCGGCACCAGGTTTACCAAAAAGAACGATATCCATGGTCGGAAAACGGGAACTGGGAACAGGGAACGGGGAACCGTGCCTCCTCGAGGAGTCTCTGTTCCCGGTTCCCTGTTCCCGGTTCCCGCTGTGCTAAAAGCCTCCGGTCGCCTGGCGCCCGCGGAACCGCACCCGCCCCTTCTTCATGAAGCCGTCGTACTTCCTCAGCAGCAGGTGCTGCTGCATCTGCGCCATCGTGTCCAGAGCGACACCGACGACAATGAGGAGCGACGTGCCGCCGAAGCGGAACGGAACGTTCACCATGTCCGCGATCCACACGGGGAGCAACGCGATCGCCGTGAGGAAGATCGCGCCCGGCAGCGTGATCCGCGAAAGGACGTAGTCGATGTACTCGGCCGTCTTCGCGCCGGGCTTCACACCCGGGATGAAGCCGCCCTGCTTCTTCAGGTTCTCCGCCAGGTCGATCGGGTTGAAGATGATCGACGTGTAGAAGTACGTGAAGAATACGATCAGGATCGCTGACAGCAGGAAGTACAAGACCGTCCCGGGCTGGAAGTACTGCGCGAGGTCCTGCGCCCACGCCGCGTTGGAGAACTGAGCGAACGCGCCAGGGATCACGATCACCGACTGCGCGAAGATGATCGGCATGACGCCGGCCGAGTTGATCCGCAGCGGGATGAAGTTCTTGGCCGACTCGCGCATCCGGCCTCTCGACATCGTGCGCTGCGGAATCTGAATCATGATTCGGCGCGCCGCGAGCGTGATCGCCACCACGCCGGCAACCACCGCCACCATCAGGATTCCGAGCACGAACAGCGAGAACAGTCCGATCGCGCCAGTGCTCACGAAGCCGAACGTCGCGAAGATCCCTGGCCAGAAGCGCTCGACGATCGAGAAGAAGATCAGCAAGCTCGCGCCGTTTCCGAGACCGCGCTCCGTGATCTGCTCGCCGAGCCACATCACGAAGATCGCGCCGGTCGTCAGGAACAGCACCATCTGCACCTTGAAGCCGAGCCCCGGCGTCGCGACCGCACCCTGCAGGGATTCCGTGAACAGCGCGAACCCCCACGCCTGGAAGATCGCGAGCACGACGGTGATGTAGCGCGTCCACTGCGTCAGCTTTTTCCGGCCCTCCTCGTCCTTCTGCATCTTGTCGACCGTGGGGATCACCGCTCCCGCGATCTGCACGAGAATGCTGGCCGAGATGTACGGCATGATACCGAGCGCGAACACCGTCGCGCGCGACAGGCCGCCGCCAACGAACAGGTTGTAGAGCCCCAGCAGCCCCTGGCTATTGCCCTGACTGTTGAAGAAGTCCGTCAGCGCGATCACGTCGACGCCCGGCGCGGTGATGTGCGCGCCGACGCGATAGATCAGCAGGCAGAGGAACGTGAACTTGATCTTGTCCCACAGCTCTGGCGTCTTGTAGATGTTCGCCAGTGCCGCAGCCGGATTCGGTTGCGCCATTTACTCCTCGATGCGGCCTCCGGCCGCGACGATCTTCTCCCGGGCGCCAGCGCTGACCTTCACGCCGCGCACGGTCACTGCGTGGGAAAGCTCGCCATTCGCCAGCAGCTTGGCAGGCCCTTTCCGGGACCGGATCAGACCCGCTTCGACGAGCGACTCGGTCGTGATGTCGGTGCCCTCGGGAATACGGCTCAGATCTTCGAGCGAGACGACCTGTGATTCCACGCGGAACGCGTTCGTGAACCCGCGTTTGGGCAGACGACGCGTCATGGGCATCTGGCCGCCCTCGAACTGCGGCTTGCCACCGCCGGGGCCGTGATGGCCCGCACGCGCCTTGATGCCCTTGTGTCCCTTGCCCGAGGTCTTCCCCGTGCCCGAGCCAGGGCCGCGGCCCAGCCGCTTCCGGTTCCGATGCGATCCCGGCGCCGGCTTCAAGTTGTGCAGACCGATCTTCTCGGTCCGCGATTCGGTTCCAGTGTTGGTCACGAGCGTATTACTCCTCGACGGGCGACACCTTCACCAGGTGTCGCACCCTCTTGATCTGACCGCGCAGCGACGCCGAATCCTGCTTGATGACGACGTCCTGATGGTGACGAAGGCCGATTGCCGCCAGCGTCTTTCGCATCACGGCAGGCTTGCCGATCCCGCTCCGTACCTGCTCGATGCGAACCTTGCCGGAGGTCGGCGCTTCTTCCTTGGGCGTGTGCTGCGGACCGCGGGTGCGGTGCCAGACGAATGTTCTAGGCACTGACGACCTCCTTGGTCTTGGCGCGCGAGCGATACCCGATCGACGCCGGCTCGACGCCGCGCTCACGCGCCGCCTGCTCGACCGTCGTCAGGCTGCGCAGCCCGTCCATCGCCGCCCGCACCATGTTGTGCGGATTCGTCGAGCCCAGGCTCTTCGTGAGAATGTCGGAGATGCCGGCACACTCCATCACCGCGCGCACCGCGCCGCCGGCGATCACGCCGGCGCCCGGCGCGGCGGGCTTCATGAGTACGCGCCCGGCGCCATGCTCCCCGACGATCTCGTGCGGAATCGTCCCGCCAGTGAGCGGCACGGTAACCATCTTCCGACGCGCGGCATCCACGGCCTTCCGGACGGCTTCGGACACTTCGTTCGCCTTGCCGGTCGCGTAACCGACCTTGCCCTGCCCGTCGCCGACGGCCACGAGCGCGTTGAACGAGAAGCGGCGGCCACCCTTCACGACCTTCGCGACGCGGTTGATGGCAATGACGTTCTCGACGAGCTCGCTGCCCTCGCGACCGCCTTCCTGGCCGCCGCGCTGACCATCGCCGCCACCACGTCCGCCTCGGCCTTCACGCGCGTTCTGGCCGTCTCCGCCGCGTCCACCGCCGCGTCCACCGGGTCCGCCCCCACGCCCGCCAGGACCGCCGCCCCGTCCGCCCGGACCGCCGCGCCCGCGACCTCCACCGCCACCCCCGCGTCCGCCTCGGCTTCCGCGGCCACCGCCGCCACCGCCGAATCCTCCGCGAGACTCGGAACTGCCACCGCCGCTGGCGTTGTCCGCCGCGCCAGGCTGCTGATTCTCTGGTGCCATGTTAGAACTCCAACCCGCCTTCGCGGGCGCCATCGGCCACCGCTTTCACGCGGCCGTGATATCTGTACCCCGCGCGGTCGAATACGACGCGCGAAAAACCCGCATCCTTTGCCTTCTGCGCGATCAACTTTCCGACCTCGGTCGACTTCGCGCTCTTCTTCCCTTCGAGCTTGTGATCCGACACCGCCGCCAGCGTGCGATTCGTCGTGTCGTCCACGAGCTGCGCGTAGATGTGCTTGAGCGACCGGAACACCACCAGCCGCGGACGTTCCGTCGTGCCGATCAAGCGCTGCCGCACGCGGTTGTGGCGGCGATACCGGAGCTCCTGCCGAGTCTTCGGCCTGCGAATCTTGGGCATTACTTGCCTCCCGCCTTACCCGCCTTCCGGCGAATCTGCTCGCCCTGGTACTTCACGCCCTTCCCCTTGTACGGCTCCGGCTTTCGCAGCGCGCGAATCTCCGCCGCGACCTGGCCGACCTTCTCTTTGTCCGCACCTTCGATCACCACGACGATCGGCTGCGGCGCGGTGAGCTTGATGCCCGCCGGCGCGCGATACTCGACCGGGTGCGAGTACCCGAGCGCGAGCTGCAGCCCGAACGGCTTCACCTCGGCCTTGTACCCAACACCGGTGATCTCGAGCTGCTTCCTGTACCCCTGCGTCACACCCTCGACCATGTTCGCGATGAGCGACCGCGTGAGGCCGTGCAGCGCGCGGTGCCGATCCTCGTCGGTGGGCCGGTCCACCGTGATGGTGCCGTTCTCCACCTTCACCTGCATGTCCGGGTGCAGCTTCCGGGAGAGCTCCCCCTTGGGGCCCTTCACCGTGATCGCCGGCCCGTTGACGGTCACCGTCACGCCGTTAGGCACCGGGACCGGTTTCTTTCCGATTCGGGACATTGTCGTCGCTCCTTACCAGACGAGGGCGAGGAGCTCGCCACCGGTGTTCGAGCGCCGTGCCTGGGCATCCGACATGAGGCCGTGGGACGTGCTCAGGATCGCCATGCCGAGGCCGTTCCGCACGCGCGGAATGTCGCCGACACCGACGTACTTACGGAGCCCGGGGCTCGACACCCGCTTGAGCTCACGGATCACCGGCTGCCCACCCTGCGCATACTTCAGTACCACGCGCAACACGGGACGCCCATTGTCCGTCTCGAGCACCCGGTAGTCCTGAATGAAGTTGTTCTCCTTCAGGATACGGGCGATCTCGGTCTTTACCTTCGATACCGGGATGTCCACGCGGCGATGCTTCGATCCGCAGGCATTGCGGATCCGCGTGAGCATATCGGCGATCGGATCGGTCATGCTCATGTCTTGGTCCTTGGGTCCCTATCGTATCCCTTGGGGCTTAACCCAGGAGACGTGTAGGAATGAGAGTGAAACGTGTTGTGGGGCTTACCAGCTGGCCTTCCGCACGCCGGGGATCATCCCGGAGAGCGACAGGTCGCGGAAGCAGATACGGCAGAGACCGAACTTGCGCAGGTACGCGCGGGAACGCCCGCAACGGCCACAGCGATTGTGCTGCCGCACCTGGAACTTCGGTTTCCGCTTGGACTTCTCGATCATTGCCTTACGAGCCATACAAAAACACTCCGTGTTTTTGAGCTATCAGCCGTCAGCCATCAGCCAATAGGCTGACAGGGCGCGGCGACACGACGTTATGCGTTGACCACGATCGGTTTGTCGTCGCCGCGGAAGGGCATGCCCAGTTCACGCAGCAATGCGTACGCCTGGTCATCCCGGTCCGTCGTCGTGACGAACGTGATATCCATCCCGTGGATCTGGTCGATCATGTCGTAGTTGATCTCGGGAAAGATCATCTGCTCCTTGACGCCGAGGGAGTAATTCCCGCGGCCGTCGAACGAGCGGGTCGAGAGCCCGCGGAAGTCACGGATCCGCGGCACCGCCGTGCTGATGAACCGGTCCAGGAACTCCCACATCCGCGCGCCGCGCAGCGTCACCGCCGCGCCGATCTCCTGCCCCTCACGAAGCCCGAAGTTCGCGATCGACTTCTTCGCCTTCTTGCGCACGGGGCGCTGCCCGGTAATGACGCCCAGCTCCTCGACCACCTTGTCGAGCAGCTTCGGCTGCTTGATCGCTTCACCGAGGCCGACGTTCAGCACGATCTTCTCGAGCCCGGGAATCTGGTGCGGATTCGTCAGCTCGAACTGCTTCGACAGGCGCTCGCGCACCGTGTTCTGATAGTACGTCCGGAGTCGCGGAGCCGGGGCCGGCGTGCCGGCACCCGCGTGCGCGTGCTTCGGCGACTCGCTCTTCTTGTCGCCGCCCCCCTTGCCCTTCTTCGACTCCCGCTGGTCCTTCTGTTCCTTGTCCTTCGTCGCCATGGTCTGGAAACCCGATAAGCGTATGAGCTGCGCGGGCGCGTGAGCGCGCCGCAGCGTTAGGCGGCTAGCGCGACCGCGGAATCGCCTCGCCGCTCTTCACGGCGAGCCGCTCCTTCGTCCCGTCCTCGTCGATGCGTGCCCGGAGCCGCGTCGGGCGCCCCGACTTCGGATCCAGCAGCATCACGTTCGAGTGGTGAACCGGTGCCGGCATCTCGATGATGCCGCTCTGCTCCTCCGCCCGGCGCGCCTTGCGATGCTTCTTCACGATGTTGATCCCCTCGATCGTCACCCGCCCGGTCTTGGGGAACACGCGCAGCACCTTCCCTTCCTTGCCCTTGTCCTCGCCGCGCAGCACGCGCACGGTGTCACCGCGCGTGACGGGCATCTTGATCCGTTCGACCTTGACGGCGTGACGCGCCCGGTTCTTCGCGTTCGCGCGGTCGGTCTTCTTGTATTTCAGTACGCGCATGTCAGATGACCTCCGGGGCCAGCGACACGATCTTCATGTACTTCTTGTCGCGCAGTTCGCGAGCGACCGGACCGAAGATACGGGTCGCGCGCGGCTCGCCCTGCTCGTTGATGATCACCACGGCGTTCTCGTCGAACTTGATGTAGCTGCCGTCCTTGCGGCGCGTCTCCTTAACGGTGCGCACGACCACGGCGCGCGCGACGTCCGACTTCTTCACCGTGCCGTTGGGCAGCGCGTCCTTGACCGCGACGATCACGAGATCGCCGAGCCCGGCGTAGCGCCGCCGCGTCCCGCCAAGGACGCGGATCACGAGGGCACGCTTCGCGCCCGAGTTGTCCGCGACCTTGACCATCGATTCCTGTTGGATCATGGGGTCACCCTCCTCACTGTCCTTAGCGAGCGCGCTCGACGATCTCGACCACGCGCCACCGCTTGTCCTTCGACAGCGGGCGGGTCTCCATGATGCGCACGGTATCCCCGGCCTTGGCCGAGTTCTCCTCATCGTGCGCTTTCACCCGCTTCGTGCGGGTCACCATCTTCCCGTACACCGGGTGCGGCACGCGGCGGTCGATCGCCACGACCACGGTCTTCTGCATCTTGTCGCTCACCACCGTCCCCGTGCGCACCTTGCGCGAGCGGCGCGCCGGGCGCGCTCCTGCGGACGTCGTGGGCTGCTGGTTCGTCGTCATGTCAGCCATGGTTACTCGTGGGGCTCAGCGCCGCCTAACGGCGGGCGCGCGGACGCTTGCCGGTCCGGCGCGTCGTCGTCTCCGACGCCGCCAGCTCCCGCTCACGCTGTATCGTCTTGAGGCGCGCGATGTCGCGGCGGATCGTGCGCAGGCGCAGCGGATCCTCCAGCGTCTCGGTCGCCGAGCGGAACTTGAGGCGGAAGCGCTCCTCCTCCATCTCGCCGATCCGCGTGCGAATGTCCGCGTCGGACATCTCGCGAATCTCCTCAGCTCTCATCGGTGTGCGCCTCCTCCTTCGCAATGAACTTCGTCTTGAGACCGATCTTCGCCGCGGCGAGCGCCATCGCCTTCTGCGCGATCTCGGGCGTCACGCCCTCGAGCTCGAACAGCACGCGACCCGGCCGCACGACCGCCACCCATCCCTCGGGCGACCCCTTGCCTTTGCCCATGCGCGTCTCGGCCGGCTTCTTCGTGATCGGTTTGTCCGGGAAGATGCGGATCCATACCTTCCCGCCGCGCTTGATGTGCCGCGTGAGCGCAACACGGGCCGCCTCGATCTGACGGTTCGTCACCCAGCCGGGCTCCAGCGCCTGCAGCCCGAAGTGGCCGAATGAAATCTCGGCACCACGCGTGGCGAGACCTTTGGTTCGGCCTTTGAACGCCTTTCGGAATTTTACCCGCTTTGGACTAAGCATTTGCCTGTACAGTGCTATCAGCCATCAGCCATAAGCCATCAGCCCTAACGCCGTCAGCTGCTGATGGCTGATGGCTGATGGCTGATGGCTCGCGAAGCGTCAGACGCCTGTTGAGTAAGTCTTCCCCCGCCTGTCTTCCACGATCTCGCCCTTGAAGATCCACACCTTCACCCCGATGGTGCCGAACGTGGTCTTCGCCGTGGACGTCGCGTAGTCGATGTCCGCCCGCAGCGTGTGCAGGGGAACCCGACCCTCGTGGTACCCCTCGACGCGCGCGATCTCGGCGCCGCCGAGCCGGCCGCCCGCCTTCACCTTGATGCCCTGCGCACCCATGCGCATCGCGCTCTGCACCGCGCGCTTCATGGCGCGCCGGAACGAGATGCGCTGCGACAGCTGGTTCGCGATGTTGTCGGCGACGAGCTGCGAGTCGAGCTCGGGCCGCTTGATCTCCTCGACGTTGATCCCGACTTCCTTGCCCGTCAGCTGCGCGAGCTCGTCGCGCAGCTTGTCGACCTCGGCGCCCTTCTTCCCGATGACGACGCCGGGCCGCCCGGTGTGGATCGTGACGACGACCTTGCCCGGCTTGCGCTCGATCGTGATGTCGGAGATCGCCGCGTGTCCGAGACGCGCCTTGAGATACTTCCGAAGCAGCTCGTCCTCGCGAAGAAGCGCCGGAAAATCACGGTTCGCGTACCACCGTGAACGCCACTGCTTCGAGATGCCGAGGCGGAAACCAAGCGGATTGACTTTCTGACCCATTAGCGACCTTCCTTCTCGGCCACGATGATCTCGACGTGGCTGGTGCGTTTCTGAATCGGCGTCGCACGACCCATCGCCGCCGGCATGAACCGCTTGAGCTTCGGACCTTCGTTGATGATCGCGTGCTTCACGTAGAGCCGGTCGACGTCGATCGACTCGTTGGCTTCACGCGCCTTGAACTCGGCGTTCGCGACGGCCGAGTTGAGGACCTTCGCGATCTGCCGCGCGGCGTGCTTCTTCGAGAACTTGAGCAGCGCGAGCGCCTCGTTCACGTCCTTGCCGCGAATCTGGTCGATCACCAGGCGCATCTTGTACGGCGACTGGCGCGTGCTGCGCTGGAATGCCCGTGCTTCGGCCATGGGTTACTTCCCTCCGCGCCCGGCGGGCGCCGCCGGTGCCGGCGACAACGACGCCTTCTTGTCCGTCGCCTTGTTCCCGGTGTGACCGCGGAACAGGCGCGTCGGCGCAAACTCACCGAGCTTGTGCCCCACCATGTTTTCGGTCACGTACACGGGAATGAACTTGTTGCCGTTATGCACGGCGAACGTGTGGCCGACGAAGTCGGGCACGACCGTGCTCGCGCGCGACCACGTCTTCACGACGCGCTTCTCGTTGCGCGAGTTCATCGCCTGCACGCGCTTGACCAGGCTTTCGTGGACGAAGGGACCCTTTTTGACAGAACGAGCCATAGGACTCAGAATCCAGATTGAGTTGCTTTGCCGCGCTTGCGGCCGCGAACGATCAGGCGCTGCGACGGCTTCTTCATGTTCCGCGTCTTCACGCCTTCCTTCTTGCCCCACGGGCTCACCACGTTCCGGCCGCCGCGCGTGCGGCCGCCATGCGGGTGATCCACCGGGTTCATGACCTCGCCGCGGACCTTCGGGCGGCGGCCCTTCCAGCGGGTCTTGCCGGCCTTGCCCCACGACAGCAGCTCGTGCTCGGCATTGCCCACTTCGCCGATCGTCGCCATGCAGTTGCCGTGCACGCGCCGCGTCTCGGTCGACGCCATGCGCACGGTCACGTACTCGCCTTCCTTGGCGACGACCTCGAGGGAGACGCCCGCCGAGCGGGCCAACTGCCCGCCGCGCCCCGGCACGAGCTCCACGTTATGCACGTTCGTGCCTAACGGGACCTCGCGCAGCGGCAGCGCGTTGCCGATGCGGATGTCGGAGCCCTTGCCGGACACGACGGTGTCGCCCACGGCGAGGCCCTTCGGGTGCAGGATGTAGCGCAGCTCGCCGTCCTCGTACTGCACGAGCGCGATGCGCGCGGACCGGTTCGGATCGTACTCGATCGTCTTCACGACCGCGGGCACGCCAAACCGGTTTCGCTTGAAGTCGATGACCCGGTACTTCCGCTTGTGGCCACCGCCGCGCCGACGCATGGCGATGTGGCCATGGTTGTCGCGACCGCCCGATTTCTTGAGCGGCTCGGTCAGCGACTTTTCGGGCGTCGAGCGCGTGATCTCCGTGAAATCCGAGACCGAGCGGAACCGCGTTCCCTTGGTCACCGGCTTGAATTGACGAATACCCATGCGCCTTAGCCCTCGAAGATGTTCTCGATCGTATCGCCCTCACGGAGCGTGACGATCGCCTTCTTCCAATTCGGGCGACGGCCCGCCGACTTGCCGACGCGACGCACCTTGCCGCGCTGGTTCGACGTCCATACCCCAGTCACCTTCACCCCGAACAGATGCTCGATCGCCTGGCGAATCGCCGGCTTCGACGCGTCGGGCGCTACCTCGAACACGTACTCGCCGCGCTCCTGCTGGGCGACCGACGTCTTCTCGGTCACGATCGGACGCACGATGGTGCGATACACAGTGGCCATGGCTTACCGGTCCTTCTTCTTGGGCGCCTTCTTGGCGGCGCTCTTCTTCGCGGCCGGCTTTTTGGCCGCCGCCGACTTGGTCTCTGCTTTCGCGGAGCGCTTCGCGGCCTTCTTCGCCGCCGTCTTCTTCTTCTTGGCTGGCGCCTTCGCCGCGGCCTTCTTCTTGGCCGCGGTCTTGCGCCCGCTCACCACGGGCGTGGTGGCCGGCGTCGCGCGACGCGGCGGCAGCGGCAGCGGCTCTTCCTTGATCGGCGGCAGCGTGTGTCCGATCGCGCCGCCCTCGATCAGCACGACGTCCGACCAGAGGAGGTGGTACGTCGACACGTCGCTGTACGGCATGACGTGCACGTTAGGCAGGTTGCGCCCGGACAGGAACACGTTCGGCTTCACGCCGTCGGTCAGCACCAGCACCTTCTGCGCGCCAACGCCGATCCGGCCCACCAGCCCGAGCAGCGCCTTCGTGCGCGGCGCGTCGTAGCTGAACTGGTCGATGACGTAGATCGCGTTCTCGCGCGCGCGCGCATTGAACGCGCTCTTTCGCGCGAGCGCGCGCACCTGACGCGGCACGTACTCGTCGTACGCGCGCGGCGTCGGACCGAACACGGTACCGCCGCCGACCCAGTGCGGCGCGCGCGTCGAGCCCTGACGCGCACGCCCGGTGCCCTTCTGCTTCCACGGCTTCTGGTTACCGCCCACCACGAAGCGCCGCGTCTTCGTCGACGCGTTGCCCTGCCGTTGATTGGCCAGGAATGCCTTCACCGCCTGATGCATCACCGGCATGTTCACGATGCCGTCGAACACGGTCTCCGGCAGACGCACGCGCTCCCGCGCGGTCCCCTGCGACGTGTACGCCGCGGCCTCGAATGTCGTCGTCTCTGCCATGTCTCGAGCCTTTAGGACTGCTTGCGGACGAGCACGATCCCGTTGGTCGGGCCGGCTACCGAGCCGCGGATGTAGATCAGGTTGCGCTCGGCATCGATTTTCTCGACGCGGAGATGCGTCTGCGTGTGGCGCGCAGCGCCGTAATGTCCCGGCATCCGCTTGCCCTTGATGACGCGCGACGGATCGGTGCCCGGTCCAACGGAGCCAGGCCGCCGGTGCTTCGTGTTGCCGTGCGTGTTCGGGCCACCACCAGCGCTGTGGCGCTTCACGATGCCCTGGAACCCACGGCCCTTCGACGTGCCGGTGACCTTCACCTGATCGCCGACGGCGAAGACGCCGACGTTCACCACGTCGCCGACCTTGAAGGACGGGATCTCCGGGTTCTTGCCGGGCGCGTCATCGAGACGGAACGAGCGCAGTACCTTGGGCGCGTAGTCGAGGCCCGCCTTCTTGGCGTGCCCGAGCTCCGCCCGCGTCGCGCGGCGCCCGCGCGGCTTGCCCTCGCCCTTCTTCGACTCGCGCGCCGTGCGCTGCTGCCCGTAACCGAGCTGCACGGACGCGAATCCCGCTTTCTCCTTGTCCGTCACCCCGAGCACCGGGTTGGGCGGTGCCTCGACGACCGTTACCGGGATCTGCTGCCCCTGGTCGTTGAACACCTGCGTCATGCCCAACTTTTTTCCAATGATGCCAATCATGTTTCCTCGAATAGTCTCAGCCTGGAGAGCGCCGTTAGGCGCACCGTCTCCATCGTGGCCGTTGGACTTGAGCCATCAGCCATCAGCCATCAGCTGCTGCTAGCTGCCAGCTACGAGCGAATCACTCCACCTTGATTTCGACATCGACGCCCGCTGGCAAATCCAGCTTCGTCAGCGCGTCGACGGTCTGCGCGCGCGAGTCGAGAATGTCGATCACGCGCTTGTGCGTCTTGAGCTCAAACTGTTCGCGCGACTTCTTGTCCACGTGCGGCGAGCGCAGCACCGTCCACCGCTGCGTCTTCGTCGGCAGCGGAATCGGCCCCGACACCTGCGCCCCCGTCTTCTCGGCGGTCCGCACGATATCCGCGGACGCCTGATCGATGACGGCGTGATCGAAAGCCTTGAGTCGAATTCGAATTCGTCCAGCCATTGCTGTTCTGGGGACTGGGGACTGGGGACTGGGGACTGGGGGACTGGAACGGCGACCGGGGACCGAGATCTCGAACCGCCGAGTCCCCAGTCCCCAGTCCCTTAGTCCCTACTTCAAGATCTTTGTTACCACGCCCGCGCCGACGGTCCTTCCACCCTCTCGAATGGCGAACCGGAGCTGCTCTTCCATGGCGATCGGCGTGATCAGCTCGATCGTCATCTGGATGTTGTCACCGGGCATGACCATCTCCGTGCCGGCCGGGAGCTCCACCGAGCCCGTTACGTCCGTCGTGCGGAAATAGAACTGCGGGCGGTAGCCCTTGAAGAACGGCGTGTGGCGGCCGCCCTCTTCCTTCGTGAGTACGTACACCTCGGCCTCGAACTTCGTGTGCGGAGGAATCGAGCCGGGCTTGGCGAGCACCATGCCGCGCTCGATTTCCTTCTTGTCGACGCCGCGGAGCAGGAGGCCGACGTTGTCGCCTGCCTCGCCGCTGTCGAGCAGCTTCCGGAACATCTCGACGCCCGTGACGACGGTCTTCTTGTTCGCCCCGAAGCCCACCAGCTCGAGCTCCTCGCCAACCTTGATACGGCCACGCTCGATACGACCCGTCGCCACCGTACCACGGCCCGTGATCGAGAACACGTCCTCGACCGGGAGCAGGAACGGCTTGTCGACCTCGCGCACCGGCTGCGGGATGAACGTGTCGAGCGCGTCGTAGAGCTCCTGGATCTTGGCGATCCACTGGGGATCACCCTCGATCGCCTTGATCGCCGCACCGCGAATGACCGGCGCGTCGTCGCCCGCGTACTCGTACTTGGAGAGCAGCTCGCGGACCTCGAGCTCCACGAGATCGAGCAGCTCGGCGTCCTCGACGAGATCGCACTTGTTGAGGAACACGACGATGCGCGGCACGTTCACCTGGCGGGCGAGCAGGATGTGCTCGCGCGTCTGCGGCATCGGGCCGTCCACGGCGCTCACCACCAGGATCGCGCCGTCCATCTGCGCGGCGCCGGTGATCATGTTCTTCACGTAGTCGGCGTGCCCGGGGCAGTCGACGTGCGCGTAATGGCGGTTCGGCGTTTCGTATTCGACGTGGCTCGTCGCGATCGTCAGGATCTTCGTGGCATCACGACGGCCCTGCGACGCCGACGCTTTCGCGACTTCGTCGTACGAGACGTACTTGGTGCCATATCCCTTGTCCGACGAGATCTTCGTCAGGGCGGCCGTCAACGTCGTCTTGCCATGGTCGACGTGGCCGATCGTGCCGACGTTCACGTGCGGCTTCGTCCGCTCGAACTTTGCCTTAGCCATTGTAGTGCTTCCTCTGAGAGTGTAACCCGAGGCTCACGCCTTCACCTTGTTGATGATTTCCTCCGCCTTGGACTTCGGCACTTCCTCATAGTGCGCGAATTCCATCGAGTAGACGGCCCGACCCTGCGTCATCGAGCGCAGTCGCGTCGAGTACCCGAACATCTCCGACAGCGGGACGCTCGCGGCGATGACCTGCGCCTCGCCACGCTGCGTCATGCCGCCGATCTTGCCGCGCCGGGACGACAGGTCGCCCAGCACGTCGCCCATGTACGCCTCGGGGCAAACGACCTCGACGTTCATCATGGGCTCGAGCAGAACGGGGTTCGCTTTCTTCGCGGCCTCCTTGTAGGCCATCGAGCCCGCGATCTTGAACGCCATTTCGCTCGAGTCGACCTCGTGGTACGAGCCGTACACCAGCTCGACCGCGACATCGACCATCGGATAGCCGGCGAGCACGCCGTTCTCCAGCGCTTCCTTGATCCCCTGCTCCACCGGAGCGATGTACTCACGGGGGATCACGCCGCCGACGATCTTGTCCTCGAACACGAAGCCCTGTCCCGGCTCGGCCGGATACATGTTGATGACCACGTGTCCGTACTGCCCCTTACCACCCGACTGGCGGATGAACTTGCCCTCGACCTTCTCGACGCGCTTCTTGATCGTCTCGCGATAGGCGACCTGCGGTCGACCCACGTTCGCGTCGACCTTGAACTCACGCATCATGCGGTCGACGATGATCTCGAGGTGGAGCTCGCCCATCCCCGAGATGATCGTCTGCGACGTCTCCGCGTCGGTATGCACGCGGAACGTCGGATCCTCCTCGGCCAGCTTCGCCAGCGCGATGCCGAGCTTGTCCTGGTCGGCCTTGGTCTTCGGCTCGATCGCGACGTCGATGACCGGCGCCGGAAACTTCATCGCCTCGAGGATGATCGGATTCTCGTCATCGCAGAGCGTGTCGCCCGTGCGCGTGTCTCGGAGACCGATCGCCGCGGCAATGTCGCCCGCGCGCACTTCCTCGATCTCCTCACGCTTGTTGGCGTGCATCTGCAGGAGACGGCCGATGCGCTCGCGCTTGTCCTTGGTCGAGTTGTACACGTACGACCCCGACTCGAGAACGCCCGAGTAGACGCGGAAGAACGTCAGCTTCCCGACAAACGGGTCCGTCGCGATCTTGAACGCCAGCGCCGCAAACGGCGCCTCGTCAGAGGGCGGCCGCTCATCGAAGGTCTCGTCGTGATGCGGCAGGTGCCCCTTGATCGCCTTGACGTCAACCGGCGCGGGCAGGAAGTCGATCACGGAATCGAGCAGCGCCTGCACGCCCTTGTTCTTGAACGACGCCCCACAGAGCACCGGCGTGATGAACCCGCCGACGGTCGCCGCACGAATGGCGTGACGAATCTCCTCGTCGGAGAGCTCCTCGCCGCTCAGGTACTTCTCGATCAGCTGCTCGTCGTGCGTGACCGCCGCCTCGATCAGCTCGTGACGGGCCAGCTCCACCGCGTCCTTCATGTCGTCCGGGACATCCACGACGGTGAACGTCTTGCCTAACGTCTCTTCGTCGAAGATGTATTGCTTGCGGGCGATGACGTCGATGTGCCCCGTGAACAGCTCGCCCGACCCAACCGGCAGCTGGATCGGATACGCGTTCTTCGTCAGGCGATCGCGAATCATCTTGAGGCAGCGATCGAAGTCCGCACCGACGCGATCCATTTTGTTCGCGAAGATGAGGCGCGGCACGCCGTAGCGATCCGCCTGCCGCCAGACCGTCTCCGTCTGCGGCTCGACGCCGGCCACCGAGTCGAGCAGCGTCACCGCACCGTCGAGCACGCGGAGTGAGCGCTCGACCTCCACCGTGAAGTCGACGTGCCCTGGCGTGTCGATGATGTTGATGCGGAACTCCGGTCCCGTCCCGCTGTCGGAGCTCGTGCCATGCCGCCGCCAGAAGCAGGTGGTCGCGGCGGACGTGATCGTGATCCCGCGCTCCTGTTCCTGCTCCATCCAGTCCATGGTGGCCGCGCCATCGTGGACTTCGCCGATCTTGTGGCTCTTGCCGGTATAGAAAAGAATGCGCTCGGTCGTAGTCGTCTTCCCGGCATCGATGTGCGCCATGATGCCGATGTTACGGTAGTGCTCGAGCGGTGTAGTGCGTGGCATATCTGCAGACTGTTCGTCGTCGCTTCGTAATCTCAGGCTCGCCGCGCGAGCGGCGAGCGAAAACTTCGCTCAACAAAAACGCGGGTGGACCAGACGTTCCTTGAACAGGAACCGGTATCCATCCGCCATCGCCGGGTGCGCCCGCCGTTGTAGCGCGGGTGGGGACCCAAGGCGCGCCGTCTCCTCTCTGGCTGAGAGATCCGCTGCGTCACCCTCGCTCGCGCGAAAGGCAATTTCCACGGACTGACTGGCGTCAGGTTGTCCTGCGTCGCTTGTCGGGAACCGTGTCGCACCGCGTGCGAAGCGGTCGGTCGTGTTGCCCCTCGCTCAACTACGCCGGGAAAGCGTATCGCGAGCCCCTAAGGTCACCGGCGCGCAGTTCGCCGGCTTCATGCGTTCGAGCACCCGTCACGGAAGAGCTCGAGCTCTCCGCGCGAAGCGAGGTGTCCGAGGCGGGTAAATGTAGTCCCCATAAGGGCGAAGTCAATGCCGCGCCACGCTCGGACAAACACCCTGGGGCGCTCAGTACTGCCCCAACGACCCGGCCTTTTTCGCGTACCGGAACGCGGCGCGCAGCGAGACCGCGCCCGCGATCGCACACCCGAGAGCGAGCCCGGCAAGCTGCAGCAGGTCGCCACCGATCGTGCTCAGTGGGTAGCCCAACAACAATGCTTGCCGAAGGGCTCGCAGACCCGGCGTGAGCGGTACCCACTCGGCGATCGGCGCAATCGCCGGAGGCAGCACCGACGCCGGAAAGTACACACCGCCGAGTAGTGTCGAGGCGACGACAGCGCCCTGCGGGATAGCAGCGTTGGTCCGAAACGAGACGACCAGCGCCGCCGCGATGAGCCCGACGCCGGCATACGCACCCACGAGAAGTGTCGTCACGAGCAACGCCTCGGGCACACGCAGCCAGTGCACGTCGACTCCGAGCAGCAAGCCCGCGCCAATGAGCAGGATCGCGCGCGCCGTCGCCCAGCCGAACGAATATCCCGTTTGTCCGGCGAGCAGGAGACCGAGTGGCGTTGGCGTCACGAGCAGCGCCTCGAAAAACCCGCTCGACAACCCGCCGCTCACCGCCGACGCGAACGACGAGACCGCCGCGGACACGAGCGTCAGGATCGCTGTCCCGATCAACACGAAGCCGAAATAGTCGCGCCCTTCGCTCGAGATCACGGGCGCCATGAACTCCTGCAGCGCCTTCGCGACGAAGTACACCGGAACTATCGTGACCGCCAGCGAGACGAACGAGAGGACAAAGGAGAACCGATAGCTCCTGGCGGTCCGCCAGGACGCGTGCGTGAGTGCGAGCGCGGCTCGCGTGCTCATGGGAGACCGCTGCGCGCAATCGCGCGATCGATCATCTCACCCAACGGAGACACGACCCGCTCGAACCGTGCGATCGGCATCCCTGCCTTGATCAGCGTCGCCAGCACGACGCGGGCGGTCGCATCACCCCCATCGATCTCTACCTCCACCCGCCACCACCGCCCGACACCCTCCGACGTCGCGGCAACCCGGCGCGCCTTACCCGACTTCACGACTTCCTCGAGCGCGGGGTGATTGGGCTCCAGCGTGTGCACGGAATACCGGACGCCCGTCAGCGCGTCACCGAGCTCTCGTGCTGGTCCGGTAGCGACGACCCGCCCCCGATTGAGCACGACCACGCGATCGCACAGCTCGAACGCCTCCTCGGTTCGGTGCGTCGCCACGAGCACAGCACACCCCCGGCGTGTGCCCAACTCCTCCCGCAGAAACGCGCGGAACGCATGCGCGGCAGCGGGATCGAGGCTCCGGGTCGGCTCGTCGAGCAGGAGCACGCGCGGGCTCCCCAGCAGGGCACGCGCGACGAGGAGGCGCTGCATCATCCCGGCGGAAAATTGCCCGACCATCTTTCGCCCCGCATCCGACAGCCCGACGACATCGAGCGCCTCATCGACACGCCGCGTCACGTCGCTCGGCGGAAGGCGCAAGAGCGCCGCGAACAGCTCGAGGTTCTCGCGTGCCGACAGTCGCCAGTACAGGCTGCGCTCGTTGGCCAGCACCGGCGCGATGATCTGCCGAACGCTCGGTGCCGCGGTGATCACATCGTGCCCAGCGACAGTGACGGAGCCGCGGTCGGGCGTGATGAGCGTCGCGAGGATCTTGAGCAGCGTCGTCTTCCCGGCCCCGTTCGGTCCGAGCAGGCCGACGAACTCCCCTGCGCAGACGTCGAGCGAAACGTCCGCGATCGCCGGCGACGGGCGGCGGCCGGCATGCCGCAGCAAATCCGCGAGAGACCGCGCCGCCGGAAACTCCTTCCAGAGATCGGTGACCCGCACGACCGGCACCTCGTTAGGCACCGTCGCCGTCACCGGGACGTTGAGCCGCGCGAGATCCACCGCCATCAGCGCACCGCCGCCCGGCCCACGACCCGCGCCACGCCGTGCCACGCCATCACCCGCTCGGCCACCTCGTCGAGCCTCGTAAAGTCCGGCCGGAGCGTCGCGACGTACACCGGTACGGCCTTCGTCAGGGTGCCCGCCCGGTCGAGCACCGCCGCGCCGATCGCGCCGCCAGCCAGCGCGCCAAGCTTGCCGAACCGCACACAGGCGAGCGCGGCGTGCACCGGCGAGAGCCGTTCGCGCTGGATCGCCGGTCCGCGCGGCGCCCTGCCATCCGGCGCCGCCGACGGCGCGAGCACGTAGCACGCCACGAGCGGCAGAGTCGTGCCCTCGCGCTCGTTAGGCGCGATCGGCGCCGCCGGCTTTCCCCCACCCGTGCCCGGAGCGAACCGGCCAAGCGCGCGCGCCGCGTCCTCCCACAGGCGAATGCGCTGGACGCCAGGCGCAGCCCACGCTTCACCACGCTCCAACCGCACGACGAGCGTGTCGTCAGTGAGCAGCCGCGCCCCGTTCCGTACGAGCGCCAGCGCGAGCGTCGATTTGCCAACGTGCTTCGGGCCAACCAGCGCAACCGCGCGGCCGGCGACCGACACCGCGCTCGCGTGCAGCGTCAGATGGCCATCGGCGTGTGCGGCCAGCGCGATGACGCGGCCGAGGACGTCGGCTCGCACGGCCGCTTCCGTTGGCAGCGGTCCCGGGTACCAAACGATCTCGCGACCGCCGGGACGCACCTCGAACGCCCCAGTGTCGTCGAACGCGATCGTCAGCGCCCTTTCGGAGGCGTAAGTGCGAACGTGCACGTCGCCGTACACGCAGTCGATGCCAAGCGGTGTGCCGGTCGTGGCAGCGCATTCGTCCTGCGCTACACGAAGAGTCCAATCCACGTTGGTGCCGGCGCCCGCTTGGTCGAGCTCCGGAAACGCGACGGCCGAGTCGATGGTGAATCCGAACACGCCGTACTTAGGCATCGAGTCGACGCAGCTGGCGGGGACCGGAAGTCATCCGCTACGAGGATACACAGCCGAGGAGATTGTAGCTCGGTGTAGACAGGTGCCGGAGGAGGGCAACAGCCGCGTGTGCGTGTCTCGCTCAGCTGCGACCGCACGCCGATGGATCGCCCACCGGCACGTTGGGACCGCAATCACCTGCGCCAATCGGCAGCGAGCCACTGGCGAGGGAAAACGAAGCGCCAATAGCGGAGAACGGCGCAGCGGTCAGCTCTCGCAGCGTTCCGAAGCGCTCGAGTTTGGGGGATGCGTACATGACGGCTCCGACGGGTTCATGGCCGAGCCTGGCAATCGGCGCGCCAGGCTCGACCACGATTAGGACGAACGTGAAGGTCGGTCCGACACGGCCCGTCGTCAACCGGCAACTGCAAGCTATCGCTGGACGTCCAGGTTGGTCATTGGCACGAACGACCCAACGTGGTCATCCGCATCCCCAAGCGTCTCTCCAGCCAGCTCCACCCATGCGTGGGCCGAGAACTCCCCGTTCTTGCGCCGAACCCCCACCCGCACGAGGGCGCCCGAGATCCCGCGGTCCTCCAGCATCTGCGACAGCGCCACTGATCGAACCAGACACTGCGGGCGGAATACGCCAAACCGCGCTGCGCGAACCACCGCCAAAGCAAGCCGTCGAGCTTCGGGCAGGCGGGCTGTGTCAGCCGGCGGACTACCCATCGTCGGCGTCGCCAGCGACCCGATCGGCCGATTCCGGACCATCCCACGCGCTGCGAGGAGCGCCCACTGCGCCTGCACCAACTCGGCCCAGTCCCGGAAAGACAGTCCGATGAGCTTTCGCGCGAGATGTGCTGCCGAAGAAGACACGGCTACTGAAAGTCCGGGTCAGTTGGAGGCGGTCACCACCAGCCCGCTGGCGATGAGCGATTCGAGAAACTCCTGGGCGTCAATGCGAATGCGCTCGGCGCCTGCGTCAGGATACTGCTGCTCGAGCGCGAGACACAACTCTCCAAAGGTCTGTGAGACCGGTGGAAGCAGCGCCCAGATGCGAGCACCGACCGGATTCACGCCGAAATAGACCTCGTCGGTAGTCGAGAGCAGGACGCCCCCCTCGTCGAGCTCCTTGAAGATCGCTGATGGGCTCGGGTGCGGGAGCGGGTAGTGGGGTTGGAGGGCGGCGGATTCGGTCACGGATGTGAGGTACGATGGTGAGTCGGTGCAACGAGTGCCGCGCCCGCACGCCACGGGATACGGAACCGCGCTGCGGACGTAAGCTGTTGCAACGACGTGAACTTACATTGAATCTCCACGACGCCGGCGGCAAGTTTGTCCGCCCGCGCGAACGTTAGGCGTGCACGAATCACGCCTCCCTCGAGGGGTCATCGACATGGTGGCGAAGTAGTGCGCACGAAAAAAAACGCCCCACCGGTGCGAGAGCACCTGGCGGGGTGTTTTTTCGTTCGGCGAGATCGCGGGGGGCGGGGATCTCGTGGAACGGATTACCAGCGATAGTGCGCGAACGCCTTGTTGGCTTCGGCCATGCGGTGCGTGTCTTCCTTTTTCTTCACCGCGTTGCCTTCGCCCTTGGACGCCGCGATCACTTCAGCGGCAAGCTTCTCGGCCATCGACTTCTCGTTGCGATCGCGCGAGTAGCTGATGAGCCAACGCATCGCGAGCGCAGTGCGGCGCTCGGGGCGCACCTCGACGGGAACCTGGTAAGTGGCACCGCCGACTCGGCGGCTCTTCACCTCGACCACCGGCTTCAGATTCGCCAGCGCCTGCTTGAACACGTTCACGCCCGGCTGGCTCGTGCGAGACTCGACGAGATCCATCGCGCCATAGAAGAGGCGCTCTGCCGTCGACTTCTTGCCCTGCAGCATGAGAGCGTTGATGAACTTCGAAACGGTCTGACTGTCGTAGCGCGCGTCGGGGAGAACCGGGCGCTTCACCGACTTCTTTCGGCGGCTCACTTCTTACCTCCGGCGGCGGCCTTGGGTTTCTTCGTGCCGTACTTGGACCGGCTCTGGTTGCGCCCATTCACGCCCGAGGCGTCGAGCGTGCCGCGCACAATGTGGTAACGAACACCAGGGAGATCCTTCACACGGCCGCCACGCACCAACACGATCGAGTGTTCCTGGAGGTTGTGCCCCTCACCCGGAATGTAGGCCGTCACTTCGATCTGATTCGTCAGGCGCACACGGGCCACTTTCCGAAGCGCCGAGTTGGGCGTTTTCGGAGTCGTGGTGTAGACGCGCGTGCAAACGCCACGGCGAAACGGGTTCGCCTGAAGCGCCGGCGCTTTCTCCTTCTTGATCACATCCCGGCGTGCCCGCCGGACGAGTTGGTTGATAGTCGGCATACCCTCGAGGTCTCGCTGATCCCCCGACCAAAGCCGGTCGAGGCAGACCCGTATGATACCGGCGAAGTATGGGAGCGTCAAGGCGTTGTGGCCCCGTGGCTGGGAGAATCGCATCTTGAAAACCTCGTCCATCCGCCCTCTCAATCGCCCATAGAATGCGGCCTCTCGTCGCACTCGTCGTACTTGCCGCACCCGCCCTGCTCGAGGCGCAGGCCGAGCTTCAGGGTCGCGTCCTCGCGGAGCCGGAGCGTCGTCCGATCGCAAACGCGACAATAACGGTTCCGGGGCTCGACATCCGAACCGTCACGGATTCATTGGGCCGGTTTCGGCTCACGAAAATTCCGCACGGCGAGCACTTCGTGGTCACCCGGGCGTTGGGTTTTCGACCCGATTCGACTCCCACAGTTTTCGATGGAGACGAGACGCTTGTCAGCGACATCGTCCTCGAGCCCGCCGTGAACGAGCTGCCGACCGTTACGGTGCGCGAGGCGGCACCGCCACCGCGACAAGGCAAGATGGCGGCGTTCGATGCGCGCAAAGCGCTCGGCGTCGGCCATTTCATCGATAGCGAGGAGCTGGAGAAGGATAAGAATCGACCGCTCGGCGATATTCTCGCCTCGCGCGTTCCGGGCATCACCGTCCATCACGGCGGCAGCTCGAAGTCGTGGGTCGCGAGCAGGCGCACCACAAGCGTCGGGAAGTGTGCGATGTGCCGAGTGTCGAGGACCGAAGTCTTGACCCTCGCGGACATCGCCGCCGGAGCCCCGCTCGCCTGTTACCTGGACGTCTACGTTGACGGCGCAGCCGCGTACTCGTCGTCGTCGGAACAGGTGCCGTTGTTCGACGTGAACGGAATGCAGGCGAGCGAGATCGAGGGCGTCGAAGTCTATACTGGTCTGGGCCAGATCCCGGCGCAGTACAACAAGACGTCAGGCGGATGTGGCGTGATGCTGATCTGGCTGCGCGACGGGCCGCGGCACACCAACCCCGATGCGAAGCGTTAGGCAGAGGCTCGGATCGCCAATCGGCCGAGCCTAACGAAATAACGCCTTCAATGCAAAGACCCTCGGGAAGCCAAGCCTCCCGAGGGTCTTTCGGTTCCCCGTTCCCGGTTCCCCGTACCCGAAAACTCAGTCCTCTCCCAATCCGCCCGCCGAGAACCCAGTCTCCGCCAGCGAAGAGCTGAAGTAGCTCGGGAGTGACGTCTCCGACGGGAGCCCCTCGGGCATCGGCGGAGCCTCGGCCTCCACGTCCACCTCCTGATACCGGTACATGCCGGTGCCGGCGGGGATGAGGTGACCGATGATGATGTTCTCCTTGAGACCAAGGAGGTCATCCTTCGCCCCACGAATCGCCGCGTCGGTGAGGACGCGCGTCGTCTCCTGGAACGAGGCCGCCGAGATGAACGACTGAGTCGTCAGGCTCGCCTTGGTGATGCCGAGCAGCAGCGGCTCCGACGTCGCCGGGGTCGCCTTCTTCTTCTTCGCCCGCTCGTTCTCCTCGCGGAAGGTCTGCTTGTCGACGTGCTCACCCTCGAGGAACTCCGTGTTGCCCGGGTCCATGACCCGGACCTTCTGGAGCATCTGGCGAACGATCACGCCGATGTGCTTGTCGTTGATCTTCACGCCCTGGAGCCGGTAGACCTCCTGCACTTCGTTCAGGAGGTATTCCTGCACCGCGCGCGGGCCCTTGATCCGCAGAATGTCGTGCGGGTTCACCGGCCCCTCGGAGAGGCGGTCGCCCGCGCGCACGCGATCACCCTCGTGCACGCGGAGGTGCTTGCCAGCAGGCACCTCGTACAGCTGCGCCTCCTGCGCCTCGTCAACCACGACCATGTTGTCCACGGTCTTGGCCGGCGCGACGAAGATCTCGCGCTTGCCGCGCTTGATCTCGCCGAACCTGACGATGCCATCGATCTCCGAGATCGTTGCCGGATCCTTCGGCCGGCGCGCCTCGAACAGCTCGGCGACGCGCGGCAGACCACCGGTGATGTCGCGCGTCTTGTACGCCTCGCGGCTGATCTTGGCGATCGTCTGACCCGCGAAGATCTCCTGCCCGTCATCGACGATGAGCTGCGCACCCACCGGAATGACGAAGTCGCGTACGCGCTTCTCCTTCCCGCCCTTCGCCTGCCAGATCTCGATGTGCGGGTGGAGCTTCTTCTCACGATCCTCGATGACGACGCGCTGACGGAGACCGGTGAGCTCGTCGAGCTCCTCGGACACCGACTCGTCTTCCACGAGATCGACGAAGCGGATCGTGCCTTCCGTGTCGGCGATGATCGGGTTCGTGTACGGGTCCCAGGTAAAGATCACCTGGTCGCGCCGCACCTCCTGGCCATCCTCGACCATCAGGATCGCGCCTAACGGCACCTGCAGCCGCGCCGCGATGCCCGCGTTCTTGTCGTGCGAGGCACGGATCGAGATGTCGCCCTCGTAGGAGGTGACGATGCGCTGTCCCTCCGGGTTCGTGACGACGACCATGCGCTCGCCGTACTCGATCACGCCGGCGACCTTCGACTTGCGCTGCGTCTGCTCGGCGATACGAGCCGCCGTACCGCCGATGTGGAACGTCCGGAGCGTGAGCTGCGTGCCCGGCTCCCCGATCGACTGCGCGGCGATGATACCGACCGCCTCGCCGAGGTCCACCATGTCCATGGTGGCCAGGTTGCGGCCGTAGCACATGCGGCACAGCCCGCGCTTCGCCTCGCAGGTGAGTACCGAGCGAATCTTGATCGTCTCGATCCCCGCCTCCTCGATCGCGCGCGCCATGTCCTCGTCGATCAACTGGCCCGCCTCGACGAGCAGCGTGCGACGACCCGACTCATCCATCTCGTGCGGGTCCTCGACGTCATCGGCGGCCACGTTGCCGACGATGCGCTCGGAGAGCGGCTCGATGATGTCTTCCCCTTCCTTCAGCGCGCCGATCTCGAGGCCGAGGATCGTGCCGCAATCCTCCTCACTGATCGTCACGTCCTGGGCGACGTCCACGAGACGACGCGTTAGGTATCCGGCGTCGGCCGTCTTGAGCGCCGTGTCCGCGAGACCCTTACGAGCGCCGTGCGTGGAGATGAAGTACTCGAGCACCGACAAGCCTTCACGGAAGTTCGACTTGATCGGGCTCTCGATGATTTCGCCAATGCCACCGGTGAGCTTCTTCTGCGGTTTCGCCATGAGACCGCGCATACCCGCCAGCTGGCGGATCTGGTCGCGGCTACCACGCGAGCCGGAGTCGAACATCATGAACACGGGGTTGAACCCGGCCTTGTCTTCGCGCATGGCCTTCACCATGGCGTCGGCAATGTCGGAGTTCGCGTGCGTCCACGTGTCGATCACCTTGTTGTAGCGCTCCCCGTTCGTGATGTTGCCCGTCTGGTACGCGCGCTGGAAGCGCTCGACGCGCTCCGTCGCCTCGCCGAGCAGCGTCTCCTTCTCGGACGGGATGTGCAGGTCCTCGATGCCGATCGAGACCCCGCCCCGCGTCGCGTTGAAGAAGCCGAACTCCTTGAGCCGGTCCAGGAACTCGACCGTCGCCGCGAGACCGGCCTGGCGATAGCTCTCGAATACGAGCTCGCCTAACGCCTTCTTCTTCATGTCGCGGTTCTGGAACGAGATTCCCTTCGGGACGATCGCGTTGAACAGTGCGCGACCGACCGTCGTCACCACCCAGCGACGGCGGCCGTCCTCCTCCACGAGGAAACGGATCGGCGACTGCCGCTGCACGATGCCGTGCGCCAGCGCCATCTCGAGCTCGGCGATCGCGGCGAACTTGCGCAGCCCCGCCGCGGCCTTCTCGTCCTTCTCGTACTTCGCGAACTCGGCCGGCGCCTTCGTCGCCACGTAGCAGCCGAGCACGATGTCCTGGCTCGGCTCCGCGACCGGGCGGCCGTCCGACGGCTTGAGGATGTTGTTCGACGACAGCATGAGCAACCGGCTCTCGAGCTGGGCCTCGAACGACAGCGGCACGTGCACGGCCATCTGGTCACCGTCGAAGTCGGCGTTGAACGCCGCGCAGACGAGCGGGTGAATGCGGATGGCCTTGCCCTCGACGAGCACCGGCTCGAACGCCTGGATGCCCAGCCGGTGGAGCGTCGGCGCGCGGTTCAGGAGCACCGGGTGGTCGCGGATGATCTCCTCGAGGATCTCGTAGACCTCGGGGCTCTCACGCTCCACGATCTTCTTGGCGCGCTTGACCGTCTCGGCGATGCCCTTCTCGACGAGCTTGTGGATGATGAACGGCTTGAACAGCTCCAGCGCCATCGCCTTCGGCAGGCCGCACTGGTGCAGCTGGAGCTCGGGCCCGACGACGATGACCGACCGGCCCGAGTAGTCCACGCGCTTGCCTAACAGGTTCTGGCGGAAGCGGCCCTGCTTGCCCTTGAGCATGTCCGACAGCGACTTGAGCGGACGCTTGCCGCGGCCGCGAATCGCCTTCGAGCGACGGCCGTTGTCGAACAGCGCATCCACCGCCTCCTGCAGCATGCGCTTCTCGTTCCGGAGAATGACCTCCGGCGCGCGATGCACGATGAGCTTCTGCAGGCGGTTGTTGCGGTTGATGACGCGACGATACAGATCGTTCAGATCCGAGGTAGCGAAGCGCCCGCCGTCGAGCGGAACGAGTGGACGGAGGTCCGGCGGAATCACCGGAACGACGTCCAGAATCATCCACTCCGGGCGGTTGCGCGTGTCGCCTGAATCGCCCGACGTGCGGAAGGCGTCGACGATCTTGAGCCGCTTGAGCATCTGCTTCTTGCGATGCTGTGACGACTCGTCGATCACGCCAACACGCAGCTCTTCGGCGAGCTTGTCGACGTCGATGCGGCGCAGCAGCTCGCGCACGGCCGGCGCGCCGATGTCCGCGAGGAACGCGGCATCGCCCTCTTCCTTCGCCTTCTGGCGGAGGTTGAGGTACTCGTCCTCGTCGAGCAGCTGGTTCGCGCGCACGTCCTGCGTGCCGGGGTCGATGACGACGTAGTTCGAGTAGTAGATGACTTTCTCGAGATCACGAAGCGTGAGGTCGAGCAGGTTCCCCATCGGGCTCGGCAGCGTCTTGAAGAACCAGATGTGCGCCACCGGCACGGCGAGGTCGATGTGCCCCATGCGGTCGCGACGGACCTTGGAGAGCGTGACCTCGACGCCGCAGCGGTCACAGATGACGCCGCGGTAGCGGATGCGCTTGTACTTCCCGCAATGACACTCCCAGTCCTTCACGGGACCGAAGATGCGCTCGCAGAACAGACCGTCCTTCTCGGGCTTGAAGGAGCGGTAGTTGATGGTTTCGGGCTTGAGCACCTCGCCCCAGGACCACCAGTTGCGCAGCCCCTGCATCTCCAGGCGCTCCCGCTCCTTGGGATCCTTCGGCCCGCGAATCTCCTCCGGTGAGGCAATGCGGACCTGAATGAAGTCGAACGCCGACGCGCGGGTCTCGCGCGCACTGCGGAAATCGATCATCGCTTACTCCTCGGCTCCGTTACCGTTGCCGCCATCCATCGACGGTTCGAAAGTGCCGTCGCTATTTGCGCCCATCTTCACGTAAATGCCGAGCGCCTGTAATTCCTTCACCAACACGTTGAACGACTCGGGGATCCCGGGCTCCGGAAGGTTCTGACCCTTCACGATCGCCTCGTACACTCGGCTGCGCCCGTTCACATCGTCGGACTTCACCGTCAGGATCTCCTGGAGCGTGTGCGCCGCGCCGTACGCCTCGAGCGCCCACACCTCCATCTCTCCGAATCGCTGGCCGCCGAACTGCGCCTTGCCGGCGAGCGGCTGCTGCGTGACCAGCGAGTACGGGCCAATGCTGCGCGCGTGGATCTTGTCGTCGACCAGGTGCGACAGCTTCAGCATGTAGATCTCACCGACCGTCACCGGGCTCGCGAACGTCTCGCCACTCCGGCCGTCGCGCAGGCGAACTTTTCCGCCCGGCGTGATGCCGGCGAGTCGCAGGAGCTCCACCGCGGCTGCGTCCACGTCCGCCTCGGACTTGCGCCCGAGCATTGCGGCGAGTGCCTGCATGTCGTGATGGCCGAGCACGTCGGCGGCAGCGTCTTCGCTGCGCTTCTCCAGCTGCCGGTGCGCCGCCTTGAGCTCCGCACGCCGCTGGGCGGACAGAGACTCATCGTCGGCGCCGGCCGCGTGGAACGCCAGCTGGTTCTGCATCTCGCTGTTCTCGCGCTCGGCCAGCTCCTTCGCCGCCGCGGCGAGGAAGTCGCGCACGCGGTGGAACACGTCGCGCGTCTCCTGCGACATGCCCCGTCCACCCAGGTCGTTCAGGTGGGCCTCCGCGAG